>NZ_JAUBPN010000004.1:74352-357637 GCF_036700745.1 Microcoleus sp. S36a_B3 | reverse complement strand
TCTATCAACGGCTAAGTTTTAGTCTGAGATTACAAAAAGCGCTCCTAGAAATAGGGGCGCTTTTTGTTTGGGGAAAATTCTGTATTTGTATTAGCACTTACGCACGGGTGGTCAAAAACCGGGTTTTACGAAAATTTTTCGTTATAGTCCACAGATTAGCTAAAAAACCCGGTTTCTTTGGTCTAATGGGTAAGTTCTTGCGATCGAGTTTTATTCGCGGATGGCAGATCAATATGATGCGCTGAATGCTTTTATGCGATCGTTGAGATAGAAGTTCAGAAGTGCGATTAAAAAAAAATTATGAAACCTCTTGCACTCATGCACTCTCCTCTCTTGAAGTTATCTGCGTTTATCTGTCTGTTATCTGCGGTCACTCTATTTATTAATTAAATATTTTGCATGGTGCGTCACTTTGGCATTTTTTGCCCAAACTATCTGTCATATCAAATCCGGTAGCATCGGAATGATTCAGATATATATTCTCGGACTCTGTGTACTCTGCGTACTAATAAGGTTAAATCATTCCGATACAAGCGGAAACGATATCACAGGTGATGCACCCTACATCTATCTGTTAATAATCAAATAGCGATCGCCCCATCCCCTCTCCAATAACAAAAGAAGACCGATCGCACCCAAAATACTCTGGATACCGATACCGCAGGATCGCGGGGGGTTCCCGCTGCTTTTACCAACGTCGAAGTTTGGGAGTGGTCGATCGCAACTTTGGGCCGATTTGTCGCTCAAATTAAGTGGCCGCTGGGAATCGGTACGCTAATGTTGGAGGACGGCTCCATGGTGCAGGGCTTTTTGTGCGAATCTTATGCTGTCGCAGGTGCGATGGATATTTCTAATTTCGGCGGTTGACGAGCTGATAACTCCGGCTTTTAAGCTAAGTTAGAATGGCAAATTTCTACCACTGTGCCAAATCATGCCATCAGCAGTACCTAACATTATCATCATCACAACTCCAACCCCCTCCAGCGGTGGTACCAGCCCCGGAGGGTCAGTGAAGGCCAAGAATGGCACCAGCGGCCCCGACTCCCTCAGCGGTACTGGGGGCGCAGACTTGATATTCGGTTTGGGCGGGGCTGACAGCATTTTCGGCTTGGGGGGAAACGATTCCCTCTACGGCGGCGACGGCGACGACTCAATTACAGGCGACGCGGGCAATGATTTGCTGTTTGGCGGTTCAGCCCGCGACAGCGTTTTCGGCAACGCGGGCGACGATACTGTCTACGGCGGCAAAGGTGCTGACTCGGCAAGCGGCGACGAGGGCAATGATTTGCTATTTGGCAACCAAGATAGCGATACTTTGTTGGGCGGCGCGGGCGATGATACCCTGTTTGGGGGTACTGGTGACGACTCGCTGTTTGGCGGTATTGGCGATGATTGTTTGTCGGGCGATCGCGGCAGAGATACTTTAACTGGCGGCGCTGGAAATGATACTTTTGCGATCGGGCGTTTTGCAGATGGCGATGTGATTACCGATTTTACTGTTGGTACTGATAAAATTCGCTTGAGTGCCGGCCTCACCTTTGGCGAACTCAATATTTTCGCTGGATCTGGAACTTCGACGAGTACAATTATTCAAATTACAAGCAGCAAGGAAATTCTGGCTACTGTATTGGGAGTTACTTCTATCCCTAGGGCGGACTTTATTTTTTAATTGGGAATCGATAATCGGGAATTGGTAATTGGGAATTAAGCTTGCGGGTACTTTTGAATCTGAAGTTTTTAATGTTGAAGTTTTCAACTCAGGTAAGGCTTGGGCGTTGTCAGTAACCAAGATATCTCAAAACTTTTCAACTTCCTTCTACCTTCTTCCATCTATTCCTGAAACTTGTCAAAAAATCCGTTGCCGAACTTCCTTCTGACCAATGACCAGTGACGGATGAATGGTGAATAATGAATGATGAATTAGAGGGCAGATTTTGCCTTTTTTCTAGTTACTTGTATCATATGTTATTAGCTAATATTACCCTAAACAATGCTAATATCTATTGATTTATGACTAATAGATAAGGGTAATTCTTGCTTTTTTTGTTCATTTTTATCATGTATTATTAGCTAAAACTGACCCATAAAATGCTAATAATTGATAACGATTATTCGACTTCGCTCAGGCTAAAATAACTAACAACTAACAACTGCCAACTAACCACTGACAACTACCAACTAACAACTAACAACTAACAACTGCCAACTGCCAACTAACAACTGCCAACTAACAACTGCCAACTGACAAATGACTATAGACGGTTTTCTCAATCTTAACAAACCTGCGGGCATGACATCTCACGACTGCGTGGGGCGAGTGCGCCGAATATTGCAACTCAAGCGAGTCGGACACGGAGGAACCCTCGATCCTGCGGTGACTGGCGTTTTGCCGATCGCCCTGGGTAAAGCAACCAGACTGCTGCAATTTCTCCAACACCATAAAGCTTACCGAGGTACGATTCGGTTTGGTTTAAGTACCGCTACCGACGATTTAGAAGGAGAAATCATCCATTCTCAACCTGTGCCGGATTTGAGTTTAGAAAAAGTCCAAGCTGCACTGCCGAATTTTCTGGGAAAAATTGAGCAGTTTCCGCCGAGTTTTAGTGCGGTTCAGGTGGGAGGAAAACGTCTTTATGAGTTAGCTAGAAAAGGCGAAACTCTGGAAGTGGCTGCTAGAAATGTTGAGGTTTTTCGGCTGGAAATCTTGGATTGGCGGCCGGGGGATTTTCCTGAGTTGGATTTGTCGATCGCCTGCGGGCCAGGTACTTACATTCGGGCGATCGCGCGGGACTTGGGTGCACTGTTGAATGCAGGCGGTACTTTGGCTAGTTTGACTCGTACCGAAAGCAGCGGTTTCTCGATCGACCAAAGTCTCACTTTTGCAGAATTGGAACAGCAAATACAGGAGAATACATTCAGCCCGATTTTGCCCTCGGTGGTTTTGGGACACCTAGGCGCGATCGTCCTTTCTCCTGAATATACCAAACGCTGGTTTCAAGGACAGCGCCTCCCCATTCCCGAAACAATAACACCGCAGGAAACACAGAACAATTCCCCCGCAAACTTAAACTTAATACCCCAACCTCCCTATCCCTTGCAAGTTTACGATACAAATGGTAAATTCTTAGGTATCGGTCAAGTAGCTTCCTCAGAAACAAGTACCATATTGTCTCCTCAAATTGTGCTTTAGTTATCCAAGAGGTAAAAATGAAAATAGGTATAATTGGCGCGGGAAATGTTGGCGGAACTCTGGGACGAATTTTAAGTCAAAAAGGTCACTCGGTTGTATTTGGTGTCAGAGATCCGCAGAGCGCAAAAGTACAGTCTGCTGTAGCTTCTACAATAGGAAATGCACGAGCCACTAGCCTTGTAGAATCTGCCAGTAACGGTCAATTTTTTATCTTAGCAACGCCTTGGAATGGCACGCAAGAGGCGATCGCCGCTGCGGGAGATGTGACTGGAAAAATTATTATTAACGCTACAAATCCGATCGAGCTGACACCCGCTGGACTTGCTGCAGGACTGACAATCGGACACACAACTTCGGCGGCAGAAGAAATTGCAAAATGGGCGATCGGATCGCAAGTTGTGAAAGCTTTTAACAACATCAGCGCAAGCTGTTTAAAAAATTTGCACTTCTGTTCGCAAACAGCAACCGCTTTTATTTGCGGAGACAATATAGATGCCAAGAAAATTGTCACTAATCTCGCGCAAAACATCGGATTTGAAGTTGTAGATGTCGGGGAACTCAAGCAAGATCGATTGCGGAAACCGCTGGGGATGTTGTGGATTAACCTAGCTTTCAGCGGTATGGGACAAGATTTTGCGATTAACTTAATCCAGCGCTGAGGTGAAAATTGTGAAAGCATTGCCGATCGGATTAATTCGATGCTACAAAATGGTGATTTCTCCTTACTTACCTAACGCCTGTAGGTTTCAGCCCACTTGTTCGCAATACGCGATCGAAGCCATAGAAAAATTTGGGACACTCCGCGGCAGTTCAATGGCCGTTAAGCGGATTTTGCGCTGTCATCCTTTTCATCCTGGGGGTTACGATCCAGTACCTCCCAAGGATAACGAGGAAAATTAATTTTTAGTTGTCAGCATAATTTTAGCTATTAATTAGTGCGATCGAGAGGCTTTGCACCCTCATGGCTAACACTCCCGAGGGGAATTATACCATTTGAAATACTTCGACTTCCTTCGGCTACGCTCCTCGGACAAGTCGCCCTCCAAGTTTGAAATTGAACAATTGAAAATGGCTGATGAATTAAGGGTTTCCAACCAGGGCAAAGGAGTTGCATTATTCTAGGGGATTGATACCCCGACCCGATCCTGGGTATGGTGTATTGATAACAACAAAATTGGATCGGTGCCGACAAGAGTACGCTCGATCGATTGGGTACTCTTGTCGGCACATATTCGTTTTGGTTATGGTCATCGATCTGACATGATATGATGCGGTTAAATTCGCAGCACAAAGTTTTTTTTAATGAATAAAATTCAGTAATATTACTGTTATTGTTCACAACTCAGCAGCTATATAATGGTACAAACAGAGTACAGGGGATGCGAGTTGATATGTCTGCTACCGCAATCGGATACAAAATGTTGTCCCATACTATGGCCGTGCTCGGCCAAAAACAAGCAACTGGAAAACTCCTGTTAGAACAAGGGGAACAACAGTGGCAACTTTACTTTTTTCAGGGTTGTTTGGTTTATGCTACAGGAGGATCGCACAGGGCGAGGCGCTGGTACAGGGCGATCGGGCAACACTGTCGCAACTTTCAAGTCGATCTTAGAGACCTTGATGCTGGGGAACTTTGGGAATATCAACTGCTTCAACGAGGGATAGCAGACAGCGAAATGAGCCTGGAACAAGCTAAGGCGATCGTCCGCAGCAGCATTTCCGAAGTGTTCTTTGCTCTGATCGGTCAATCGGGTTTGCGCCGGGAGTGGCGTCCCTCTTCAAAATATTTTTCTAAAGTTATCTCTACTTTGATGCTGTCCGTAACGGAAGTAGAGCAAATTTTGTGTTCTACAGAACAAATTTGGCAGCAGTGGAAAGCAATGGGTCTGTGGCTGGTAGATCCAGAACAAGCACCGCTTTTAAAAGCGTCCGCCGAATTGCAGAAAAATCGATTTAGTTCTAATTCTTTGATGGCTTTGGCTAACGTCTTTAACGGCGAAAATACTCTTTGGGATATTGCATTTAAGAAAAAACAGTGCGTCACAGTGGCAACTCGCGCTTTAGTTAATTACATCAAGCAAGGTTTAGTAAATTTCCGCACAGTACCAGATTTACCATCGCCGATCGAACAGTGGCGCCTTGCCGCTGCGATCGCCCGCCCCGGTCGCCCTTTGATTGCTTGTATCGATGACAGTCCCACAGTCTGCGAATTTTTAGAGCAAATTTTATTGCCGGCAGGGTATCGAGTCCTAAAAATTCAAGACCCGATGCAGGGAGTGGGCATTATTGCCAAACACAAGCCTGATTTAATTTTTATGGACTTAGTGATGCCGAATACAAGCGGCTTTGCTTTGTGCAATTTTTTGCGAAAAACACCGGCTTTTCGCGAAACTCCGATCGTGTTTTTGACAGGTCAAGCCAGTATAATTGACCGCACGCGAGCAAAATTAACAGGTGCTTCCGATTTTTTGAGCAAGCCTGCGAGTCCAGAACAGGTTGTGCAAATAGCTGATAAGTATTTGAAGGCAAAAGGCGATCGCAGCCCTTTAGCCACGCGCCACCACGATTTACTCAATTCGCACCAACTTACCTTAGTAAATTCTTGAACCAAAATTCTGCTTAAAAAGTATCGCTGCCGATCGCGCGGATCAGCCTCAGGCGCACTCTACAATCATTTAGGCCGCAAGCAAGCTCTCAACCGTGACAGTCATCAGTCATGAGACTTGAGTTGCACTCAATCGCAAACAAAATTGAATGTATCTGCGTCCATCAGTGTTTGTAACCTTGAAATCTGCGGTTAACATCATCAGAGATTGACGGATTGAGGGATTGAGGAATCAATACCTTATTTTTCGCTGGAATTGCTATAATCCATCAAACTTAATATTTTAACTATGAGCGATCGAACCCCGCAGGTAAGCGTGGTAATTCCGGCTTACAACTGTGCAGCTTACATCTGCCAAGCCGTAGATAGCGTGCTGCACCAAACCTATACAGACTGGGAAATTATTGTAGTAGACGACGGTTCCCGAGACGACACCAGATTAATTTTGGAGCAATATGGCGATCGAATTCGTTACATTCACCAACAAAATCAAGGAGTTTCCATCGCCCGAAATCGCGGTATTGAGCTAGCCCGAGGAGAATTCATCGCCTTTCTCGATGCAGATGACTACTTTTTACCCCACAAATTAGCAGCACAAATCGCTATATTTGCAGCGCAACCAAATCTAGGAATAGTCCACAGTGGCTGGCGTCAAGTCAACAGTACAGGCGAACCCATAAAAGATGTAAAACCCTGGCAAAACGTCCCTAAATTAGACTTAGAAATGTGGCTGCGGTGGAAACCAGTATTACCTAGCGCGATGGTATTTCGCCGCCATTGGTTAGAGCGCGCCGGCGGATTTGACCCTCGATTTCCCCCAGCAGAAGATACAGATTTAGTGCTGCGTTTAGCCTTAATGGGATGCGAAGCAGATTGGCTGCAGCAAATAACTGTTTGCTACCGCCAGCACGAACAAAGCGCCATGTACAAAGGTTTACCGCAGGCTAAATCCCTCGCAGCCGTCACGGACAATTTTTTTGCCCGCCCCGAATTGCCCGATAAAATACGTTTGTTGGAAAAGCAAATCAAGTACAGTACCTTAGTTTGGATTGCTTGGTATTTGTACCGTACCGGGCATTCTGTTGAAATGGTAGAGTTTTTGCAGCGTTCTTGGAATTATACGCCTTATTTGCCTGTGGAAACAGTAATTAATTGGGCGGACTGTTTTGCAGAATTTTCGCGGGATGCGGGGAATGAATTCGATGCAGATTTATTAGCTCAATCTGCTGAGTGGCAGCAGTTAATGCAGTGGACAATGCTGGCGATCTAATTTGGCTTTAAATTGTCTGTCAACAATCGGAATAGTCAATTCACTGTTAACAGTTAACAGTTAACAGTTAAAATCATTCCGGTGTTACCGGAATTGATATGACACACTAGGGCGGGTGAAACCAAGTTTTTCAGCGTTGTTAAAGACTAAGAACCCATATTTGCTTCAACTCTCAACTGTTGAAGGTTTCTGTTCGTTAGCCGCCTGGATATCCTGCCACCAAACATAGACATAAGGCCAGATCAATGTCTCATCATCTAGCTTCACTGTCACCTCATAACGGTTAATATGCGTGAGTTCCCCAGTTCTGCCATTCAAATACAATTGTTTGGGATTGTCGGTGATAATTTCTACTTTTTGATTCAACAGCGGCTGCATCTGGGTAGAAGAACCATGAAACGGATTTTTGCCTTTGAGCACATAGCCACCAATCACAGATAAGTACATTGAAGCCATAAAAAATACCGTCAACAAACCCACCATTAGCAGAGTTTTTTGTGGCAAGAAATTGGTATAAACGCTCGCAACTCCTAGTACCATAGTTCCGAAAAACAAACAACTTGGCAGTACCAGCCCATCTCCCAGAAACACGATACCAAAAAATATCAGTACGAGCTGACAAGCAAATAATGCAGCCACCCAACTCCACCCAGCTAGCAACGATGAAGACAGCAGCCAATTCATTGCTACAATCAGGACGATCGCCATTGCCACAATCCAAACCGGTGGCGTATCATACTGTGTGAAGGGAAGAAGCACAAAAAACACTAAAGCATAGGCACAACTCGCAATAATATAGGCAAATTGACCAATTATTTCGTTCCTGTTCAACATTGTTAAAAGAGTGACACTGTCGATTACTTGGGGTCGATAGACTTAACAAATTGTTGCACGGGCTGCGGTAGAGCGGGCACAAAAGTTTTTCTAAAACCCTTAACATCAAATACTCGCCACAAAATACCCACCGCCACCGTCAAGAAAAATAACGCTCCCAAAAAATTGAACGCACCAGACAAAAAACTGCTATTTCTTTTTTTAGGTGGCGTAATATTTTTCATCCGATATACAGCCGGCTCGTAATCTCTCGACTCCTCGCGAATGCGGGGCGGCTTTTTGGCGCGCGGAGTCGCACTGCGGTTCCCAGTGAAACCCGTGTGATTAGTTTTAGTAGAAGCGATCGGCGAATTCAACTCAGAAGTGCCGCGCATCCCCGTGAACTTGCTAGCAGAAGTCCCGGTTTTACCGACAGCAACATCCTGAATTCTGCTGTTAGAGCGCTGAGTCGATTGGCGATCGGCGAGGGTACGCATCAAGCTTTGCAATTGCTGAGTCACCGCCGGCGGGCGTTCCCCTTTCCTCGCCCAATTTAACAGCATCGCCCCGGTAATCCCGCAGAGATTCGCAGCCCCGACAGAAGCCAGCCGCTTCAGTAGAGGCTGGCTGTTTGACACAAAAATCAACAAAGCCTCCGGGTGTTCCTGAGCCAAACCGTAAACGCACTGAGCCGTCGCCACCACGAGCATTGCTTGCTTGCTTTGATTTTTGATCGAAGGTTCAAGACCTCGGTGCGTCTCTTGAGCGTCAGTTGCAATCCAGCCGCTTTCGGCAAAAAAGCGCATAAATTCCTTAGCGATTTGTTCGATAGCCGGTTCCACCGCTTCGCCGGTAAGACGATCTATTTCGTCGTACACTACTTCCGGGATATAGCAAGTTCCCACCTTGGCATATTCTTGCCAAACTTGGGTTCTGCCAGCCATCAAAACATCTGCATCAAAAGTTACCAATATAGGAGGAAGTTGATTAGCCATGACTTTATCCTAGATGTTCAGATAAGTTATTTAAACTCGATCGAGTTTAAACAAATTTTGGGTTGTTCAAAAATCTACTTTCGGTAAAAGATAAATTGCTAGGGGCCGCGCCCTTAATTGGAAATTAGTAGTTAGGAATACCGTCGCCTTCAGTTCCCCAGTTCGATCGCCCAATTCCTAGATTTGACTAATTTACTGCAACGCCAGAGTCTGTTACCAAAGACCGGCGGCTGCTGTTAGTTCCCGATTCCCAAACGGCCGGCCAAAGCCGGAGTCAAGGGTAAAAGCGCAGCAATCATCAAAAACAAAGCTAGCAAACCCAAAGCCGCACGAGCGTCATCAGGCTCAGTCAGTTCGTTGAGGCTCGGCCGCTCCAGATTCCGCTGTAAAATCAGAATCACGATCGCCCAATATAGAGCCAAGGGATTAACTAAAGAAGCGATCGCCAGCACTACAAACGTCGCCAAAGTCGCGCGACTGGCAATTTTGCGGCCGTAGATTGCTTGTATAATTCTACCCCCATCCAACTGTCCTGCAGGCATCAAATTAAGCGCCACGATTACCAAGCCCAACCAACCGATAACTACCAGTGGGTGAACGTCAACAATCGGCTGCAGCAAAGCCGAACCCAACACCACTTTTGCCAAAGCCCCCACCAAAACCGAGCCCTTGAAATATTCTGCAGGAATTTGAAACAAACTGCCGGGGTGAGAAAGCAGCAAACCTGTAATCAGCATTAGGAGAGAAACTATTCCGCCAGCCGCCGATCCGGCAAAAGCGATATCAAACAAAACTTTACGGTTGGGAAGCAGCGACTCAAAACGTTCGATCGCCCCAAAAGAACCTATTTGCAAAGTTGGTATAAAAAACGGCCAACTCAAACCAACATTGTATTTATTTGCTACCACTCGGCGAGCAATTTCTCCCGATCCTAAAACCGCCCAAATTCCCGCCGCCACTGGCAGAACTTCTAGATATCGATGCGGCGAACCAAAGAAATCGAAACCTAGCAGCAAACCGCCAGTTTCCAAGCTAGTAGCAATTGTTGCCAGCAGCAGCACGACTGCTAGGATTTTTTGAGATACGGTAGTTGGCTGCGGGTCATTTGTGCTTGGCAAGATAATAACTACCGGCTTTTCGTCCTGATTGTCTACTAAAAATAGGCGGTAGCGATCGTTTAATCTTGCTTGCAAACTTGCGGTCAAACGCGAGTGTACTTGTTCGGGGTCTCCCCGGAGATTGCCTTTCAAGATTACCCCATCTTGATAGGGAATTGTTTCTGTGGCAAAGAAAGTATCAATGCCAAAAATGCCTTGAATTGCCTTGAGGTCTTCAACAGGAACAGGAATTATTTCTACTTCATTGGTTCCTGGTGGCGAGGTGACGGTTTTAATCGTTTCTTTGGCTGATGTCGGCTGCGAGTCGGGGGGCGAGAAACCATCGGTTTGGGGCTTTTCTTGGGCAGTATCGCGCGACTTTAGCACTGCATCCAAGGCAGCCTGACGCAATTGCCGGCCCAGATAAATGTATAATCCTGTGGATGCCACCAGCAGCAACAATACTGCCACTAGATTGAGGTAAATCCCGGCGGCGAACAAACCAAAGAACAGCAGCCAAGGAGTCATCAGCGCCACTGACTGCAACCAAGCCAAAATTCCTAGTTTGCCTTGATCTCTGGCGCGATAAAATCCCCAACCCAGAATTCCCACAGAAAGCAATAAGAGTGCAATTGTTGCCGTATTGTCCGATGCAATTAGTGGCATTCCGGTTGCTTGGGCTAATAGGGGCTTTAATCGATCGATCGCGGTGTCGTAGGGCAATAGCATTAAATCTTGGGGAATATACAATATATTTGCTGGGATCATTATCCAAACCTGTCGGAAACTAGCCTGAACTAAGGATAACTCTTGAGGGCTACTCGGCCCACAACAGCGGTCGCTGTTTTAACTTTGCCAGCGACAGGCTATTGACACGATGGTTTTTTTATGATAATACACCGACGGCGACCAACAGATGCGGAGATGAGTAGTGTCGATCGGGAAGCGGGAAAATGGGTAGCAGTTGGGCCGGCGGGACTTTTTTACAGATTTGACTTAGTGCGGGATGACCGAATTCGGAACAAATGCAGGACAAACAAGGTTTGAACCAGTCTCGCCATTCAAATCGAAAACGTCTGAAAGCATTGCTGTGTATAGTGTTGTTTTAACGGGTACGGCAGGACTTGAACCTGCGGCTCGCTGCTTAGAAGGCAGCTACTCTATCCAACTGAGTTACGCACCCAACTCAAAAATCGCTAACAACATTATTGTATCGGTGCAGTGTGCGATCGAGCAAGTAAATATCTGATAATTTATCCAGAAATCGGTTTGATCTACAAAAATAGGGCATCAAGGGCGATCGCCCTCAATGTCAAAAACCGAGACGATAGGAGCGATCGTATTACCAAAAAACCAGATCTAGTCTCTGGATTTGAGTCACAAGTCGATCCTCGGTGACTAACTTATCGCTCATGAGCGATGTTTGGTAACATTCGGCTCAACTTGATATTTGATCAAAATGTGGTAGAACTAGGAGTGAAAGACTCAGGTGCAAATCCCTGATGGTACGGAGCCAATATATAAGGTTCCTCTACGACATCAAAGCAAAATAGTCGATCGCCCGATCGGTACGATCGCGAAAATCAAGCGTTGCCAGTACAGCATTCCCTGGTGCGCGGGGAATTTTTTCCTTAGTGCATTAGTTGAAACGCCATGGTTGAGAAACAATCTCAACTGAGAAATTTGTTAGCATTAGTTAGCAAAAAAAGGATCGCAACGCTTGAGGAGGGCAATCCTGCTAATGTAAGTGGACTCATTAAATCAAGAATCCCCAAACCTAAAGGCTAGGGGAACCTCACAAGCACAGCACCTCGGCCATGACAGGAGTCAAATCGCAGTGTCATGTTTATTCTGAAACGGCAGGACGTTGAAATAACCAATTATCAACATCCAAAACGGGATCAACAAATTCCCATTCTCAATTATCAGGGGCAGACTTTTCGCCTGATCAGCGCCTTCAACGGCAAACAAGCAGAAGACGCCAGAGCCTTGTGGCGGGACTTAACCGACAATCGAGGCAAAGCCTGCGTTCTGCTAGAAGAGCCGGATAGGTATAGCGTCTGGGGAAAAGTCCGTTTAGATCAGCTTGCGGGTGAAGAACAAGCAGGTACAGAATCTGCATCATCACCGCTGTTCGCGCAGGGTTGCCTGCTGCTGCTCCAAGCTGTTTACTTCGATGTAGAAGACCTCTTAGGCGCAAGGCAAGCCGCATCGTTTCAGAAAGATATCGCCAAGATATTTCAGCAGGGCAACTTCCCCCAGGCAGACTCGGCTGATGCGATCAAAAATTGGCTGACCGTTAGTCCCTTGCAAAATCATAAGGTGCCCCCTTGGCAAGAGCAACATCTCAAAACCTTATTGCAAGAACTCCACCGTTTGGGCAAATCATATTTTGGCGATACGGGCTTCGCTGAGGGAGTGAGCGATGTACTGCAAGATATGCCAGCACCGGAGCGCACTCAATTTTTAGATTGGCTGAAACAATCAGCCCTCAACAAGTTATGGATTGCAGCATAAACAATCTTTGACAATTGCTCAGACAATTGGCAGCAGATAATTAAGCTGAGATAATTGCACTGTAGGGGGTACGGGATATACACGTGGGAATGCCAACTTGTACGAACAACCAAATTGTTGAGTCGGTTTTGGTGCCACCTACAGTCTAGCAATTTAACTAAATTTCGATCGCAGTCCCCACTCACAATCATCGATCTGATTGGGGTAGTGCGAAACAAAAAAAACAGAGACAGCAACATTTGAGGGTATGATTTCAGAGATGGATTTGGTACTGTAAAAGCCTTAATGGTGAAGACACAGACCTTACTTCTATCATTTATTATTATTTCCGGACAAAAGATCGACTAACAACTAATTCCTCGAATTAGTAAATAGATATTATTCTTGCTTAGTCTTTCTCTTAGTGTACGAGGGCAAAAGTCCCGACGGCACGCTGAGGACGCCAGTTTTTCCGGGAGCGTCAGACAAAGGTTATTTGGCGAAAGAATCCTCATCTACAATCACAAATTGAGATGGGGTGGGTTCAACCGCTAGTTAGGTTTCGTGAAATCCCTATGAGTAGCACTTCAGAAAAGTCATCTACATCTGCATCTTTACTGTCAGCTCAGACCCTAGTAATTGTGGGCATTGTCTGGGCTGTAATGGCACTGCTGTTCTTTTTGCTGTTCAGCGTTCCCCTCTCACCAGAAGAGGGCTTACCTCTTTGGTACTCGATCGGCACCTATGTTTTTGAATGCGGAGCATACCTAGGAGCAGCTTTAGTTTGTTTTAGAAACTGGCAAAGCCCGCACATGGTCAGCGGGCGCAACGTTTGGCTGGGCATTGGTCTAGGGATGCTCTTCTATTTTATAGGCGGAGTGCTGTTCGGGATTTGGGAACTCTATTTCGAGTTAAACCCGGATGTTTCCCCAGCCGATGCCTTTTATTTGGGCAGTTACGTGCTACTGATTGGGGGCATGGTTGCCGCCGTGACTTCAAAGCGGCTGAATTTAGAAATTTGGCAGTGGGGTTTGTTAGCAGGAATTGCAGCCTTCGGAATTGCCGTAGCTATCTGGGTTGCGGCACCAAACTCTTGGAGAGCGCAGCTAGGAATGGCTCCGCCACCGAGTCTAGAAATATTAACAGAAACCGATCCAGCAACCCAACCAACAGCCTCCGCCCCTGCTTTGGATTCGTCCAAGTCAAAGACAAAAGGAGCGGCTGCGGCCGCTGCTGTAGAGGCACCTGAAGAAGCAGTAGAACCAACTAAAGCTCCAGGATGGATTGTAGCACTTGACAAAATACTGTCGCCTTACGCCTATGCAATCAATTTGTTTTACATCGTCGGGGACGTTTTCCTGCTGATTATCGCTACTGCACTGCTGCTGGCGTTTTGGGGAGGACGTTTTTCGCAATCTTGGCGAATGATTGCGGCTGCAACTTTTTCGCTTTACGTCGCAGATATGTACTTTAAATGGCGCGATACTCAGGCTGAGGGTAGTTATCAAAGCGGTAGTTTGCTGGAAGTCTTTTTTGTTTTCAGCGCCATCCTGTTCGGAATAGGAGCTATCTTGGAACATGACATCTCAACCCGTTCTCGCCAGAGCAGGCGGAGTCGCCGCGCTGCGTAGCGATTGGAGACTGGGATGTCCGAAACAAGAGATGGGGAGGCGAAAGCTTTTTTACGCTCGCCTGCCTCTCTCAACTTGAAATCACAAATGAAAAATCACAGTTCGCCGATCGCACTTCCTGCGTTTTTTCACATTTTTTTGCTGGAAAACTTGGCATGACGCCTACAAAACTCTCCGATTCAGACAAACGGGAACTCCTGCGGCTGTACCGACAGTCGGACGAGAATACTATCACTCTAGCAAAGCGCTACGGAGTAAGTAGTTCGACAGTCAGGCGCATCATTCAGGGCGCTTTGTCGGAGTCGGAATACGAATTTCTAGTCCAGCAAAAACAAAAGCGTTCCTCCACCAGCAGCACAGTTTCTGAACCGAAAGATGAGACTGCATCCGCGGCTGCTGAGGGCGAAACCGATCCTGCAGGTGTCCCCCTGTCGGAGTCAGTCCCGGTCCCGAAATCAGCCTCAAATTCGAGGCCGACTCCGACAAAGCGTTCTTTATCCAATGCCCAGTCGGATTTGGTTTCGGCTTTGCCAGATACTACTTTATCAACCGATGTCGATCGCAGCGACAGCGCTGCTGTGAATGGGGAACAGCAACCTGTGCTTTTAGAAGCAGAAAAGGTGGCGGGTGAAGATTTTAGCGATTTCGAGGAAGATGAGGACGATTTAGATGAGGACGGTTTAGATGATGACGACGCGGACGATTTCGACGAAGATTTAGAGGATGAAGATTCTCTGTTTGAAGCCAGCCTGCTGGGTTCGATGTCGGGGGATTCGGGCGAGTTTCGGGCTACTGGGGTGATTCAAGTTTTGCCTTTAAGCGAAGCATTCGTGCCCCAAATTTGCTATTTAGTAGTCGATCGGGCGTCGGAGTTAATCACTAGACCTTTGAAAGCTTTTGGCGAACTCGGTCAAATTCCGGCGATCGAAATTCGCGAAAAAACCCTGCCAGTATTTGACAATCACCGAGTAGCGCGCCGATTTGCCACTCGCAATCAAAGAGTTTTCAAGATTCCTGACGGCCGGATGCTGCAAAAAGCTGCGCCTTACCTGCTAGCTAAGGGAATTACTCGGCTGTTGATTGACGGTCAGGTGTATTCAATCTAAGCATTCAACAAATTAACTTAATATTCTGCCGTGTCGGAGTCCTGTGAATTTGCCTGAAAGTTGGAACGCGAACCTTGGGGTTCAGAAAGGTTCCACAGCGGTTGCAGCAGCGCACCGCCGATCAGTCCTGCACTAATACTCGTCGCCAATACTAATCCTACGGGCATTTGTATGGATTTAAAAAAGATAAAGTTTAAGGATACTGGGGCGGCGTTCTGTACTGAGATTATGCCGATCGCGCTGGCCAAAATTGCTACTACAAAACTAATGGCGAGCTGAGGAATTGTTTTCATAAAAGGCTTGACAAGCTAACAATTTAGCTGATATACTTTTTGTATGATAGAAATCTGGGTCAAAATATTATTTTTGCAACCATCCCATTATTATATAATATACAATAAAATATCAGGAAAAGTCAAGTAGATACTAAAAAAAATGAGGTTTTTTTTTAAAATTTAAACAAATAAAAATAAATTTTAACGAGTCGGACTGTATTGCAAGTATGGCCTTTCAAGCTCTCATATGAGGTACTATGCGGCATTGGGCATTGGGCATTGGGCATAAGGCATACGTCACGACGCTTGAGAAAGGCTATATATGACTGGCCGAGCAGTATCGATGATTAATTTTAGTTGTTTTAATAGGGTGCGTCAGTTGTAAAATCTTGGCTAAACACAGATCGGATGATTGCTGACGCACCCTACGGACTCAAGCCCTAGATAAGGTTAAGGTGCGCGCAGCGCGCACCATACAATCTCAAGGCCTAGGGAAAAAACCCCGCATTGGAATAGGTGGAAAATTAAGCAGGTTCTAAATGGGAAATGACCTTTTCCATGTATTCAGCAACTTTGGTTTCTTTTTCCACAGAATTGGTTTCCATGTAAACGCGCATCAAAGGTTCGGTTCCCGAAGGCCGCAGCAGTACCCAACCGCCGTCTTCTAGATAAAGTTTAATGCCGTCTTTGCGGCCGATTTCCTTAACGCCAATACCCGCTATTTCCGTGGGGGGATTCTTGGTAAAAGAATCCAAAACGGCTGCTTTGTGAGCTTCCTCTAGGTGCAAGTCCAAGCGTTTGTTGTACAGGGGGCCGTCGGCTTCCTTGATGGCTTCTTCGACTAGCTGAGAAAGCGGTTTGCCTTCGTAGGCGATCGCCTCAGCAACTAGCATATCAGCCAAAATCCCGTCTTTTTCGGGGATGTGACCCAAAACGCTCAAACCGCCAGACTCTTCGCCACCGATGAGCACCGCAGTTTCCCGCATTTTTTCGCCGATGTATTTAAAACCGACTGCGGTTTCGTAGATTGTTAAACCGTATTTGGCGGCCATATTGTCGAGCAAGTGGGTAGTTGCGACGGTACGGACGATCGCCCCAGTCAAGCCTTTATTCTTAACCAAGTGGCGGCCCAAGAGCAACAGCACAGTGTTTGGAGTCAAGACATTTCCCAACTCATCAACAATACCAAAGCGATCGGCATCGCCATCGGTGGCCAAACCTAAATCAGCCGAATCTTTTTTAACAGATTCCACCAACTCGACTAACTGTTCGCCCTTGGGTTCGGGCATTCCGCCACCAAACAGCACGTCGCGGTAGGTGTGAAAACTTTCGACATCACAGCCGCAGTGTTCCAAAACTTCGTCAAGATAACCGCGAGAAGTCGAATAGAGAGCGTCGTACTTGACCTTTAACTTAGCAGAGCGAATCCGCTCCACATCGATCGAGGCATAAAGAAACTTCAGATATTCGGGTTTCGGATCGAAAGTGGAGATTTTATCGTTGTGGCTACCGATTGCTGGCGCATCAGAAGCACCAGCAATATTTGCCACAATTGTATCGGTAATTTCTGGGGTAGCCGGGCCGGCGTAGTCGGGGATGTATTTGATGCCGCAGTAAGGTGCGGGATTGTGCGATGCGGTGAACATCAAAGCGCCTGCGGAGTTTAGATGCTTGGCGCTGTAGGCGATGACTGGTGTCGGACAATCTCGATCGACCACAAGCACAGTCCATCCCAAATCTGCCAATATTTCCGCCGACGTGCGGGCGAACTCGTCTGCCAAAAAGCGGGTATCGTAGGAGACTAGAACTGGGCGGTCTTTGGTGTAAGCGGTTTCGAGGTAACTGGCGATCGCCCTAGTGACTTTTCGCACGTTGGCAAAAGTAAAGTCATGGGCAATCAATCCTCGCCACCCATCGGTTCCGAACTTAATTTCTGTTGAATTGCTGGCGCTCATTTTATCACTTCCTCTCGTCCTACTAATCCTACCCGAAGGCATAGCTTTAAAGACGTAGTGGCCGCGGTCTTTTTGAGGTGCGCCGAAGCGATCGCCAGCAAGAATACCCGCGCCAAGCCCAATCAACCCGATCCTATCCTTGTGTGGGCCCGATCCGACTTTTGGCAGAGGGCTCGAAGCAGCTAGAGTTGGTAAAATCTGATATTGGGCGCGCCAGTTTATCTAAATTCGGGTTTTGAAAGCTGGTTGGGCGATCGAATAGAGGGGGAAAAGTTGCGGGCGATTCATCAAAAAACCCAGAATCAATTAGTCCGAGGGCGATCGCGAACTGTCACATAAATTTTACTAAAATCATAAATTTAATTATTTATTTATAAAAGCCTCTCCTAGAATGTGTTACTGTTTTCTAACAATCGCAAGGCTAAAAATAAAGTTCTTGCTTCACCGAAGGAAATAAATTAATCAAAGTTATCGTTATAGCGTGATGTAGAGTAGATTCTTTGAGAAGGCAGGAATTTACAAAAACGAACCATAACAAAAATTAAAATTTTCAAGCAACAGTTTTTTTTAAGGTCAACGAAACTTTAGTTCTCAGCTTTTAAGACAAGTTGAAATTATTTTAAGCTTTTTTTACCACAAAAAATCGGTTGACAGACTCCCCTTTTTCAGGTGACAGCAAACAGTTGACAGTTAGAGAAAAAAATTAAGGTATATAGCGGTTATCAAGCATTATGAGGTATGCCCGATGCCCGATGCCCGATGCCCGATGCCGCATAGTACCTCATATGAGAGCTTCAAAGGCTATAGCAGTTCTATCTCTCATAGGAGGTATCCCTCAGTTGAACAATTTCTCAATCCCCAAATCCCCTAATCTAAAATCTAAAATAGACTGATGAGGTATCCCTCAATTGATTAATTTCTCAATCCCCAAATCCCCCAATTCTAAAACCTAAAATCTAAAATTATTACTGAGCGACTTGCACACTCGCGTCTTGGGAACCCGCGAAGTCGAAGCAAGTCTAAGTAAGCTGAAGTATCTAAAATAGATTGACTCCTCACCACGCTTGAAAAAGGCTATGAAGATCGCCATCTACCTGTGATCCAGCGCACAATCAATAGCGCTATTAACGTGCAATCTATAAAAGATGCAGACAGTCAAGCTAAATAGCTTACTGTTTTAAGCACAATGGCGGATGACTTTTAGCCTCAAAATGGAGAAAATTGTAGTTAACAACTGTAAAAATCAGGAAATCGATCGGGTGCGAATTTATCAAAAAACGAGGTTTATCATGACAAGTATTTCACAAGTATATTTGAAGTCTTTATCAGCAACCAACGAGATTCAACAGGACGACAGTTTTGTAACACGGGGGATGAATGAATCTGACATTCAAAAAAATCCCGAGGCGGGGGGTGTTAACGTTTCTTCCTTAGCAGTTAGCTGGGCAAAAAAATATTACAATACAGTCGAAGCACGAGAAAACCAAGCATCGCGGCAAATTCCCCACAGCCCGCAGTCAAATAATTTTGATGAAAATCGAGTCCAAATTGTTGACAAATTGATAGATACCCTAAAAGTAGGTAGCGAGATAGCTTGGAATAAAGTAGAAGCTGTTTTAGGGGGACAAATAGAGCAGCAGGCGATCGATGCGAGCTTAATTGATCGTGAAGAAATTTTGGCCGACACTCGCGCTTTATATCGCAAAGCAATAGAGGCTTACGGCGATAGAGAACCAGCTTCTCGTTTGTCAGTGCTGGTGGGAAAAGATATTGTCAAAGTGAGGCGGAAATACTCACAGAGAGATTCCTTAGTGCTAGGATTTGTGACGTTGGAGTTTCAATATACTAGCAAAATCTTGTTAGGATGTCTTTCGGAGTCAGAGCGATCGGAATTTACACCCTACTTAAAAGTTGTAGATGACTACCTGCACAGTCCCTACGGAGAGATTAACGAGGCTGCAGCGAATCAGCCACCGAATTCAAAAGCTATCTTAGCGGTTCAGCATTTGTTGCAGCACGCGACTCAGATTGCTAGTGCAGTGTACGATCGAGCTAGTTCCCAGCATCCAGGATACCGCAGCAGCAGCGGTTATTTGAGCGATCGCGATGTAAAAATTTCTAGTATGCGGGATGTCGAGATTTTTCAAAGCTATTTGTGTTGGTGCGTTTTGGAAGAAAGCATTGGCCCGGTACAGCAAGAATTGTTTCCAATGTGCGTGATGCTTTACCCAAAACTTCATGTAAGTTGGGAGTTAGTGCAGGATATGCTGCTGATTTTGTTTTGGGAAATATCCGATCGGCTTCCTGCTGAAGATTTAATCGTATTTTTACCTTATTTGCGGACTGTGACAGAGATGTTTTCCAGCGATGTCTTTGATAATTAGTCAGTTGTTAGTTGGCAGTTGTTAGGAAAGCAGTTGGTTGTTGGTTGTTGGCAGTTATTGTCAAAATTTAGCAACAGGTTATTTGAAAGAGAAAGCTGCGACGGCCAAACATCCCCAACCGACAATAAAAGCAACTCCGCCCAGCGGGGTAATGGCACCCAGCCATTTGATGTCAGTCAAACTCAGGGCGTACAAACTTCCTGAAAAAACGATCGTGCCGGCAATAAAAGCCCATCCAGCCACTGCAAAAAAGGTTTGAGACTCTTGGGCGCGGCTTAATAGTAAAGCTACGAGCAATAGAGCTAGGGCGTGGTACATTTGATATCGGGCTGCAGTTTCAAAAATTGCTAAAGCTCGATCGCTCAATTGACTTTTCAAAGCGTGGGAGGCAAAAGCACCGCCTGCAACGGATAAACATCCAAAGACGGCTGCGGTTGCGAGGAAAATGCGCGTTAAGATTAGTGATGACATATTTTAACCATCGTTGAATTTTATTTAGGGCTTGCTGAATAGAACTAGAAGTTATGAATGCCAAGGGTTTCAAGATTTTTAAACACAAAAAAGTGCTCTCGTTATGACCTTTGTTGGCTCAAAATCCTTGCATTTCGGTGGACAATTGTGGAGTAAATTTGGGAACCCATCTCCGAATCTCCCATTTTTCAAGCTGTTTGGCGCCTCGATTCGATTTGTGGACTTTTTCAGCAAGCCCTATTTAAGTTTACGTTTAGTCCTAGACGCATTGGGGCCAAAAAACCGGGTTTTTTTAGGAAAATACTTCGTTGGAACATCGCAGATTTGGTAACAAACCCGGTTTCTGACCGCCCGTGCGTCCACGACTGTTCATGCAGCCTCGGTCAAAGTCCTGACACGCAAAACTTCATTAGACATCAACGGTTCAATTTGCGACTCAGCTAAGGTAATTACAGCTATAGTTTCACCTAAAGCATTAAAAACTTCGAGACTGTAGCCATCCTCATCGGGGTGGGGATGATGCTCAACAATAGTGGCAATATCTCCTCGACAGAGTTTGTACTTGGGTACATCTGTTCGTAATGCTACTCTTTTAAACAAGGGAAATTTCATTTTCATACCTCCTTATTGGGATATAGGGTAATAAACTTGGTTTTTTGTGAGGGAAACTCAGTCATCCAAACAGTCACTACTGGCAGACCTCTTCCGTTAGGGCCAGTTAACGTGCCGCGAATTTCATACTTATTACCATAGCGCGTTTGTTCGGTTGGTGTTGCATCCAGAGGCAAAATTTGTTCTCTTAAGTCTTTTTCTAGTTGTTGCCAGTTGTCTTGGGTATAGTTGGCTTGTGCAAGAAACAAAGATTTATCATCTTCTGCTAAGAACTTGAGCAAATACTGAGTTATTTTGGTCTCAGCAATAATGGTATCATTAGGTAGTTTCATTTACTGGATTTTGTAATATTAGTACGAGCGACTAAAAATTATATATTATTTTTAGCAAGACCTGAATTGGTAATTACAAAGATTATTTTTAGATTAGAGCACGAGCGATCGAGCCAAGTAAATTTTACTATTGACACAGCGATCGCCTGTTTTTTGGAAAAGCCTTTAGGGGCGGGCGATGCCCTGAGCGTAGCCGAAGGGTTCGCCTAGATATTTGACACCATCGACAAATGATAAAAACCCGCCCCCACCCCACCCAGAAATTAAGAATCAATTGAGTTTAACGGTGAGGTGGGGATTGTCGATCGAGATTATTGATGGGTGGCAAAATTAGTTGGCTAACCCGCTTTTATAGATTCTACTAATTCATAATGTAAAAGCATTAACATTGTGGCGGGAATCGTCTCCATTGCATAAGTTGTGCCATCTGGATGAGAAAATTCTACTTCAAAGGCACTGCCATCAAATTCCATTACAACTGTTCCTACTTGTCCTTTAGATAATTTAATGATTTCTTGTGTTTCAAAATGGGTTGCTTCTATGTCTTCTGTTAAAGCAACAATATCTAGGTCTTTAATTATTTTCATTGTTTTTGCCTCGCTTTTTGACGGGATAACAATTTGTTAATCTGGGGAAAGTTTCACCTGAACGGACGATCCAAGCTGCTAGAATCAGAGACTCACCTATTTCGGTTTTCAGCCAGAATTTCATATTGTAATGTGTGCCGTATTCATTGGTTTTATGAATAACAACATCTTCATTGATAGCAGTTAAGGACCAATGATCATTGGTATGCCATCTTCTTGACTAGGTTGAGAAATAGGAGGTTCCGGAGTACACGATTGTTTAGATCGAGCATCATCAGGATTGAGATTTCGCATATGAAAAGAACCTGACACACCACAAGTTTTCGCCGTTCCATTAATTGCAACTAATTTATTTCCATTCGTGACACGGCTGATATTTTCAAAAGTAATCGCACATTCATTCCCCGTTGGACTAGCTACCATTCTACTTAAGCTTCCACTCAAAGACCATTGCATTCTTGCCCCATTAACTGTTAAAGGAATTTGTCCACTGATTGAATTTCCTTGCTCTGTTACATTAGTACGTTCTCGACAGTAGCCATTGCTCTGAGCCTGTCCATTTTTCATCATAAAGCAAGGTAAGTCGAGTGACCAATTTTTAGGTTTATCACCTTGATTAGAGTTGGCATTACAATCATCTTGAGGTTGCTGTGAATTTTGTGTTTCTGGTTTTTGTGCAGTTTGTTGAGGTGACGGTGTTTGTGTATTTTCTGCTGCATCAGCTTTGGAATTTGAAATAGTACCAAAAAGAGAACCTAAGATAGGCGCAAAGAACGCAGCGAACCACTTAGGACCGTTTTTGTTAATATCTTTAATCCAACCACTACCTTGTTCTAATGTATTTTCAGAATTTCCTACATCATTCAGCAATCTATTATTTGATTGAGAAGTTTGCTCTTGTGTTTGTTGATTTGTGTTGTGCCCTTGCGAATTTTTTCCCCCTTGATTATTACCATTAGAAGGTGTATTTCCTCCTGATGGTCTAGTTTTTTGATTTGAAGGTCCTTGATTTTCTTGTCTTTGTTCAGCAGGGGTCTGATCGTAAATATCATTGAGTAGAATATTAGCGCTTTCTCCTGGCTTCGGATTACCCTCTACAAGAATTTTCATATCTTTAGTTTTTAGATTTGAAAAAAACTTAGTAATAGTTTGATATATCCTATTAATTGAAACTAATAAATTAGACACTGTTTTGGATGATAAGCTATATATTTTTATTGGTTTTCTGCCTATAGATGTTTGGTTCTTCCTATTACTTGCATTTACTAATTGTAGCCTGGATTCATTAATTCCTTGCATAAATTGTTGTTTTTCATTGCTTTTGGCAGCTATTTTTATAAGTTTAACCATCGTGAAATAAATCGACTCTCCAGTTGTCTTATTTAAAATTTTGCCCCACATTGCTTGATTATCTGTACTTGGCAATATTTCAAAATTAAGATTTTCATAATCTGTTGTTAGTGATTTTTCTTGGGGTACATGAGTAGCTGAACTAGCTCGAAATTGATTGCTATTACAATCTTTCTGACAGAGAGAAGAAACATATTCATTCCCGTTGTCATTAACCTGTATAAAATTTAAAGAAAACGGCTTACTGTTAGAGGGAGAGGCGTAGATTATAAATGCCCAGAGTCCAGTAAAATCATAATTTCTCGATTGTGCTTGATTGGGCTGGGGAATACTGGGATTATCAAAATCAGGACGCAATGGCTGATTCGGCCCCGGATCTTGAGGAAACGGCGGCACCTGCGGATTACTCCCAGATGGCACACTCGGTGCATCATCAAACTCACCCGGAGCTCGCTGCACCAACCAATTCGCAATATTCCTTTCCACAGCAGGGGGAGTCGCCGCCACCACGCGATCGGACGAATTAACTAAATTCACCGTGCAAATAGTAGAATTAAAACTGAAAACCGTACAAAGTGCAGCCGATAAAGCCCGATTAACAAACGTACCAGGAGCCAGCAAAGCACCCATTAAAACCGCAATAAAACTGACAATACCAAGAGCAAAAAGACGAATATGACGCATAATTCACCTCAATTCAATGATTAAATGACTACTGAACAATAGTGACAAGAGTGCCTACCCTCACCTGAGAAAATAATTCCTCTGCATCCTGGCTATACATCCGCAAACAGCCGTGAGAAATAGCCTGTCCCACTGTTTGTGGCTGGTTGGTGCTGTGAAAGCCATACCAAATTCGACCTTCAGTAGAAAACCCAATCCAGTAAGTACCTAGCGGATTTGCCGGATCGCCGGCTGGGACAATTTGACCCGTCAATGGGTTCATCCAAATTGGATCGCGCACCATCTGAACAACCTTAAAACTGCCAGTAGGTGTTTCCCATCCAGCTTTGCCAATACCTAGCGGGTATTTTTTAACCTCAACTTCACCCCGGTAAACTGTCACTTGGCGACGACTAAGACTGACTTCTAGGCGAGTTTCCTGATTAACTGGCGGTTGCAATTCAAGAGATAGCCGATCGCTTACTTGAGCCAACACAATAGGTTGGTGGCTAACAATTAAACCTGTGGCTGCTGTCCACAAAACTACCCAACTTGAGAGTGACGTGAAAATCTTAAACATCTTGTACATAAGGACTACCAACCACCACAAACCAGTTGAGAATTAGGAGGAAGGCGAGGGTAAGGCGATTGTCGCTCCATTGTGAACGGAATTGTCACTTTACTGCGATCCGGATTGCCATCCGAAAAGGCAATCTGACCGTTGATTTTGAAACCGCGATCGCTAATATCACCTGTTAATTGTCCGTTGCCAAATCGCAAAGGGATGCTGCTAGTAATCTGCTCTCCCAAACGCTGTCCTTTACCTAAACCGCTGCTATTTTGATAAAAACTAGAAATTGAGAGGTTATCTCCATCCTCAGTAATTTCTACCATCGCAGTATAAGGTTGTCCTCCACCAACAAATCCCGATTCAGGGTTGTATCCAAAATCTGTAGGTGAACTAAATTTCCACTTGCCAGTAACAGGACAAGTAACCCTTGCGTTAGATATCGAGGGCGATGGAACGTTTGAATTTCGATCGGGATTATCAAATTCAGGGCGGATAATATTAGGCCCTGGATCTTCAGGATACGGCGGTGCTTGTCCATTGCTAGCAACAGACAGCGTACTTGTGACTGCGGCAAAACTAGCTATTCCTAAAATAACAAGACGAATTCTACGCATAATTCACCTCACAAAATTAATCGTATTTTACAAACCATAAAAACGATCGCACTTCTCCAAAAATGCGATCGCCCTCAAGCCCTAAAACGGCAAAATCCTCCGAATTCCCCTCTGAATCACATCCTTAACTATCTCTTTACCAAAATCTCCAAACCAACCCTGCGCCTCCCCAGGTTTTACCTCTTCCGCATCCGCATTTTCCGCAGGTTTCTCATCCACCTTCAAAGCAGATTTCTCCATCCCCACCTGCGACATCATCCCCACAAAAGTATTAATCGGAATCGCTGAATTAAACCCCGTTTTTACTTCTTCTTGCCTTCCCCCAGCCTCATTTTGCACTCGACCAACTGTATCTCCCTGTCCGTGAATGCCAATCACTCGGCCGCTAACATCAAAAACAGGCCCGCCGCTCATTCCCCGCCGCGTCACTGCGTCGTAACGCATCGTATATCCTTGATCGTTACTCGATCGCACATTAGTAACTTGCCCATTCGTAAACTGATATTCCCGTTCTTGACTACCCACACCCGCAGGCAAAGGATACCCCGAAATATAAACCCCTGAACCGATGTCCGCTTCATCGGAATTACTAATCGGTGCAACTGAATATTCCTCGTCACTCTCGAACATCACAACTGCTAAATCCGGCCCGCTGTCATTATTCTGAAAACCCTTAACTTCCGTCACTTTATGCTCTTTCTTCTTAGAAGTAACAATCACGTACTCGGAATTAGGATTTATCACCACATGATTCGCCGTCAACACCGTGTAAATCTTGCCTTTTTTAGCAATGATTACCCCTGAACCGCCTTTATCGCTAGCTAGAGTATTATTAATTTGTACTGTAGTAGGAACGGCAATTCGAGCTACTTCTCTAGCCGTTTTTGCCATTGCGGGCTGACTGATTAAAACTGTTGCTACCGCTGCCGTTCCGGCTAGAATTCCCGGAAGGTAATTAGACCGATTAAAACCTAAATTCATAAACCTACTCCGTTGATAAGGTGAAACTAAATATCTTGCACTTTCTCACCGATCCGACAGGGATTAAAATCCCTGTCTCAAAGCATAAGTCCACTTAAGTGGACTAAATATCCCATTTATTTCTTAGTCCGCGTAGGCGGAATTCGTTTTTGTAGAAGCGATTTCAATCGCCGAGTGACTGAAAAATTCAGTCCTCTTTAGAGGACTTTAGCTATTAGCCAGGGAGTTTAATCCCTGGCGGATAGTGGGTAATTCGAGGATGAACTGTAAGGCGAAATAAACCGCAAATAGGTACTAATCGGAATTCCCCAACTAGAATTAACCATTTGCTCTAACATTCTCCCTGACGGTTCTGTTCCATCTTCAAACGCATACACTCCAAAATCTGGGTCGCGATTTTTTACCCGCCCATTAATGCCAATTAATAACCCCTGACTGTTAAAAATTGGCCCGCCGCTCATCCCGACAGCAATATCGTTCGTGTAACCCAAACGATAGCCTTGAGCGAGTGATTTTGGCGGCAGCACTGATACAACGCCTTGAGTAAACCGAAATGCCCGAATTCCTTGGTCGAATGTAGTTGTTGAACTACCTCCCCGATACATCGGAAATCCGGCGGCAAATACAGGTTCTCCTACTGTTAATAAATCAGTGCTAATTCGGGTTACTTGATACTGAATGGAACTGCGAAATTGGACGATCGCCAGATCCGCATTTCCCAACTGCAACGGTGCTCCCAAAAGCCGATACTTCTGGCCATCCGGCGCAATAATGGTATGCTGCGCGCTGAACGCCACAACGTGCCAACTTGTCAGCACCGTATAAACTTGCCCCTGTCGCCGGACGATCGCCCCGGAACCAGAAGCAGTCGGTGTTAAAATTCGCACCGTCATCAACCTCGCCAACCGCTCAATATTGGCACTTTGACTGTCAGCAACCCCATAATTAGCCATCAGCGGTTGAGCGGCGATTCTTATTGGAAAAAGACTCGCCGCGATCGCACAAATTGCCACCATGCGTAGCAAATCAATCACCTTAAAGCTCCCGCATTCCACCACCAGTGGGCTGTTGAGGTGCAGGCTGATTGTTAGCCGGTGCCGACTGATTGTTACCAGGCGCAGGAGGCGCTACAGAGTTGCCTCCTTCCTCCCCTAACCGTGGGCGCGCGTCAATGTAAGGCATCGCATCGCTTTCAGACAGCGCAGGCGCACCCGCTTGCCCCTCGCGCAACCCCATGAATTGATACAATGTACGAACTGCGTCTTGACCTGGTTTGAGTGTATAAATCAAGCCGTCGCAGCGTGAGTTGACTTGACTAGCGGTGCAAATCACTCGCTGTCCGTTCATGTAGCCAACTGTCACAAACTTTAGCTGTTTGTTCTGGCGGAAAGTTTCCAAGCGCCCGCTAACTTCGCGACAGCGCGTCATGGGATCGTAGCCAGAGTCGCGGAAGTAGTCGGAAACCCAGTTAATCCAAACCTCCCGTACCCCTTGGCGGTTTTGGTACACCGTGGCGGGCGAACCGGAGGAGGCATCGCACATAAACCCTGACGTTGATTGGCTTTGGCTGGGTTTAGGGCTCACAGCTAAGCTGCCGATCGCGATCGCCCCCGCTAAGACAATCAGAAATTGCCGTTTAATCGAACTCACCATCAAATTTACCGCTGAAGACATATCTGTTTCCACCTTCTGATTTAACTTAACTTTACTGTTGAACCCACCTGCTCGATCGATCCGATCGCCTGCTGCATCCTCTGATACAAACCTCATAGCTTTTTACCCCCTAAATTTCAGCATCTATATAGATTTCGGAAATAGCCCTATGTTTTTACGCATAGTCCCAGCTTTTGTAACAATCATTTACACGATCGCTCCCAGTGTCGCCGACGATGACGCACAGCATCGCACAACAATTAGCAGCGTTGCATCCGCACAATCTCCATCCGTCAGAAACTCCATACTTCTTACCCCCAAAATGGTGTTTGCAAAGATTTAATTATTGAATAACTTTTTAACCCGTAACTCAGTGTAAAATCAATAAACATTCAAAACTCACAATTGTGCAGTCACAGGCCGCAGTCATTCGATTTTAGATTTTAGATTTTAGATTTTAGATTTTAGATTGGATGATTGGATGATTGAAGAATTGACCCCACGGATCGAGACGGGGGCTTAAGGATTTGAGATTTGGGATGCTTTCGATTGATTGCACGGATCGAGACGGGGGCTTGTACCACCTTTGAAATTCTCGGTCGCCAACTTCTGACATGGCGCTGCCACGCGCGCTCGCACTTCCACAGGCAAACTACCCATGAATCAAGCAGAATTTATCACCATTTACAACAATTTAGGCAACAAATGCAAGCAAGTTTTGCAGCAAAAACTAGCTGGAAAACCCAACAAACAAATCGCCAAAATTCTCGCAATTAAATCAGAAGCAACTGTACGCCAACACTTGACTGCAGCATATCAAGCCTTTGGTTTGGGAGACGACAAGCGCTCAAGCTGGTCAGATTTGCAGTCATTGTTTTTTCAAATTATGCCAGAATTAATCCCGGCGCAACCTGTAGAAACACAACCATTAAATTCTCGCTGGGTTGAGAGAACTTCAGATATTACTAAACTCCAAAAATGGACATCAGAAAATTTCAAAATCTTGATAATAGTAGGAGAAGGCGGCATCGGAAAAACCACCTTAGCACAGCAATACTTAGCAAGTTGCCAATTTGAAAAAATCTTAGATATGAAAATTGCCCTAACTCCCGAAAACTTGCGGAGTGCCGATTCATTTGTACAAACTTGGCTGCAACAAGATTTTCAAGAAGATGCACCCAGAGATTTTAGCCTCAGTTTAAACTTGCTAGAAAAAAAACTGCGTCAAATCAAAGTCGCAATTTTCATAGACAACTTAGAACCTGCCTTACGCAACGGTATGTTTTTACCTGAATACCGCAATTATGTAGAATTGCTGCGGGTCCTGTGCGATCCGAGAATCAAAGGAGTCACCCTAATTACCAGTAGAGAAAAATTAAAAGAACCAGATATTAGAGGCGTTCAAACTCACAGTTTAACAGGCTTGAGTCCAGAAGCATGGCAACAATATTTTGAATATCCCAAAACTTCGGAAGATTTACAAGCTCTGCAAGAAATGCACGCAGTTTACAAAGGCAATGCTCTGGCAATGGAGGTGCTGTACAATGATATTCACAATAATTATGACGGAGATATTGCCGAAGCTTGGCAACAAAACCGCCAGGAATTACAGCAGCTAGATCCATTTTCGTTTCTTATCAACAATCAGCTAAATCGCCTCAACGATCACTCTCAGCAAGCTTACCGCTTGCTATGCCGTTTGGGAGCTTGTCGGTATCAAGAAATTGAATGGTTGCCAGATAGTTGTATCAAGGCTTTGCTGTGGGATGTAACGCCAGCAGAACAATTGAAAGTAACGCGGCGGTTGTGTGACTGTTCTTTGCTACAATTGCATCGGGGCAAATACCGAATGCACCCAGCAATTCGGGCGCAGGGTTTGAATCAGTTACAGAATAGCAGCGAATGGGAACAAACTCAAAGGGCGATCGCTCAACATTGGTTTTCTAGTGTAGAACACATTCAATCCCCTCAGTTAGGTTTGCAAGTTTTAGAAGCTTATTATCATTTCCGAGAAATTGAAGATTATGATTCAGCGTGGGATGTATTGTGCCGCCCTGCCATACCTATTTTACCAGAAGAATTATTTCTATATTTTTTATCCTGGGGATACATTAACCAAACTTTAGAATTAGCAGACAAATTGGTAAATCGAGTTTCACCTAACCGGGAAGCAAGTCTGTATCGCTGCATCGGCGACTGTCACGCCTATCTGCTAGCAGATGGTTTTGAAGTAGCTCTAGAATATCACCGCCAAGCTCAATTTGCCGCTAAGCGTGAAGGCGATCAATGGACAGAATTTAACTCATACAGTGATATGGGTTTGTGCTATATTGCTGCTGGTGAATACGATTTAGGATTAGCTATTTATCAGGCAAAACTTAATCTAGCTTTATCTCCAGTATCTCCTGCCATTCAATCTCGGCTAAATAGTTGTTACTGCGAAGTTGCTCTTTTGCATTCATATTTAGGACAAGCGAGTGAGGCGAAGGCAGCATTGAAAGAAGCTACAAGACACTTGCAACAACCTTTAGAAAGCGTTCCGCCTTGGCAAGCTTGTTGGGATTTGAATATGGCTGGTTTGGCTCAAAAACATATTGGCGAGTACGAACAAGCTAAGCAAACTTTAGAACAAGTTGTGGCGATCGCACAAAATTGTAACTTTACATCAGACATCGCCCGTGCCTGGTACATTTTAGGTGATGTTTTTCGGGAAAGTAATGATTTTTCAGCTTCTTTAAAATATCAAAACCAAGCTATTGAATTTTATACTAAAATTGGTGCTAAGTATGAATTGGGCATTAGCAATTATTACATCGGGCTGACTTACCGGGATTTGGGAGAATTAGAAATAGCTCAGAATCACTGGCAGCAAGCTATTAAAATATTTAATCAAATGAAAACGCCTAAACTGGTGACAAAAGTTGAAGCTTGTCTCAATGGCAATTTGAGCCAAGAAAGTGTAAAATGAAAAGTTGTGAGTTTCAGAAGTGCAAGCTATTCCTACAACAGCGCAAGTATGGCAAACCTTCGTTCTTTGTTGTTCGGCGACAACAATGTATCGGAGTGTTAACTTAGTCCGCTTAGATGAACGCACGGGCAACGTTTACTTCTTAGCGGGAGAAGAAATCGAAATTGAAATTAAACCCAACGGAGAAGCAATATTTGTATGAAACCTAACTTCAATGAAAGAAATGAGCCGAAAAGAGTTACGCGCTTATGTACTCGCTCATCGAGATGATGATGAGGCATTCTATGCCTTAGCTGACAAAATTTCTGCTGACACAGCGAATAAAGTGCCACTTTCACTCCTGAAATCTTTAGAAGATATGGAAAATTATCCAGAGTTTCTGGAAAAACTCCGCCGCGATACGGGTCACCAAGAATCAGCTTAGATGTAGTTGGGGCGGGTTCACCTAAATCTTTGACACGGATCAAAAAATTGTATAAACCCGCCCCAACAGCCAACAAACGATCTAAATTGACCTCGGAATTTGCTGATATTTTTAACCTATTTGCGCACGGCTTCTAGCAAGCGAGAATAGTAAAAGCTAGTGCTGTTCATGGCTGTTCTGTTAATAACAAAACCGTTGCTTTCTAGGATTTTGATAATATCTGCTTCGCGGTGCTGGTAAGCTCGGGTAGTTTTGCTTGGCCCTGGGAAAAGTTCGCCAAATTTTTTGAGGGCGGTAAGTGCTAAGGTTTTGGGAGCAAAACTGAGAATAAGTCGCGATTGGGCGATCGAGCTTAGGTGAGCGATCATTTCCGCGGCTTTATTTTGAGGATAGTGGATCAGCACGTCCAGACAAATAACCGTGTGAAATTGGCCGGTTAAGGCTTCTAAATCTTGGGTTGCAAAGGATATGTTGTAGAGCTTGCCGGGAACTGCTGTCGATCGATCGTAGGCTTCTGCTACCATCTTTTCAGAGAGATCGCTAGCGCAAACAATTGCACCAGCCTCAGCTAGGGGAATGCTCAGAGAGCCCACACCGCAGCCGGCATCGCAGACAGCCAGCCCCCGCAAATTGCCGTCAGCTTGCAGCCATTCGATGACTGTATCTACGGTTTTTTGGTGCCCGGTGCGGATGTCTAGCTGCACTTTGTTGACTTTGCCGTCGCCGTAAATTCGCTGCCAGCGATCGAATCCCGTCGAGTTAAAATACTGTCTAACTATAGTCTTGTCGTCTACCAAATTCATCGATCTGCCTGCTGCTGAGTTATTGCCAACGGTTTGATATTATAGCAGAAGTCATTAGTAATTAGTCATCAGTCATCAGTCATTAGTCCTTAGTCCTTAGTCCTTAGTAATTAGTCATCAGTCATTAGCCATCAGGAAGAAGAAAGAGGTTCGAGGCAAGAGGTTCGAGGCAATAAGCAATCAAACGCAAGCATTTCAGCTATTTAGAACCTCCTAATTGTCTGGCGCGATTGGTATTGTATAGCACTCAGGCTCGGACAACGCGCCAGCAAGTTAGAGCAATTAACTTTGAGATGGGATACTTTCAATTGTGGATAAAAATCTAAAATCTAAAATCTAAAATAGTCTGTGCCAAGTTAATTCTTTTGTCGCTGCATTCAAATTCCAGCGCAAAAGTTGAGCAGCAGGTTGGCCGATAATTCCCGAAAGTCCGATCGCCTTTCTGGGAGATTCAGTTGCTAGGGCGATCGCACTTTCGGGTTCGCAAATCCCCCACTTCACCAAATTCTGCACTCCCGCCAACAGTGGCAGAGTTGTACCTGCCAAAGTAGCAGATTCCAGGGGCGTGTGGTAATCCAATCTTACCCAAGCCGTACCTTTTCTCACTTCAATTTGTCGGGAATCCCAAGGATAAACACCTTCAGGCAAACCCAAAGGAGCTAAAGCATCGCTGACCAAAAAAATGCCTTTTTCGTACCCGCCTGCGCGAAGCAAAAAATCGATCATTGTGGGAGAAACGTGCTTTCCGTCAGCAATTAAACCGCATTTTGCGCCCGGATAAACGATCGCAGCGCCCAACAAACCCGGTTCTCGGTGGTGCAAACTCGGCATCGCATTAAAAGCGTGAGTTACCATTGAAGCACCGCTGGCAAATGCTTGCTGCGCTTGCTCTGCCGTTGCTTGGGAGTGTCCGAGACTGACGGTAATTCCCAAACTTTGCAAGTAGGGAATGACTTCGCCCGTGCTGTCTAATTCAGGTGCTAAAGTAATTATTTTGACAACTTCGGCACAATCTCCTAAAACTTGTTTGACATTTTCTATAGTTAGCGGTAGTAAAAACTCAACTGGGTGAGCTCCTCGCTTCTGCGGGTTGAGAAAAGGGCCTTCGAGGTGAACCCCGATAATTTCCGCTGTTTTTGTATTATTTGTTGCTGGAGCAGAGTTTTTTGCACTGCGGATATAATCAGCTACCGTCGAGAGCGATCGCCTAAACTTTTTCAGCGAAGTTGTTACCAAAGTTGGCAAAAAAGCATCTATTCCCTGATTCCATAAAAATTGAGAAATTTTAGGTAAAATTTCAATATCTTTGCTTTCTAAATCGGGAAAAGCAAAACCGAGAGCTCCGTTAATTTGCAAGTCAACACCGCCCAAGGAAATCCAATCGCCTGCTGCATCAACCACTTGCAAATCTGGAGGACAAATCCGTTTAAATACTGCATCCATCGGGCAAACTTCTTGAATGATGCCCCCTTCGTCAACAGCAAGCATTTGCAACTCCTTGTTACCGGGGATGCGAGCATTCAGAATATTGATGGGGGAGGCAGTTGGGGTTGTGACTTCAGTCATCCGATTTTAGATTTTAGATTGTATATTTTAGATTTTAGTAGATTTTAGATTTTAGATATTTCGGCTTCGTACTGCAAGTGTGAGTTTTCAAATTTTAGATGCTTGCATTCGATTTGAGATTTTAGATTGCATATTTTAGATCCTTCGGCTTCGTTGTACAAGTTTGAGATTTGTTCGCCTCGTTCTGGGGGCAGGTGATGAGGATGCGAAGCTTTTTGCTTGCTGCATTCTTGGCTTGTGACTAAATTACTCTCCTGCATCAGTTTGGCTACAAAATATCTAAATTTTAGTTAACGCCATAATTTTAAATTACCATTAATCTGAAATCTCATATCTGAAAATTGCATGAATGAACCGATAGTTGGAATTATTATGGGCAGCGATTCGGATTTGCCTACCATGTCTGATGCGATCGCCATTTGCGAAGAATTCAACATACCTTGCTCTGTGGCGATCGTCTCGGCCCACCGCACTCCCCTACGCATGGTAGAATACGCCCAAACCGCTCACCAACGGGGCTTGAAAGTCATTATCGCAGGTGCTGGGGGAGCGGCACATCTGCCGGGAATGGTAGCATCTTTAACTCCTTTGCCAGTGATTGGCGTGCCGGTACCGAGCCGCCACCTGCAAGGGGTAGATTCGCTGTACTCGATCGTGCAAATGCCAGCCGGGATACCGGTGGCAACAGTAGCGATCGGCAATGCTAAAAATGCCGGCTTGCTGGCAGTTCAAATATTAGCAGTTTCTCAGCCAGAATTGCTAGATCGAGTCCTCGCATACCGCAAAAATTTGTCCGAATCTGTAATGAATAAACAAAATCAGCTAGAAAATGTAGGTTATCAGAACTATCTCAATCTGAACAATAATCTATAAACTTCTGTAGTAGAATTGGAAAGTTTTCGGGTTCTTACCGATCGGAACAGTTATAAAAAGGGCGAAAATGATCAAAATGACTGTCGGGAAAAAAAAATCGAAACAATTCAGGCGGGAGTCTTTAGATTTACCAGCGAAATCTTTTACAAAAGTTAACAGGTTCCAGAAATTACAAAGGGCGATCGCCCGCCTGAGCCCGAGTTGGCAAGCCTGCATACCCTTAGCTGCGATCGTATTCTCGCTTTGGGGATATGCCGCAGTAGCCCAAACGCCTGCCGCCCCAACCACCGAGGCACAATTGGCCAGCCTCAAAGTGGGCATGGATACCATGTGGGTGATGGTGACTGGAATGCTAGTGTTCTTTATGAACGCGGGTTTCGGTATGTTGGAAACCGGTTTTTGCCGTCAAAAAAATGCGGTTAACGTGCTGTCCAAAAACTTGATTGTTTTTGCACTGTCAACGATCGCGTTTTGGGCGATCGGCTTTGCGTTAATGTTCAGCAACGGCAACGGTTTTATCGGCAGCAGCGGCGGATTTTTCCTGTGGAATGTAGCTGACAACAGCCCCGCCACAGGAGATGCTTATCAAGGCATCTTCACCGCATTAAACTGGACGGGAGTACCCCTCAACGCTAAATTCTTTTTCCAATTAGTTTTTGCCGGAACTGCTGCCACGATCGTTTCTGGGGCCGTTGCAGAGCGCATTAAATTCCTGGAATTCTTAATTTTCTGCTTGCTGTTAGTAGGCATTGCTTACCCGATTACCGGACACTGGATTTGGGGTGGCGGCTGGCTGGCAACAGCAGGATTTTGGGATTTTGCCGGTTCGACGGTGGTTCACTCGGTAGGCGGTTGGGCTGCTTTGATGGGAGCGGCATTTCTCGGGCCGCGGATGGGCAGGTATCGCGAGGGCGATACTGTAGCAATGCCGGGACACAACATGAGTATAGCGACTCTAGGCTGTTTGATTCTGTGGTTGGGTTGGTTCGGGTTCAATCCCGGTTCGACAATGGCACTCGATCCAAACGCGATCGCCCACATTGCCATCACCACCAACACCGCCGGTGCCTTCGGGGGAGTTGCTGCAACGATTACAGCTTGGCTCTACCTTGGCAAACCCGACCTTTCGATGATTATCAACGGCATCCTCGCCGGCTTAGTAGGAGTAACAGCCAGTTGCGCTTGGGTCAACGTCCCAAACTCTGCCATTATTGGCACGATCGCCGGCATCCTGGTAGTTTTCGCAGTAACTTTCTTCGACAACTTGAAAGTAGACGATCCTGTAGGGGCAACTTCAGTTCACTTAGTCTGCGGCATCTGGGGGACTCTGGCAGTGGGCTTGTTTGCTGACGGACCGACAACAGGTCTTTATACCGCAGGCCCGGCAGCCGGATTGCTCGTGGGCGGAGGTTTCGGTCAACTCTGGGCGCAGTTGGTGGGCGTTATCTCTGTAGGCGGGATGACCGTGTTGCTGAGCACGATTTTTTGGGTGGCATTAAAAGCTTTGCTGGGTATCCGCGTTTCTCCTGCTGAGGAGGCTGAAGGTTTGGATATCGGCGAACACGGGATGGAAGCTTACAGCGGTTTTGTGAAGGAAACTAGCTTGGAAAACAGAAGTGAGACCAGCTACGGCGGTTATGCTGGAGGCTCCGGCGGGAGGACTACTAAACTTTAGAGCACCCCTTGAGAGGGTGCGATCGATCGACTTTCTTCAGCTTTCTGGCCCTAGATTGGCAATTTTTAAGTTAATCTAGGGCTTGATTCACCGAAAAACCCTAATCTGAAATAGCCACCGCCTGCGGATGCAAGCCCGGATTCCTCTAGATCCTTTTAATCCGAGTCGATCGTTCTGGCGTTGCTTGGCCAACCCTTGCAATTACGTTTACAAACCAAGTTGGTGCTTAAGAGCCCGTTTAACAAAAAATGCTACGGTATAACAGCTCTCAACCCTTATGGAGTAAATTATATGGAGTAAATTATTCTACAATCTAAAATCTAAAATCTAAAATTGTCGAATTTGTGTGCCAGAAAGTTGGGCAGCCAGATTTTTCATCAGAAAACTGGGTTTAAAACCCCGTCCCTTCAGCAAGCTCATGGCAAGCCTTTGAGGACGGCTTTTAATACTGGAAAACTTTTTCAGGCTTGACAGTATTTTCCCTAAGTCTAGTAAACTAGAGTTTAGATACAGGTAGAATAACCGCTAGCACCAATGGGCGAGAATCCAAAACGACTGGCTAGAAAACAATAATATCTCGTGGGTAGCGAACACCACAAAAACATAGCTAGGGTAGCCACCGCGCACCCATATAAGAAAAGTCAAAAACTTAGTAGTTAGATGTACAAGGGCATACGGAAACTTGGGAAGTGATTCCTTAACGCTTGGGGAGACAAGCCCTCTGGGGCTATTCAAATTAGACTCACAACTTCGTTCAATCGGACAGGTTTTTGGTTGAAATATTGCCGAAAGGATGGATAGTTTAAAGGTGTGTCAGTGAACCAAGAATCCCCGCGCGTTCACGCGCCCGGAGTGTCAAGATAAAGTAGTATGAAAAAGCAAAGTTCTGCATCGCCCTCGCCCCCTCCCACATTACAGTGCTTGATTCTTACCAGAACTGAGGCGAAAATCGAGCGGTAAAATTTGATGCAGCAATTAGTGCTAATGATTCAGTGTGGTGTCTGCAAATAGCTTGAGTTTATGGAGAAGTTTGGAGGAGTTAGCAAAAGTAGAACTCATAAATCCCTCTTAGGGATGGAGGTTAGGCGATCGAAAAAAATGCCGGTTTGGGCTTTCTTATCTCTGGTGACAAACGCGCTACTAATAGCCGCGATCGCTCAAATGCTCGCCAGGGGACACAACATTACAGAAAGCTCTACGGAGAGTGCTGCAGTTGCAGGAGGCACTGAGGAACTAATTAGCTCTGTGACGGCGACAAACTCTGCAAAGACATTGCTAGACGTACCCGTTCCCGGACAGCGACACAAATGGACTTACCAGGAGTGGGTGATGCAGTTGGGCCGGGAAGCTGAGGCGGTGGCGGCGAATCGACCCCCAAAACTCAGTGTTTTGGCTGGGGATTCTTTGAGTATGTGGTTTCCAGCAAAGATGTTGCCGCCCGATCGCATTTGGCTCAATCAAGGGATTTCGGGGGAGACTTCCGTGGGTTTGCTCAAGCGCTTGCAGTTGTTAGATCGCACGGCACCCGATACGGTGTTTGTCATGATCGGGATTAACGATTTGCTGCGGGGCGCCACCGACGAAGGGATTTTGGACAATCAGCGGCAGATTATTCGCGATTTGCGGTGGGCTCACCCGAAAGCACAAGTGGTGGTGCAGTCGATTTTGCCGCACAGCGGGGAACAAGCAACTTGGGAAAATCGCGATCGGCTGCTGGCGATTCCTAACAGTCGGATTCGCTCCATCAATCGGCGGCTCAAAGAAATTGCTAGTTCTGAAAATGTTTTGTATCTCGATTTGCAGCCACTGTTTGCGGATGCTGACGGCAATTTACCAATCGAACTAAGTACAGACGGCTTGCACCTTAACGATCGGGGTTATCTGGTTTGGCGATCGGGCCTGCAAATGTTTGCTCAGATGCAGTTAAAAAATTAGTCAATAGTCAATAGTCAGTAGTCAATAGTCATTTTAGCCTGAGCGAAGCCGAAGGCTAGTCATTAGTGCTGCCCCTCCGAGCTAACGTTATTAGTTAGGGCTTGCTGAAAAAGTCCACAAATCGAATCTAGGTGCCAAACAGCTTGAAAAATGGGAGATTCGGAGATGGGTTCCCAAATTTACTCCACAATTTTCCACCGAAATCCAAGGATTTTGAGCCGACAAACGTCATAACGAGAGCACTTTTTTGTGTTTAAAATCTTGCAACCATTGGTAGTCATAACTTCTAGTTCTATTCAGCAAGCCCTAGTCATCACTCGTAGTCGTCACTCGTAGTCGTCACTCGTAGTCAGCAGTGAGAAAGATGAGGATCAATTCATATTCTCCCGAAGTCTTCCCCTCTTTACCCGATCGCGATTTGTTCTGAGCTTCGCCGAAGGAAGGCTTTATAGCTTTCTTCCCCTGTCGCGTTTTCGCTTCCACGGGTTATGTCAAATACCGGGAAATATATTTAAGAAATCCAATTTTTGAAATATCTAGTATACCTTGATACAGAATAATAGTTTCTACAAATGGTGCAATCCAAAAGGCATAGGCTATTAGATTGATAGTTGACCAATTTAGATCGATCCAGTTGTGTGAAGTCGGGCGGTTGAGGACTAGGGAATTATCTATTGAAGATTGGTTCCGCTCAAACAGGGACTTAAAACCAAATAACTATTGCATCTAAAATCCTCGCATCTAAAATCGGCTCCGTCTTCCCTAAAAAATGCTGAGTATTAGAAGGTAAAAATAACGTGTTCAAAAGAAGTTTCACGATCGGCATCCTCGCACTGTGGCTGTTAAGCGGGCCGCTGATGGACAATGCCTTAGCTCAAGATGCTCCTGCTGCGGTTCCTGCGGCGGCTGCGGTGGTGGCGAATCCGATCGACACCGGCGATACGGCATGGATGTTAGTGTCATCAGCACTGGTGTTGTTAATGACACCAGGACTAGCATTTTTCTACGGAGGACTGGTGCGATCGCGCAACGTCCTCAATACCATGATGATGAGCTTAGTCATGATGGGACTGATCGGAGTCACATGGACGCTGTGGGGCTACAGTTTGGCCTTTGACGTTTCCACTCCAGCCTCCCAAGGCTTTGCTAAAGGGATCGAAAGCTTCATTGGCGGCCTGGACTGGATGTTCTTAAACAACGTCGTCGCAGACAAACCAGATCCGATCGGCTACGCACCTACAATACCCCACCAAGTATTCATGGTTTACCAGATGATGTTCGCCATCATCACTCCCGCCTTGATTTCCGGGGCGATCGTCGAACGGGTAACATTCAAAACCTACTTCTGGTTCGTGCTGCTGTGGTCAACCTTCATCTACTCACCTTTAGCCCACTGGGTTTGGGGTAGAGGGTGGCTGGGAGCGATCGGAGCTCTAGACTTTGCCGGCGGTACAGTCGTCCACATCAGTTCCGGCGTATCAGCCGTAGTCGCAGCTTGGGTAATCGGGCCCCGCAAAGACCACTTGAACAAGCCCCACACCCCCCACAACGTACCCTACGTCTTGCTAGGAATTGGACTGCTGTGGTTCGGCTGGTTTGGCTTCAACGGCGGTAGCGCTTTGGCATCCGGTTCCTTAGCCACAGTAGCTTTTGTCACCACAATGATTGCTACCGCAGGCGGCGGCTTAACTTGGACAATCATCGAATGGGTGTTCAGAGGCAAACCTACAGCAGTCGGAATTGCTAGCGGTTTCCTAGCGGGATTGGTAGGAATCACACCCGCGGCTGGATTCGTGCTGCCAGTGGGGGCGCTTTTGATCGGATCGATCACTTCGGTTTGTTGCTTCTTTGCCGTTAGCTGGCGAGCTAAGCTGGGATTTGACGACACTTTAGATACCTACCCGATTCACGGCCTCGGCGGGACTGTAGGAGCGTTGCTGACTGGCGTATTTGCGACTAAAGCGGTTAACGCTGCCGGAAATGACGGGCTGTTTGCTGGAAATCCGGGGCAAGTCGTGACCCAGTTTATAGGTGTTCTCGCTACTTACGTGTTTGCGGCTGTCGGCACTTTTGTGATTTTGAAAATTTTGGGGCAGTTTATGGAACTGCGAGTATCCTCATCTGCTGAAGACAAGGGTTTGGATATTGACCTGCACGGTGAAGAAGCTTACGGTGAGGATTTTGCCGGCGGTTTCAGTTCCTTTGAATCTGGTTCTCCTTTTGCGCCGAAGAAGGTGGGAGGCTGATTTTTTAGGGTAAGTGCGATCGTGTAGAGATGCAGTTATCTGCGTTTCTACGCTTTTTTTTTACGAACCGCGAAGGCGCAAAGAGCGCGAAGGAAGAGGAGGAAGAAGGGTTAAGATGAGAGAATTATTCGTTTGATGCCTTCTTTGAGGATGGGAACGTTGAAGTTGATGAGAAGACCTAGGGTTTTTTTTGTCATTTTGAGATAGGAGATAACTTGGGCGTCGTTGATGGGGGCTAGCTTTTCGACAGCTTTTAGTTCGACAATTAGGATGTCGCCAACCAGAAAGTCTAGTTGACCTTCCCCGACTCGATGACCTTTGTAGTTGATTGCTACTGGCTTTTTAGGCTCACAAGGTATCCCCCGTATCCCAAATTCAACTTCTAAGGATTCCTGATACACTGATTCTAAAAATCCTGGGCCCAACAGCCGATGCACTTCAATGGCGGCCCCAATCGCTCTATAAGCCAATTGTTCCACCTGTTCGCCCAATTCTCTCATTCTTCTTTCTTCTTCCTTCGTGTCCTTCGCGTCTTCGCGGTTCCTTCCCTCTTCCCTCTCACTCTGTCGATCGCACAAATAGCATATCTCATCCCTCCCTACTGAAGCAAATAATCCCGATCGCGCCCAGGCCTTCTAAAATCAAAGGTAATTCACCTAGATTTGAACTCAATACCGCATGGATACTAAAGCTTTTAAACGATCGCTCCAACAGTCTGAAAACTACCACCGCAAGGGTTTCGGACACGAAGCTGAGGTAGCTGACGTGATGCAGACTGCTTATCAAAGCAGTCTGATCCAGCAAATTCGCGACAACAATTACAGGCTTGAGCGCGGTCGCGTCACCATCCGGCTGGCTGAGGCTTTTGGCTTTTGCTGGGGCGTGGAACGCGCTGTGGCTATTGCTTATGAGGCTCGCCAGCATTTCCCCACCCAACGGATTTGGATTACTAATGAGATTATTCACAATCCTTCTGTCAATCAGCATTTGCGCGATATGGAGGTTGGTTTTATTGCTGTTGAAAAGGGACAGAAAGATTTTTCGGTTGTCAGTAGCGGCGATGTGGTAATTTTACCGGCTTTTGGGGCTAGTGTTCAAGAAATGCAGTTGCTTAATGATAAAGGCTGCAAGATTGTTGATACTACTTGTCCTTGGGTTTCTAAGGTTTGGAATACTGTTGAGAAGCACAAGAAGAAAGATTATACTTCGATTATTCACGGTCAGTACAAGCACGAAGAAACTGTTGCTACCAGTTCTTTTGCTAATAAGTATTTGATTGTTTTGAACTGGGCAGAAGCTGAATATGTCAGCAATTATATCTTGCACGGGGGCGATCGTGCTGAGTTTTTGGCTAAGTTTAGCAAGGCTTATTCTGCTGGTTTTGACCCGGATTTAGATTTGGAGAGGGTAGGGGTTGCCAATCAAACTACTATGCTCAAAACTGAAACTGAGAATATTGGTAAGTTGTTTGAAAAGACGATGCTGCGAAAGTTTGGGCCGTCTAATCTTAATGAACATTTTCTGAGTTTTAATACTATCTGCGATGCAACTCAGGAACGGCAGGATGCTATGTTGAGTTTGGTCGAGGAAAAGTTGGATTTGATGCTGGTGATTGGCGGTTTTAATTCTTCTAATACTACTCACTTGCAGGAAATTGCGATCGACAAAACTCTTCCTTCTTATCACATTGATTCTGCCGAGCGCATTTTACCTGGAAATCGCATCGAACACAAGCCTTTAGGGGGAGATTTGATTGTCACCCAAAATTGGCTGCCTGATGGTAATATTGTGGTGGGCGTTACTTCTGGCGCTTCGACTCCAGATAAAGTAGTTGAGGATGCGATCGATCGCATTTTGACAATGAAAGCCGCTGTTATTGCCTAATTATCTGGTTCGGACACTGCACTCAAAATCATCATTTTCTCCGTGCAGTGCGATCGTCTACTTCCCAGACTATAATTTCGATACCAGCGGATTTGATGCCATACCATTTATCAAAAGTCGTGCAGCAGTAATCCTAGGGTGCGCCGTCATTAAAAATCCTTAAAAAAATCGACTTTTAGGGTAGCGACGCACCCTAGGATTACCCCTAAAAATTATCCGCGTAAATCTCCGTTTATTTGCGGTTCGCTTCCTACCAATTTCTTCCCTTTTAAACAATATTTTTTGAATAAAAGATTTAAAAATAGCCTTTTTTTTGAGTAAAAAGCTTGACAGACTTGAATTTATAAAGTATATTTTAAATAATGGAAGTGGTGGCAATTTTAAAATTAGACTTTCCACTTCTATTATTTAAAATATACCACAAAATTTAACTTAAATCAATAGATAAAAACTCCTTTTTTTGCGCGACGATTTTAGATTTACTTGCAGCGCCGTGAATCAAGCGAGTTGATTCGGAAGTTGAGCTGGCTGTTACCGATAGGGGAATTGGGATTGCTGCGAATTTTATGCCCTAGGTGTTTGAGTGTTTCCGGCAAGCCGATGCTACGATTACTCCCAATTATAGTGGTTTGGGGCTGGGGATATCAATTGTGCGACAGTTGGTGGAACTGCACGGCGATAGGGTTTGGGCCCAGAGTCCGGGACTGGATATCGGCTCGACTTTTGCTTTCCGCCTTCCTTGGATTCAGATAAATTCGATCGCCTGTGAGGAAGCACAGGTGTTTGCGGGCGCTGGTAATTTACGGGGAGTTAAGGTTTTGGTGGTTGATGACGAGGTTGATTCGCGGGAATTTATGAGGTTTGTCTTGGCAGATTCCGGGGGCTGTCAGGGCTGCATCCTCAGCAGCAGAGGCGTTGGAGACTGCTGCTGAGTTTGTGCCGGATGTTGTGGTGAGCGATATTGGAATGTCGGAGGAAGACGGCTATTGGCTGCTGAAAAAGCTGCGCTGTTTGGCTGGGGGAAAAGGAGGGAAATTACGGGCGATCGCCCTGACGGCTTATGCTAGGGAGGAAGACCGCGCGATGGCTTTGAAAGCTGGTTTCGATCGGCATCTGGCTAAACCGGTGCAACTCGATGTCTTGGTGGAGACGATTGTCAGTTTGAAGCTGCAAGCGATCGCCAATTAAAACAACCCAATTAATTATTAGTAATTATGTTGGTAGTGAGATGACCGTCCGCATTCGGAAGGACTAAAGTTCTCACTACGAACCTGTCATAAAGTTGGTTTGTAGTGAGGACGACCGTCCGCATTTGGAAAAAACTAAAGTCCTCACTACGAACCTGTCATAAAGTTGGTTTGTAGTGAGGATGACCGTCCGCATTTGGAAAGGACTAAAGCCCTCACTACGAACCTGTCATAAAATGGCGATCGACTGATTAATTTGTGTTAATATTCTAAAATATCCAAAAACCACGCGGTAATTAAGTGGACAAACTTCAGACAGACATAGAGGCAATTTGCTCTCAAATCGAAGCTTTGCGCCGGGAACGCCAGCAGCTCAGCATTGGCGCTGCTGTCCCCGCAGGTGATTCGCCTCAAGCCATCGCCGATGCTTACCGCCGTCACGCGAGGGAAACAGCAGAAGTCTCGGCAGAAGTCAAAGGGATAGATGACGCGATCGCAGCTTTGTCTGCTCAACTGAATCAAAAACAGCAGCAGTCCGTAAATTTGCAAAGAATCAGTCCGATGGAGCAGCAAGTTGAAGAGGGAAGAGAACTCGCTCGCGGACACGCAGAACGGATTAACCAACTGGCGGGGGAACTGGCTGCTGAAGTGAAAGAACTTAAAGCCATCGCCGACCAAATTAGTCCCAGTTACTGGCAGGTTTATTACAAACCTTTTATTACGGGTTTTAAAAGTATTTCTGTTCCCTACGTGCGATCGGACGGGGATGTTTGGACTATTGTCAATCGAGTAGTTTAGAGAGGCTGCGGGATCAGAAATCGGCAGCACTCAAAACATTTTTTTCTGTCCCTATTCCTCAATTTCAACCACGCAGCAGTTGCTTGATAGTTCCCACCAATTCTTGAGGGTGAAATGGTTTGGCAATGTAAGCGTCTGCTCCTTGTTTCATTCCCCAGTAGCGATCGAACTCTTCGCTTTTGCTCGAACACATTACCACAGGCAAATTCTGAGTTTTGGGGTCGCTTTTGAGCCGGCGACAGACTTCGTAGCCGTTCATCCGGGGCATCACGATATCCAGAACAACTAAATCCGGGCGGTTGGCTTTGATTTGCTCTAGAGCTTCTACGCCATCACTAGCTACTGTGACGTTGAGTCCCCTACCTTTGAGCAAGTCGGCGATCATCTCCCGCAGAGTGACGCTATCATCAACAACCATAACTGTACTCATAGAAAAATCCCTACCAAGTTTCTGGGTTGAAACGTTCACATTAACGTTTGCATTAACGTTCGCCTTCAAAGGTGTCTGTTGCCGATCGAGATTGCGCTCTGCTAGATGTAGTTTACCCACGTTTGCTGATTTCCCAATCATTTTCTCAAGAATCATCGCGAAATCTCAAATATCCGCGCAATCTCGGTTGACACGCGAGGCTATGTCCGTTAGTCTATCATTTTCTTTCTCAAATAGTACCTTTGTGAAAAAATCAAGGTGCTGCTTGGTTGTGCGTTTCCCACCGAGGGACGGCGGCGCGCCGCCGCCACCAGGATCAAAATTTGTCTAATTTTGATTTTGTGTACCTAAAGTCGAGAGCTTTTGATCGTAGAGCGTCTCTATACCCACCGGGCGTTGTCGGTTGCTGTGATTTGAGTCTTTGCAGCCGTTAGCCACCACTCCCAAGACAGAAGCTCCAGAAAATTTTAATTCTTCTAAAACTTTGCTAACTTGCGATCGGTCTGTTTTGGCCATTTGCACGACCATAATCGTAGCGTCGGTGTGAGCCGCGATCAAGTGGGCGTCTGCTAAGCCTGATAGTGGCGGGCTGTCATAAATCACTAAGTCAAAAAATGCTTGAAATTGCTCCATCAGATACTGCATTTTTTTGGAAGAAAGCAGCTTGATCGGATCGGAGGGAATTTGACCTGCTGTGAGGACGAACAAATTTTCTTGGTTGGGCGCTCGCACAATCGCGTCGTTGAGGCTGATATCTGTGGAGATGGCATCGCCGAGGCCGCGCAGGTTGGGCAGTCCTAGCCTAGCGTGCATTTGCGGGCAGCGCAAATCTGCATCTACTAACAATACTCGCTGTCCGACGGCTGCTGCTATAGCGGCTAGGTGCAAAGCTACTGTAGATTTGCCGTCTCCGGCTGCTGCTGAGGCGACTAAGAGCGATCGAAATGTCCTACCTGCACTGAGCAAGTGAATGTTCGTGTAGAGCGATCGAAATGCTTCTAAAAATTGATAGTCGAATTCGCTAAAAATGCTTTTGGCTCCCAGCATCGCAGCAGTCGGTGTGACTTCGACAGGTTGAACAACTTCGACTTTTGACTTCGAGTGCGATCGAGCCGATGTGAGTTTCCTAGGTCTGGCAGTTTGTCGCCGCTTAACTTTTTTGGTAAACGGAATCACCCCTAGCACTGGCAATCTTGTGGCTGTTCTCAGCGATTCTGGAGTGTGGAAAACATTATTTAGCACCTCTACTAGCAACCCTACTGCTATGCCCAGCAGACTGCTTAAAATTACCGCCAGCGCTAACTGTTTTTTGGTTTGTTTGACGGTAGCCGTGACAAACTTGCCAAATTTGTCTAGCGGAATTTCTGGAGGATTGATCAGTACCCAAGGTATTTGCTGCTGAGCTGCATCAATCCGCAAAGCTTCTCGTTTTGCCAAAAAGTCTGAAAAACTCTTAGTAACTACTTGCAGTTCCTGCTGTAAATTGTCGTATTGCCGCGTTGTCACTGAAAAATTTCTAATTTTTTGGTTAAGAGCATTTTGCAAAGCAGTCATTTCGCGATCGCGCGCTTCAAATGCTTTGATTTGGGTCTCTAAATTTCCCATCACCACTTGTCTTGCTTGTTGATTCGCGGTTAAAATCAGTTGTTCCCGACTTTTGCGTAGTGCTAAAACTGGCAAACTGTCTTCTCTGTACTGAGCTAATTTGTATGACAAATCTGAGTCAACCTTCTGAATTTGACCTAACAGTCCAGCGTAAGCTTGTCCTTGGGTCACCAGCAACCCCTGGGGATTATTTTCTTTAAGTAATTGTTCGTAGCTTTGGTAAAGGTTACGCAGCCCTTTTAGTTCTACTCGGAGTCCTACTTGTTGGCCCCTAATGCTTTGAACTTGTTCTGACAGAGATCTTCCCTCTAGTTGGGGGTCAAACAAGTTACTTTGCTGCCTCAGTCTTTGGACTTGCAGTTGCAGAACTTCCACTCTTTCTCGGAGCTTTGGCATCTCCATATCTATAAATTTAATGCCTTGATTGATACCCGTCAGACGCTGCTGCAAGCTATATTCTAGATAAGCTTTAGAAATTTTATCCAAGACGGCATAAATTTTCTTTGGCTCTGAATCTTTATAGCGAATTCTTAAAATCTTTGTACCTTGCTGTTTGCCATCTTTCGTGTAGCTTACACGGTCTATCGACATTTTTAATGTCAATTCGGTGTAGGTCATTTTGGGATACCAAGTTCGCAACTCCTTCACCACTGGCTCCATCATTTTGGGACTGCGTAAAATCCTAATTTGGGTTTCGTAGTCTAATAAGCTAATTCCTTCTATATTAATTCTTGCTAAGTCTGCACCGAGAGTATTGTTTAATTGTTTGGATTGTAAACCTTCAACTGTGGCTGGTTCTACTAAGAGGGAAAAAGAACCTTCATAGTCTATCTTTGTGATTTTAGAAGTGACAACGATTGCTATTCCTGCGATGGTACTCAAAGCAATGGTGGCTGCCGCCATCACCAGGAAGCGGCGGCGCAGGACTCCTCCAAGCCAGGACAAGTCTAGCTTTTCTTCCTCTGTTTCCTGAACGAAGGTATCTCTGTAGTTTTGATCCGAAAAGTCAGGCAGTTTGCCATTAGATTTGGGCGTGAAGGGTTGATAATCTTGTCTGTTATCCATATTCAGCCTGGGTATTTTTGAGGTTGATATTTTTGAGGTTGATATTTTTGAAGCTGCCAGGTCGCGGCTGGGTAATCTTATTGTTTAGTTTATTCTAGCCTTTGCCAGGAATTATCCCCCTCACCCGCCGGCCGCATTCTTACCTGAATAAAAATCGGAGAACGTTTATAAAATTTAACACCCCCGTAGCTGGCCCGACAGGCCCGATTACAGCGTTCATGCGATCGACAAAATTGACGAGACCCTTGCGAGATACGATAATCATGTCGTTGTTACGAAGTTGAGGATTGGTTTCTTCGTTAATTCCTTGAGTTAAATTGACTTCGATCGTCCGTTTAGTAGCTGTACCGTCCTGATTGAGGCGGACTAGCTCAACTTTATCCCTTCTAGCTCTGGTATTCTCGTAGCCAAAAAATCCTCTGGAAACTAAAGCTTGATTCAGTGTGGCATTAGCTGGGAGCCTCAAGGGATCGAGGGATGTTCTGAGTTCTCCTACTACAAAAACGTTAATGCCGGTGGGAGCAAAGTTAGTGCTCGCGAGTACGCCAGCTTCTGCAGGGTTGACGATCGTAGCTTTGGGCACGATGATCGTGTCTCCCTCCTGGAGGATTGTATCTTGGGTGCCGTCGCCGGACTCTAGGAACTGCCACAGGTTGACTGGGATAATTTGTTCGCCTCTTCTGGTGACGCGCCGCACTTGGATTTGTCGGATGTCGGCATCGGAGGTGATGCCCCCAGCTAGCTGAATCGCCCGGATGACGGTGGGAAAACCTTCGCGGCTGAGGTCGTTTGTGGTGTTGCCACCGATGACGACGTAAGCCCCCGGCCTGGTGACTTGACCAACGATGGAGATCGATCGAGGTTTTTCTGGGGGTGGCGAAAAGTTGGCCGTCGCAAATTGACGAGCTTCTGCTTGGTTGAAGTTGGCGACTGTGGGAACCACGATTGTGTCTCTGTCTTGCAAAATGATGTCTTGAGAGATGTCTCCTTCTTGCAAGAATTTCCACAGGTTGACGTTGAGCACTTGATCGGGGCCGTCTCGTTGGGGACGGCGGACGCGGATGTTGCGGATGTCGGCGACACCCGTGACGCCTTCTGCGAGTCTGATCGCTTGGGTGACGGTGGGGTACTGGACACTCGGCGTGGCTCCCGGCCCGGGAGTTAGGGTAATGGTGAAGTTCCCGGGCCGGGTGACTTCTCCGATGACGCCGACGTTGAGGGGGCGGGCGGCGACGAGGCTGACTGTGACAATGGGGTCTTTGAGGACGCGGCGGTAGGCGTTGCGGATGATGTTGGTGGCTTCTACTAAGGTGCGGCCACGGACGGAGACCAAGCCGATCAGGGGCAGGTTGACTGAACCGTCGGAAAGGACTTCGTAGCCGCGGCTAAGTTCGGGTACTTCGAGTATTTCTACTTGGATGCGATCGCCACCCCCGAGTTTATAGCTTTCGGGGTTTCTCCTGATGGGCGCAACGGTCGGGGCTTGGTCAGCGCCTAGCGGGATGGGCACTTGTGCCGGGGTGCTTCTGGGGTCAGCGATGACTGTGGAAGCAAACAAGACCAAACCCACAACCGACGGGGCGATCTGTCTTGGAAAATGGGTGTTAACCATAGGGCACCTAATTTTATTCACTATGATTTATATAAGTTTAGCCTTTTTAGTGCTGGGCCAAAAGCTGATTATTTTAAGCGATCGCCCAAAAATCGGATGCTGTATTTTTGCTTGATGACTAATTTTTTTGTTAGCGTGGTTTCGGGTTGAGCGCTATATTTTAGATATAGATAACTTGACCTATTTTTTGATAAAGGAAAGCAATTATGACTGAACCCGTGTCTAAAGCGAATATGCTGAAAGGGCTGATCTTAGGAAGTTCTTCATTGACATTAATTTTGATTGCTATATTCGCGATCGTGACTTTGTTATTGTTTCAATTGGCCAGCCGTAAAAAAATAGGTTTAGTTTGGGAAAAAGCCTTTGCTGTTTTTTATATTTTCATCTCTCCTTTTTTGACACAAGTTCCTTTTAATTATTTTCATTTTATTAATTTGCAAGACACAAAAGGCGGTTTTTTAAAAATGATACCTTATTTTTTTTACCCGTGGGTAGTATTTATTTTATTATCTAGAATCAAATTATTTGGTAGCAATTTTATTGATTATTTTTCCAAAATATTGATTATGAATCCTTTTTTTCTACTTTATATGTTAATGCCATCACTGTCTACATTGTGGTCTATATTTCCTGAACAAACACTAAGATCTGGTCTAGCTTTTTCAGCATTTACGGCTTTCGGATTTTACTTAGCAGCCCAATATAAATGGGAGGATCTATCTCATTTTTGGCGGTGGGGATACACGGCACTGGGTTTGGGAAGTTTTATAATTAAACCACCGGGAGCAGGCGACTTTGTAGGTCTGACGCAATCTAAAAATTCCCTCGGTGGAGTCCTAGCTTTATCTACGGCATTTTGGTATTTGCATTATTCTCAAGGAGCTAAAACTCGGAAAGAACGCTGGATTTCTTTGGCAATGATATTCTTTTCTTTTTACCTGGTGAGAGCTAATAAGTCGGGAGCTGCTCTAGTTATTACTATCATATTAATCATTGCTGTTTCCTCGCTAAGTTTTCTAAAAAAATTAAGTTTTCAGTGGGCATTTACTGCGATTATATGTTTCCTGGTGGTCAGCATAATTATGACGGTTTTTGTACTAGACAACCTAGAGGATATTGTGGTAGGTGGGTTAGGCAAGGACTTGACTCTAACTGGGCGAACCGAATTCTGGCCGCAGTTAATTGATGCGGCCAACCAGCGCCCCTGGTTTGGCTACGGATACGATGGCTTTTTTCAACAAGATAAGTTAGGCCCCGCTACTCCTGCTTATTTTATTTATACTACTAATGGATTTCAACCAAAAAATCCTCACAATGGTCCGATCGGGATATTGTTAGCCTTTGGTTGGCCTGGATTAATCTTAATGATGATTTCCCTGCTGCTAAATTTGGTTTATGCCATCCGGTATTTGAGTCGTAGCACGCTGGAAGAAGCGGGAATGCCTATTTGTTTTCTGGTTTATCTTATTATGAGCAACATCACAGAAAGTTATATTTTGGGAACCGGAAATCCTTGGCTGAGTTATGTAATGTTGACAGTTCGACTTGCCCTAGATAATGCTAGTAACACTTCCAACAGTAGCAGCAACCCTCCAAGGCGTTCTGTAGCTCGCACTGTCGAATGAAATAAAGTTCCTTGCGCGTATCGCAGATGTGCCAAGCTGTGCGATAATATCATCTTACGAGTCTGATTTTGCTTGATAGCCAAGTGTTCCACAACCGCCTTTATCTTTTTTAAACACTTAAAATCTTCTGATGTTAGACAAATTAGCTGGGTTAAGTCAAAAGCTTGGGCCTGGTCTGCGCCAGGTACTAAGCAACATAGCTTGGCTGTTCACAGACCAAATCTTGCAGATGGGTCTGGGTATGGTGGTTGGTATTTGGGTGGCTCGGTATCTTGGTCCCGCTCAATTTGGCTTGTTGAGCTACGCCCTTGCCTTTGTGTCTATCTTTAGTGCAGTAGCCTCAATGGGATTGGGCAGAATCGTCATCCGCGATATCGCTAGCAACCCTGAATGCAAAAATGAGACCCTAGGAACTTCCTTCGGACTGCAATTTATTGGTGGTCTGATTACTCTGGTGTTAACTGTCACCGTGATTTGCCTACTTAAGCCCAATGACAGCCTGACTCGCTGGCTAGTGGGAATCATCGCCGCCGGAACTATTTTTAATTCTTTTGAAGCCATAAATTTTTGGTTTCAGTCCCAAGTCCAGTCAAAATATACAGTATTGGCGAAGAATTCGGTATCTTTTTTAGTCGCCGCTGTCAGAATTGGGTTGGTAACATTTAAGGCTCCGCTACTTGCCTTCGCCTGCATTAGATTGATAGAGGTGGCAATGGTAGGAATGGCTTATGTATATTTTTATCAGCTTACTGGCAATAAAATTAAGGATTGGCAATTCAGTTGGGAGCGGAGCCAGGAATTGCTCTGGGAGAGTTGGCCTATAATTTTGTCAGGATTGGCAGTTTACGTGTACTCGAAAACCGATCAGATAATGCTCGGTTCTATGAATAAGAATGCCGAACTGGGGTATTATGCTGCGGCTGTTAAAATTTCAGAAATCTGCGATTTCTTGCCAATGATACTATCTAGCTCTATTTTTCCCAAATTAGCGAATTTGAGACATAATAATTATCAAGAATATCTAAATAAATTTCAAATTTACTCGGATATCATGATGTTTTTTTGGTTAGGAGTGGCAATCCCGATTTCATTGCTTTCTCCGTTAATAGTGCATTTGCTTTACGGTGATAACTATGCGAAGTCAGCAGCAGTTTTGACACTCTATGTTTGGGGGCAATTTGGTACTAACTTTGGGGTAGCGCGGAGCACATATTTTACTATAGAAGGTCAGTTGCGCTACGGTTTTTACTTGACTGTGGTTGGATCTATTTTAAATGTGGGGTTAAATTTGCTACTGATTCCTAAGTATGGAGCTCTTGGCGCAACTGCAGCTACTCTGATAACTTATTTTTACATGATCATATTAGTCAATTTCATGATTAAGGAATTGCGGCCTTTTGGAAGATTTATCTGGCGCTCTCTCAACTTATACGAGGCAGCTCGTAGAATCAAAGGATTAATACAGTGATTGAAATTAAACCCAACATCCAACAGCGATCGAATTGCCCCTATTGCGGAACAGAACTTAATCCCAAAACTCTTTTGTGGCAGGGAATTCATATTGTTATAGATTCTAAGTGTGGCGGATGTGGCAGCGAAATCATCGACGAGCTCAAAGTAGGTCATGGAGTCATAAACTCCCTGCAAGTCGATTTAAGGAAAGCAGCAGTTTTTGCGGAGAATGCTTTCGCAAAGGATTGGTTGGGGAAAGCGTTACTCAACTCACTCCAAAATCCTCGATCCGAAAAACTTGAGATTGCAAAAGAAATTTTTAAGCCCTGCAAGCGAGTAATCATTTTAAACTGTATCGATCATCTTTATGGTCACTCCCTGTTAAAGTTGCTAAATGCACAAAGGCACTTAGACGACAATCCTGAGTGTGGATTAGTGGTGATAGTTCCTAAGTTTTTAAGGTGGATGGTTCCGGATGGAGTTGCTGAAGTCTGGACAGTGCCTATTTCTTTACAAAATGGTCAAAATTACTATCCCAGCTTCGCTGAGTTTGTTGAGAAAGAAACTAAACGTTTTGAAGAAATTTACGTCAGTGAAGGTTATTCTCATCCAAGTCGGTTTGACATCACGCGGTTTAGTGGAGTACCCAAACATAACTTTGAGGAGAAAGAAATAAAGATTACTTTTATTTGGCGGGAGGATCGTCTGTTAGTTAACCCTTTGCTCTTGCGAGGTCTTAGAAAGCTGAATCAAGGAGAAATGGCACTGCCATTGCAAAATTTGAAAATTCAGCAGTTATTTGAGAAAATTAGGTTGCAAGTACCTGAAGCAAAATTTGCAGTGGCTGGTCTGGGGACAAAAACTAAGTTTCCAGAATGGATTGAAGATTACAGAGTGGAGACTTTTAATGAAAAAATTGAAAAGGAAATATGCCGTGTTTATTCAGAAAGCCGCTTAGTAATTGGTCTTCATGGCTCTAATATGCTGCTGCCTTCTAGCCATGCTGGCATGACAATTGATTTGATAGATGGGCGGTGGCCGAACTTTGCCCAAGATATTTTATACCAAGAAAGCGACCCTAGAATGGCTAGTTTTCGCTATAGATTTTTGCCGTATCAGACTAAAAATGATACACTGGCATTCATAGCGGCTGTTATGCTTCTAAGTTGGTCTAAGTTTAAATCCCGGATGACTGCCGATGTTGTTAATTCAGATGTTGAAGAGTAGTAGAAAAGAGAAAGAAGTAAAATGTTAAGTGGCGATCGGGAACTTAGAACCCATTTGAGATATTTAGGGCGATAGAGTATGATAGCCAGAAGTAATGGAATGAAACTAAGTCAGGGCTAAAATGGGGTATTCAACCGATGTGACAGATCGAGAGTGGGAAATTATCGAGCCGTTGTTACCACAAAAAAAGAAAACCCGACCACCAGTGTGGACAAAGCGGCAAATCCTGAACGGGATATTTTATCAACTCAAAAATGGTTGCAATTGGGGGGACTTACCTAGAGACCTGCCACCCTATTCTACTGTATTCTGGCATTATAAGCAGTGGTGTGAAGATGGCATTTGGAAAAATATCATGACGGAGTTACACGGAAGAATGCGCGAACAAGTAAAAAAAAACCACAGTGGACGACCTTGATCATGATCGATTCGCAAGCAGTGAAGAACACTTGTAATGCTAGTGTTGAATCTAAAGGTTTTTGTTTTTACAAAGCGACAAATGGGATTAAAAGACATCTAGCGGTAGATATATTAGGCTTTCCTTTCTTCACTCACCGCACTCCTGCCAATGTATCTGATGACCAGGGATTGATTGAGATGCTCTCCCACAATATTGATTACTTCAAATCTCAACCGCTGGAACTTCCAAAAATTACCATCTTGCTAGATAATGGTTATCATCCTGACAAGCTGACCCAAGCATTGGAACTGATTTACCCGGAAATCATGACCAAGATCCAATTGCAACTCTCACCTAAACCGTCGAAAGCAGAAAAGGAAGCCAAAGGCAAATCAGGATTTGTGCCAGTTAAGGCTAGGTGGGTGATTGAGAGATCTAATGCTTGGGTAGAGCGATGCAAAAGCAAGCGTCAAAAACTTTGACCGGACACTTGAACGGGCAAATGCCAAGCTCCAGCTTTGTTTTGTCCGCTTGATGCTCCTACGATTAGCTGTAAGTTAGAAAGATCTCAAATGGGTTCTATAAACCTGTACCAATTGATCTATCTGAAATTTAAAAGCCTCAAATCCTCACTGTGCCGTACAAACAAGCTGTACCAAATAATCCATGCTATAATTGGTACAGTTTAATTTTCACTTCTTTAAGTTTTTGAGTAAGGATTCAGGTCACTGAACTCCTTGCTGGGCAAAGACTTTAGATATGGAGCTTGATGCTAAATAAATCTCTATTCTCAATAAAGGACAAAAAATGACAGTTTTTCGTCCTTTATTGACAATCAACCACGAAAGACAAAAACCCTTATTTTGCCCTAAAACCCTTGCCAGACAAGCGTTGGAGCCCCAAGTTTTTAGACCTGAATCCTTACGTTTTTGAGATACAAAAAAAGTAGTTCCCACAATCCTTATAATCCATGCTATAAGTGGTACAGTTTAATTTTCACTTCTTTAAGTTTTTGAGATACAAAAAAAGTAGTTCCCCGAATCCTTATCCAGTAAAAGTTTCAGCCTTAGCGTAAGTTTCTGTACGACTGCTCATTTACCACCTTAATACGAGCAAGTGCTATTATACTCTCACATCAATTTTTTATACTTGAGGAGAATTGAATATATGTTATGTCCTATTTGTGGAAATCCATCATCTAAAGATTTTGTGTCCATACATAATCATGATATTTTTAAGTGTCATTTTAAAGATTGCGGTCATTTATTTATTGGGGATAAAATTGAGGGCCAAGGTGTAATGGAACAACCGGATGCTGACGAGCTTTATGAAACATATAAAGATAGAAACTACCAATTGATAAGATTTTGGGAAAAAAGAGATTTTATATCTGGAAACAAAAGCGTATTAGATGTCGGGGCTGGAACTGGACATATTTTAAGAAGTTTGAAAGATGTATTTCCTAATATTTCAATAACTTGCATAGAACCAAGTAAAAAAAACCAACCAAATTTAATAAATTTTGGTTTTAAAGTGGTTGATAGTTTTGGAGATTTAACCGAAAAATTTGATGCCATTCTGTTGATGGAAGTTGTTGAACATGTAAACAATCCGGTAAACTTTTTGTCGCTATGTAAAGCAAATTTAAAAAATAGTGGCAAGATTTTTTTGACTACTCCTTGTGGTGAACTTAGAAATGGAAGTCGGGATACAAATGCATATGACACAAAAGAACACGTACATTTTTTTACTGAAAAGTCGTTAGAGTTAACATGTAAAAAAGCTGGTTTGCCCGTAATTAAATTAGAAAAAATTCCTGAGCTATATCCAAAGGAAAAAAGTGAAAGTAAATTGAAAGACTATATCAAAAACTACAAAAGCAGAACAAAAAATTACATCAACACTTTACGTTTTCAAGAAAGTATAAATCCGAAAGTTGGATTCTATCATCTTGTAGGATTTATAAAACCCATTTGAGATCTCTGTCTGTAGCTGCAAGCCTTATGCCCTTATAGGTTTCATCTCTTTTGCTATCATGGCTCCCTAGTTTTGCGCCCTGTGTCCACTGGGTTCCTGAAAACAGCTTTACTGTCCGCCTTGTATTCCAAGAAAAGATCCCAAATGGGTTCTATATTTATGTTAACATCTCTATTCCTAACCCGAGCTAACTCTTGCAATTATGCCTCCTGGGCTGATTGTATCATAACCAGTAGTAATTAGAGACCTCCACAAAAAGAATGATCCAATAGCTATGTGGGTTTAGCGAAAATTTCTACAAACCATTTGTGAAGATTGGGGAGACGATGAATCTGGGTTTCAATTTCTGCCATAGCTAACTCCGAAAGTTTAACTCCTGTGGAGTAAATTGTTTCTACCAATGTCACCACTGGATTTTTATCCTTAAATGTGAGAGTTTTGGCGAAATTTACAACAGTCTCAACAGTGTCAAGTAAACTACCATTCCAATGCTTTTCTAACCAACCAAAACAACGTTCTATTGGGTTATATTTACTATGATAGGGCGGATCATAAGCTAATTGTAACGTCAGTTGAGATTGTTGGGAAAAATCTAAAATTCGTTTCATAAACTGAGTACGACGAGAATGATTTTCCGGTCCATTATCCTGATTGATGACCAATTTTTGAATGTGACTAAAACGGTGTTTAACAGTTTGCCACCAACTTTCAAGTAAGTCAACTATACAATCAGCCGTCAACTTAGAAGTAACGAAGAATAAAAATAGCTCATTGTACTCAGGCAGAAAAATACCATAGGGAATCACACTTGATTGAGTCGAAAAATCGTGGTCAACTGCAATAGTTGGCGTCCGATTTTTACCACCTCTATCAAATTCTCCAATCTTGACGGAAGCTTTGGCATCAATGGAAATTCGGAGAGTATTTGGGTTATTATCGGCTGCTGTATTGACTTGTTCAAGTTGTTCAAAAATGGCTGAGGTCTCGGGGATTTTTTTGACTGGTTTAGTTTTCAAAACTCGTTTTAAGGTATAACCCAAATCATTCAATCTTCTTCTAATTGTTTCGGCGCTCGGTAGTTCTTCATCACTATAACCAAATTGTTTAATTAATTGACGACGGACTTCATTGGCAGTCATGCGCGTATATAATCGTGTACTCTTAAAGCTAGGATCAGTTTGACTGTGTGGGTCTACTAACGATGTAATATCTTTCAATAAGTTGGGTAATTTTGTTTCAACCCGCTTTCGTCCACTGCGCTTGAAACCATCGACAATTGGCTCACCACTTTTCAATTCTTTCATCCCTTTACGGATGGTCCGTCTATTCCATCCTAACTCCCGTTCTACTAACGTTTGTCCACCTATTCCTAAATCTTTGACTACCGATGCCATGAATTGTCGTCTGTCTGTCCCCTTGAGTTTTTTAGCTGTTTCGATGTAAAGAGATTTGGCGTGTTCGGTCAGTTTCATGATAGATTTTAGAGACATAAGATAGGCTGCACACTGAAATTATATTTTGACTATTATAGGATCAATCATTCTGTGGCGTTCTCTTACTGTGGATGAAGGGCAAGCAATTCTAAATTTAAGATTAGACAACCGTAAGGCAGCCGGAGATCAGGACTAGGATAGAAGTTGGACGCTCACAGAAGAGACGATTTAGGCACTGAGACGGCTAAGTTTTTTGGCTTTGATGGGCTACTGGTAGGCAACCATAGCCCCAGTCAAAGATCGCCGGAAGCCAAATCACAATACCCTCGAGACGATTGTGGAAAGCGTAGTATAATTAAAACCATTAAATAGAGTCCAAGAAATGTCCAATTACAAAATCCAAACACCTGTCGCTTTTATCATTTTCAAACGTCCAGATACAACGGCTAGAGTATTTGAGGCAATTCGTCAGGCAAAACCCCCCAAATTGCTAGTAATTGCTGACGGCCCGCGTCCAGATAGGCCGGGGGAAAATCAAGAATGTGCTGCGGCTAGAGCTATTATTGACCAAGTAGATTGGGACTGCGAAGTTTTGACAAATTATGCTGATGTAAATCTAGGTTGTCGGCTGCGGGTTTCTAGCGGTCTAGATTGGGTTTTTGATACGGTTGAAGAGGCAATTATTCTTGAGGATGACTGTCTCCCTCATCCTACATTTTTCCGTTTCGCTGAGGAATTGCTCGATCGCTACCGAGACGACCAGCGAATTCTGTCAATCTCCGGTCAAAATGTTCAGTTTGGGCGGAGAAGAACTGATTATAGTTACTACTTTTCTCGCTACAATCACTGCTGGACCTGGGCGAGTTGGAGGCGAGCTTGGCAGCATTATGATTTAGATATGAAGCTGTGGCCAGAAATTCGTGATGGGAATTTTTTGATGGATGTACTGGGAAATACTAATTCTGTCAAAGTCTGGACAAATATTTTTCAGCTTTGTTATGAAGGGAAATTACAGAGTTGGGCTTATCAGTGGACATTTGCTAGCTTTATTCAAAATGGTACGAATATTCTTGCCAATGTCAATTTAGTTTCTAATATCGGACATGGTGTAGAGGGAACTAATACGGAGGATGTGAACAGTCCTTACAGTAATATGCCTGTAGAAGCTATAACATTTCCAATGAAACACCCGCCCTTTGCAATTCGGGATAGACAAGCAGATAATTTTACTGAAAATACTTTATATGATTACGATCCGCCGTTGTTAAGGAAGGTACACAAAAAAGTCAATAAACTTTTGAAACAAATCAGGTAAAATTAGCTATAAATCTATAGGATAGGTGGGGAGATGAAGGTTTTACTTCTCAATACTTCTGATACTGAAGGCGGTGCAGCCCGCGCGGCTTATAGACTGCACCAAGGTTTGCAGGGGATTGGGGTGTCTTCGCAAATGCTGGTGAAAAATAACAATAGTGGCGATCTAAGTGTAATCTCGGCAGGGCAAGCGTTGGCTAAGAGTTTTGATAAGATTATTTCAGTTTTATCAAATTCGCCATTGCGGCTTTATCCTGAGAGAAATTCTGCGATTTTTTCTCCCCAATGGCTGCCGGACTCTCTGGCTGCGAAAGTTGCTAACATCCAACCAGATATTATTAACCTGCACTGGGTTTGCGGGGGTTATATGCAGGTAGAAAGTGTTCCAAAGTTTGATAAACCTCTAGTTTGGACGCTGCACGATATGTGGCCTTTTACGGGTGGATGTCACTATAGCGAAGAGTGCGATCGGTATACTGAATCTTGCGGTAGCTGTCCGCAACTGCACAGCAGCAAAGATTGGGATATGTCGCGGTGGGTGTGGCGGCGAAAAGCAAAATCTTGGAAAAATCTTAACTTAACTTTAGTTAGCCCTAGTGCTTGGTTGGCTAAATGTGCTAGTTCTAGTTCTTTGTTGAAGGATTATCGAGTTGAGGTGATTCCTAACGGTATCAATACTCAAAAGTACAAGCCGATAAACCGCGAGTGGGTGCGAGAAATTCTGAATTTACCTCAAGATAAACAAATTGTACTTTTTGGCTGTGCGAGCGGAACGGGCGATCGCTGGAAAGGATTTAATCTGCTAGTATCGGCTTTGCAAAGCCTCAGTAAATCGGGCTGGAGCGATCGTATAGAGTTGCTAGTTTTTGGCTCTTCAGAGCCGTCCAACCCGATTGAACTAGGTTTTAAGGCACATTACTTAGGTAAATTTGCTGATGATATTTCCTTAGCAATAGTTTATGCAGCAGCAGATGTCTTCGTCGCCCCTTCTATTTATGATAATTTGCCGAACACGGTGATGGAAGCCTCAGCCTGCGGTATCCCCAGCGTCGGATTCAAGATCGGGGGAATGCCAGATCTGATAGATCACTGCTCCAATGGATATTTAGCTAAACCTTATGAAACAGAGGATTTAGCGCGAGGGATTGCTTGGGTGCTAGAAGATTCAGAGCGACACCAAAAGCTTTGTCGCAATGCACGAGAGAAAGTTGAAGCAAAGTTTACCTTAGAAGTGCAAGCTCGCGAGTACCAAAAACTGTATGAAGAAGTTTTATATACTGCTAAGTAAGTGAAACTAATTAAACGCAGAACTTCTCTGGTATTGATTATGCCATTTTTGAGGTGTTTATTAGTATATTTTCGGAGAGGCGACGTGTTGATTTATACAATAATTTATTAGTAAATTATTGTCTGGGGAAATCTGGAAAAATCAAAAAATCAGCGATCGAGTAAATATCTTGATAGTTGCGACAGATTAAGTTAATAATTGGATAGCACTCGAAGTCGATCGGCATTGTCGATGGTCAGAGAGCAGTTTTCTACTAATTTTTCACCAATAGCAAAATCTTCAAATATAGATGGAGCAGATGAGTATAGCAGTCCTGATGACTTGCCATAACCGCAAGTTAAAGACTTTGGCCACTCTAGAGTCGCTCTTTAAGCAAATATTAACAAGTGAAGTTGCACTCAATACTTATCTGGTAGATGACGGCAGCACTGATGGCACAGCCGAAGCAGTACAGCAAACTTATCCTCAAGTCAAGATTTTTTCTGGAGATGGGAACCTATTTTGGAATGGGGGAATGCGCGGGGCTTTCAGCGAAGCAATGAAACACGATCCCGACTACTACCTGTGGTTAAATGATGACACTATTATTTATTCAAAAACAATAAGTGTTTTGCTAGAAACCGCTCAAAAATTATCAGAAAAAGGAGAAACCAAAGCAATCATTGGCGGTTCAACCTGCGATCCAGAAACTGGTCAAACAACATACGGCGGTGTGGTGCGAAATAACCCTTTGCACCCATTTCGATATGGGATCCTAGAACCAACAGAAGATCCTCAAATGTGCGATACTATGCACGGAAACTGCGTATTAATTCCCCGCAGTGTTGTGCAAATAGTCGGCAACCTCGATCCGGCTTTTGTCCATTATATTGGTGATTGGGATTATGGTTTACGAGCCAGACAGAAAGGATGTACAGTTTGGATTGCTCCGGGCTATTTAGGTACTTGTTCCCTCAACCCCCAAGTTACCAAAATGGCTGCTGAGAATTTAAGCGAAGGATTAGATAAAATGAGTAAACCGAAAGGTTTATCATTCAAAGATGCTACCCTGCAACCAGCTCAAGAGTGGAAAGTATTTGCTCAACGGCATGGTGGGTTGTTGTGGCAAATTTATTGGCTGCTACCTTATCGCAGGTTAGTTTTGCTCTCAGTGTTGAGTAAACTGGGATTGACTAAAAACAAAACTCAAGGTGAATAGGATGGTTGACAAAAATGAAGTTCGCATCGCTTGGCTCGTTCCTTCTGCAGAGTTTGGGGCCTATTGGCCACCGGTTTTACATGAGCTCAAAAAACTAATTCCGAACACGATTTTTTATACAGGTCGCCTTTGGCCTCGCTACGATCCGGAAGCTGCTGGTACAGAAGTAGTCGAAGTTGTGGGAGATACACAATTCATCGCCACCCAAAAGATAGAAATGGGGTACAGTCGTGGTTATATTAAAGCTACTCCTGCGATTATTTTTCCTCTTTTAAAATTCAAGCCCCAGGTCATTTTTGCTAGTGGATTTTCGATCTGGACATTGGTAGCTATAATTTTTAAGCCTATAGGGAAATGGCGACTGGTTTTAGTTTATGAAAGTAGTTCCCCGAATGTAGACTTTCGAGATTCTAAGGTGCGATCGACGATTCGACGATGGATGGGTAAATTTGCGGATACCTTTGTTTCTAATAGTCGCCGAGGTAAAGAATATTTGGTTGAAGTGATTGGGGCAGCCGAAAGTAAGATATTTGCTCAACCTTACATGGTTCCTGATGCTAAAGCTTTGGTAGAAAAAATAGACAATAATAATTCTATCTCTTTGTCATTCCCCCACCCAATTTTTCTGTGCGTGGGTCAAGTAATTTCTCGCAAAGGGATTAAGAATCTGTTAGAAGCTTGCACAATTTTGCAAAGCCAGGGATACTCGAATTACACAGTCATTATCGTTGGAGATGGGGAACAGCGATCGGAACTAGAAGCACTTACAAAAGAATGGGATTTAGAAAAACAAATTGTTTGGACAGGGTGGATAGAATACGGATACTTGGGATCTTATTTTCTAGAAGCTGATGCGTTTGTTTTTCCTACGTTAGAAGATACTTGGGGAATGGTGGTGCTAGAAGCGATGGCATTTGGTAAGCCGGTTTTGTGTTCAAAATGGGCTGGGGCTTGCGAAATGATCGTTGAAGGTGAAAATGGTTATATTTTTGATCCCTATGATTCGGAAGGTATGGCAAATGCGATGCGGAACTTGATTGATTGCCCCCAAAAGTTAGTAATTATGGGCCAAAAATCTCAGCAATTGATCGCTGAACATACACCAGAAAATGCTGCGAAATTAATAGCCGATGTGACTTCGCTAGTATTGGGGAAAAGTTGATGAAAATTTTATTATCTGCCTTTGCTTGCGAACCCAATCTGGGTTCCGAAGAGGGAGTGGGATGGAATACAGTTATCCAATCTGCTAAGTATCACGAAACTTGGGTATTCACTCGGACATTTTGTCGATCGTACATCGAAGCAGAACTAGAAAAAAATCCTGTACCCAACCTGCACTTTGTTTATTTCGATCCGTTTGGGTGGAGTGAAGATTGGAAGGGAAAACAAGGATTGCTGCAACTTCACTATTATTTGTGGCAAATCTGGGCTTATTTTATAGGTCGAAAGCTCGATCGCGAAATTGGTTTTGACATAGTACAGCACGTAACTTATGTCAAACATTGGTCTCCAAGTTTCCTAGCACTGTTGCCGCATCCTTTTATTTGGGGGCCTGTGGGGGGTGCAGAAGCAGCACCAAAGCCTTTTTGGGAAGATTTTAGCCGCCGGGGCAAAATTTACGAAACCCTGCGAGCATTGGCTCAAAGTGTAGGAGAACGCGATCCGTTTGTGGGGCTGACGGCGCGCCGCAGTGCGGTGGCGCTGGCAACTACAGAAGAAACAGCGGCAAGACTGCGATTTCTCCAAGCAAAAAACGTGAGAATTTTCTCGCAAGTCGGTTTATCGCAGCAGGAAATTCAACAACTAGAAAAATCTCCACCCCCCCCGGAGCTACCAATTAGATTCATCAGTGTCGGCCGTCTATTACACTGGAAAGGAGTGCACTTGGGACTCCGTGCATTTGCAGAGGCGAAGCTGGAAAACTCGGAATATTGGATTGTCGGAGACGGCCCGGAAAAAGAGCGTTTAGAAGCTTTGGCAACAGAATTGGGACTGGGAAATAAAGTACATTTTTGGGGTGCTCTATCTCGAAGTGAAACCCTTTTAAAAATGGGTGAGTCTCACGTTCTCCTCCATCCGAGTTTGCATGACTCTGGCGGTTTTGTATGCACTGAAATGATGGGGGTTGGCCGTCCGACAATTTGTTTGGATTTGGGTGGCCCGGCTACTCAAGTGACTGCCCAAACAGGCATTAAAGTCGCTGCTACCGATCCCGATCGCGCTGTGAAAAGTCTAGCAGAAGCTATAGTGTGTTTGGCGAGCGATCCCAACTTGCGATCGCGCTTGGGTCTAGCTGGTCAAAAGCGCGTCAGGGAAATTTATGATTGGGATGTCAAAGGTAAATTCTTTGCCGAATTGTGCGAAGATCTAATCAAAGAAAAAATTGGATAACTTCTGATATATTCGGATGTATTCTAGCGCCAAAAAATTAAACAAGATTTGTGAGGAGAGTGAAACGTGAGCGTTGCAATCATTACTGGCTCGGCGGGATTAATTGGCTCGGAGGCTTGTAAGTTCTTTGCCAAACAAGGCTTAGACATAGTTGGCATCGACAATAATATGCGCCAGTTCTTTTTTGGTGCCGATGGTTCTACCAACTGGAACCGCCAACAGCTAGAAAAATCTTTGGGAACCAAGTATTATCACTTAGATGTTGACATTCGCGACTACGAAGCTATTACCAATATTTTTCAGCGGTACGGAGATTCGATCGAATTAGTAATTCACACAGCAGCCCAACCCAGCCATGATTGGGCTTCCCGTGCTCCGAAAATAGATTTTACCGTCAATGCCAACGGCACTCTCAATCTTCTAGAAGTAACTCGCTTGTACTGTCCTAAAGCTGTTTTCATTTTTACATCTACTAATAAAGTATACGGCGATACCCCCAACAAATTGCCTTTAGTTGAATTAGATCATCGATGGGAAATAGAAGCAGGTCACACTTACGAAAACGGCATTCGGGAGGATATGTCTATCGACCAATGCCTGCACAGTTTGTTTGGTGCTTCTAAGGTAGCCGCTGATATTTTAGTGCAAGAATACGGTCGATATTTTCAGATGAACACCGCTTGTTTTCGCGGCGGCTGCCTGACGGGACCAAATCACTCTGGAGCTCAACTGCACGGCTTCCTCGCCTACTTGATGAAGTGCGCCGTGACGGGAACTCCCTACACAGTGTTTGGCTACAAAGGCAAACAAGTCCGCGATAACATTCACAGCGCAGATTTAATTTCGGCATTTTATGAATTTTATAAAGCTCCCAGAAGCGCCCAAGTTTATAATACAGGAGGAGGCAGATACAGCAATTGTTCGATGTTAGAAGCCATCCAGATGTGCGAGGAAATTGCGGAACGTACATTTAATTGGACTTATGCTGAAGGAAATCGCATTGGCGATCACATTTGGTGGATTAGCGATAATTCAAAATTTTCCAGTCACTATCCTGACTGGCAAATGAAATATAACGTTAAACAAATCCTACAGGAGATTTATGAATGTAACCGCGAACGCTGGCTGAAAGAGTGATCGCAGGATTGAACGGGTACAAAAAGGATGTGCTGGCAATTTTTGTAAAAGACCTCTTGCACTCAATCGCAGATAAGATCAAATTATCTGCGTCGATTAGTGTTTATCCACTTAAAATCTGCGGTTAACAGATCGAATATTTGTGCAAGAGGTATAAAGAATTGAAAACAAAGTTAAACAAATTTTAGAGGATATTTATGAATGTAAGTGTCGTTGGCTTAGAGAGGTCTTCCAATATCGATTTAGGAAAAAAAAATGTACTCGGCATATTAGTAAATGCCGTTAATTATGAAGCGGCTGTCAGCACAATTATTGCGGCAGCCAACGCCGGAAAACCACTGTCAGTTTCGGCTCTAGCGGTTCACGGGGTAATGACTGGGGTGCTTGACAGCACTCACCGCTATCGGATCAATCACATTGATTTAGTATTGCCAGACGGACAGCCGGTCAGATGGGCGTTAAATTTGCTCTACAATACGGAATTGCCCGATCGAGTTTGTGGGCCAAATGCAATGTTGAAAATCTGCGAGCGCGCCGCCGAAGAAGGATTATCTATCTATTTGTACGGCTCTCAAGCTTCTGTACTGGAAGCTTTATCTCGCAATCTCTGCCAGCGTTATCCCAAGTTAATTATTGCTGGAACTCAGCCTTCTAAATTTAAGCAGGTTTCGCCGCAAGAAAAACAGGAAATTGCCCAGAAAATTCGCAACAGCGGTGCAGCAATTACTTTTGTCGGTTTGGGGTGTCCGCGACAAGAAGTCTGGGCTTACGAATACCGTGATGACTTATCAATGCCGCTGATTGCTGTAGGTGCAGCTTACGATTTTCACGCGGGTAATTTGGCTAAAGCTCCTGAGTTTTTATCTAAGATAGGTTTGGAATGGCTGTTTCGGATGATTAAGGAGCCCAGGCGTCTCTGGAAGCGGTATGTATTGTTGAATCCGCTTTATATTTCGCTGTTTTTACTGCAAGCTTTGAAAATCAAAAAATTCGACCCCAAAGATGCCACGCCGCCTGTGGAAGAAGTTTTGTATGGTTGAATTTCTTCTGTTGTAAATTGTTGATTTTCACAAATAAAAAGCCAAAAGCCAAACCTAGAAATAATAATTAATTATTTTGACTTTCGACTTAAAAATTGTGACGATTTAAATCTAGAATTAATGGGTTGTTTTCTATAAATTTTGTTGGGCTTGCTTTGTAATGTTGTTTCCGATGGCATCGGCATTATATATTTGAATTGTCTATAGTGCCAGCACCTCAAGAACGATCGCGATTTAGCGCGCCAAGAGGGGCAATGCAGAAGACATTGGTTTGTCGTTGTTGGGGCTGGAAACTTCCCGGATTCCGCAGCTACTTTTGAGTCGTGCGACCGGAGAATTTGCGATCGCCCCAGACAGCGCAACTTTAGCCAATCCCCAAGCAGACAGCATCGCCATTTTATCCTTGACACCAAACGTAAAACCTTTAGACTTCATGCCATCATTTCGGAGAGTATTCAGCTTCACACCCGACGGCTGAGAATCGGCAATGCTGAAGTACAACAGCGATTTTACACAGTCAATTTTTTTAGTAACAAATCAGGAATTGCAAAAAGAACTAATCCGCACCGCCGGAGAATTGATCGACTGTCAGTTTGACCCCAGAACTCCTCAGCTTTACTACTTTTTAACCAGACGGAAGCCTGGGAAAGATTTTTCCGAACAATTCACCTTGAAGCAATTGATTTGCAGACATTTGCAGTACAACCGCTGTTAGTTTTGCCCGACCAAGTGGAGACAAAAATGAGCCTGTCGCCCGACGGGATAGAATTGCTGTTAGACCGCGTAGTGGCCCAGAAATCGGAACCTGTCGCAGGAGATTTGAGAACTGATTGCCCAAGTGCGATCGCCCTTTCAACTCTAATACTTTTAAAATTCAAAAATGTACCGGCCTCTAATAATTATCCCTCACCTCAAGAACTGCGTCTAAAAGGATGCCTCCCCCGCTGGCTGCCCTAAAAAATAAAAAATTAGATAGGTTTGTAGTGAGGAAGACTGTCCTATTTTTGATGAATAAATCAGAACTATTTCTTCTGAATGTAGGCTTAATTCCAATCAAATCGCCAGACACAACATCAAATCATGTCCGGTCGATTAGCATAACAAAAACAGTTCGTAGTGCAGACTTGACTCCAGGGCCTAGGAGTGGAGTTAAGTCCGCACTACGAGCCCTACTCATTGCGGTCAATAGATCAGACACGACATCAAATCTCGAACCCACAGTTTTCTTCAGGCAGCTTTTCTCATCGACATTGACTTATCAGCAACCCGCTGCATATGTTCTGCACGAGCTTTAAAAGTTTTCTCAAATGTGTGCTTTTCAGCAAACCTCAGCGACTTAAAAGACATAGCTTTGATGACTTCTCGGTTGTAGCTGAGTTGAATAATTTTCTGCGCCATCAGTTTAGGTTTATCCATCGGTACCATCCATCCCGTTTCAGACATTTCTGAAATTCCCTCGAATGCTTCATTCGAGTAGCCCACAATCGGCACTCCGCAAGACATTGTTTCTAAATAAGTACACGAGGGGTCGCCCTGCCGGTGACAGCACACAAACAAATCGATATTGTCCTTAACAAAGGGGAAAAACTCGGTCTTAAAGTCCGGGACACCAAGCATTTTCACGCAATTCTGAAGTTGATGGGCTGCTATGGTGTCGTGCATCATCTTTTCTAAGTCGCCAGCACCGCTAATGAACATTTCAAAATTTGCTCCCCGTTTCTTAAGTTCTAGAGCAACATTCAGTAAATGATCGGCTCCCTTCATTTTAATCAGGCGGCCAGAGAAAAGCAGCCGCAGAGGCATATCTTCAGAGCGGTTGTGAGTCCGCATTTCAATATCCCTGTCAGTTGCTAGCATATCCTCGCTAATCCGCGTGTCAAAGAAAAGCATCGAATTGCGATTGAGGTTCAAGTAGTCTTTATAGGTAGGAGTACCGTTGCACTGCAAACCATCCGCAGTTGCGATCGCCGCCCGCTGCTGAATTTCTTGATTTTTTTCCCAAGCCATTCTCCGCAAGCGTACAATCGGGTTTTTGGTATTCACGCTCGCAATTTGTTTGCGAGTTTTCAGAGTATATTCAGAAACGTAAATACATGGCACTCCAGCTAAGTTGCAAATATTGCTGATATGGTTTTGTCGGTATCCCGGCACTGCCAATACCAGAGAAGTATTGTGTTTGTGCAACAAAGCAGGCGTGATTAGATCGAAGGAAATCACTTCTAATTTGAATGGTAGTTTATCGATATCGAAAACTTTGCAATCGAGATTATTGTTACCTGTTTGGGTCTCTTCCATCATCACTGTAATCGAACCATCCCAATACTTGGTTAATTCGACAACGGCTTCGTCCAGCTTGCGGGTGAGTAAAACTTTGCCATCTGGCAAGAGTTTCGCTGATAGGGGTTGTAAAATAGTCAAATTGTTGTTTGAAAACATGGATGTACCTTCTTTTGTATGGAGTTTTATTTTGATCGTTTGTCTGCATTAATGCTTGTAATTGCTCGGATAGCGCTAGATAAAAGCTATGTAAAACTGTAAGATTGCTTCCTTGCACCGAGATTTTAGCAATGACATATCGCAGGTAGTTTTCCACCTCGACATGAAGCTAGACAATTAAAAAATGAAAGTGAGAAAATTAGAGTTTCTACTCGTTGATCCGGTTGCGAAACTCAAAGCTTGCCTTGCTGTTATTGAAGTTGAAAGTTCTTAAGATAGCGGATTGATATCTCTCAGCTTTAGGAGCCTCAACTTAATTCCTAAAAAAGCTAATTCTACGTACTGATAAATTCACTAAAGACTCGATGGGCTGTTGCCTCGAAATATAACACACAGTCAGAACAGCGCATGGGAAAGTAACGTAAAGAAGCAATAGGATACTTCTTATCACTTTGGATTGCTGGGGTGACTGATTTCAAATCTAGTTCGATCGATCTATTGCGTTCTGGCCTTCCGTTGTCTGTGTCATTAACAATAGGCGCATCCTAAAAAAACTGTAAACAGCAGGCCGGATACCAGGTCTACAAGAATTATTGGATATGTTTAATGTTTCTGGAACGTCACACCAGTCAAAAGGTTTATCAGAACCGAATTTGATATTTAAACTTCAAACCGAGCCCGTCTTTATGTGAATTTATTATCCGAGAAATTACTTATAACTGTCAAGAGGTTTTTGCTAACTTTATCGAATTTTTACAATTAACCACTTAAGTAACAAGTTATTGCTGTTTTAGGCTTGATTTTTGTCAAACTAACTGCGACATTAGATATTTATACTTCTGTCGTAGATTTATCAGATCCTTCAACTTATAGTCCAAAAGGCAAAAAATGATGGTTTTACACGTTATTCTAACACCGTGAGGTGCTTCAGCCGGAGGCTACATAATTAGGTTGAAGTTAGCTCTGACTTAGCAATAATACAGGACAGATGCCATAAATTCTGGTCAGCCCTATATATATAGTGCGTAATTTCCGTCTTACCGATAGAATTTGACACAAGTGTTGAACGCTAGAAGTGCGTGATAGGGGTTCGGTGAAGGGTAGGGAATCGCCATTCTAGAAGGCAACGAGACCAATCATTTAAAAAATCAAGATTTATTCCAAAACTTTATGAAAGATTTATATAAATTTGTGTAACACCAATAGCATTCACATTATTTATAATAATGTTGCATTTGTTCACAATTAAACAAACAATAAAAAGGTAGGACTGACTTATAGTCTGTCTCAAAAAGGTGAGGAGTCAGTCGATTTTAGATTGGGGGATTGGGGGATTGATACCTGATCTGGCGATCACACTGCGATATGTAGAGTGGACGGCACCAGACTTTCTGTGGGTGCGCCCCCAGCGCACCTTACCGCGCTTTCTCTGTTTGCTAGTGCGAAGTGTTGGGGCTGAACTGTTCTTTAATGAAGCGGATATAGAGGTGTTTGAACGCTGACTTAATCACCCGAGGCATACCAAAGTCGATCGGGATCATGCTTTCTGGCAATTTCCAATCCAAAACCTTGAGAGTTTCCGGGTGCGACAGCGGAAAATCGAGATCTTCTAAATTCGAGCAAAGTCCCAATCTCATCGCCGCAGCTACAGTCGGAACCAGCGCCGGATCGACATTAATGATTTCCACTAAAGTTCTGTCCAGCGCAAACACATCACTCGACGCGCCCAAAATCCCCAAAAACTTAGGTTCGCCACCGCTTGGCCCGTTACCTTCGTGACCGATAATTCCATCCAAAATTGTCAAATTTGGGTTAATTGCCCTGGCTGTTTCTACCAGCATTTGACCGAATCTGGCGCTATCTTTGCCAGCTTCCATGTGCCACCAAGCCTTCATTTTGCCGGGGACGCAGCCGAACAAATTTTTCACGCCCATTGTCACGGTTAATTGTACGTGAGATTTGAGTTTGGGCAAATTAATCACTACATCCGCTTCCATTGCTTCTTTGCAGATTCGCAGATGATTGAAATCTTCGCTGACAGTTTCGTAGCGTTTTCCTTGAAACTCAACTACTGGCACATTCAGTTCTTCTAACAGCGGCAAATAACCGTTGGCTTTGGCTACGCCCATCGCGCTGCCAAAAGCCGGACTGTCACCTAAAAACGGTTTTCCGCCAGCTTCTATGACCATTTTCGCCACGCAGTAAACCAATTCCGGCCGGGTGACGCATTCTTTGGTGGGGCGAGAACCGGTGAGGAGATTGGGTTTGAGTAAAACCCGATCGCCCGATTTGACAAAAGCCGACATTCCGCCCAGGGGTGCGAGCAAATTTTCTACAGATGTTTGCAGGATTTGGCGATCGTATGAATTGGCCTTAATTAAACTAACAGAAGACATGATGGGTAATGGGGGAATTGGGAATTGGGAATTGGCCCGCGCAGGGAATTGGGAATTGGGCAAACAGGGCATTGGGCATTGGGAGGAGGAATGGATTATTGATATGTTTTCGCTTCGTGATTACCAATTACCAATTACCAATTACCAATTACCCATTAAGCTGTTCTACGTTTAAATTGTGCATCAAAAATCAATAAAAATATTGTGGAGTCGGCACTTTTGGAGGCCGTTCCCAACATCCAACTTAAATGCAAAACAACTTACCAATTACCCATTACCGCCAACCAAGTTTAAGTATTCATCGGCAATCTGCCAGAAGCAGCCCGCTGCATCGTACTAACTCGCATAGAATTAGAGAAAATTCCTTGGCCCTTAAGTTCCGGGATAGCAGGTTTAATTTCCACTTTTATCAACCGGGCAGTGCAGATAAAAACCGTTTGATCGACTAAATGAAAAGTCAACCAAGGTTGATTTAACAACTGCAGCACTTCCTCTTGAAATTCTGATGCCGGGATAGGAATTGTAAAGGTTTCCGTGTGACCTTCCACATAATGAAATGTCACTTGAGTTGTGTTCTCTTTATCTTGAGTTAATTGGCCAAAGGAACCTGCGCGCATAAATTTTGCTCCTAAACTTGAGACTCTGAAAGAATACTGCCATCTTGTGGCTAAGCATTAGCAGATGATGTTGGCATCGCACTCATTTTCTCTAAATCTAGAACTTTTGCCAAGTCTTCTTCACTCATTAAACCGCGTTCTAGGACAATTTGCCGCAAAGATTTGCCGGTTTCGAGAGATTCTTTGGCGACGGCGGCGGCATTGAGATAGCCGATATGAGTGTTGAGGGCGGTAACGAGAGCGAGACTGCCTTCTGCGTAAGCGAGACACCGATCGCCCTTTGCTTCAATTTTTTCGAGGCATTTTGTGCTCAGCGCGCTGATGGTATTGCCCAAAATTTCGATGCTGTGAATCAAATTGTAGGCGATTAAGGGCATCATCACGTTCAATTCTAATTGTCCCGCTTGGGCTGCAAGGGCGATCGCGCTATCGTAACCCATAACTTGAAAACACACCATCGAAGTCATTTCTGCCATCACAGGATTGTATTTTCCCGGCATAATTGACGAACCAGGTTGCACCGGAGGCAGTTGAATTTCCTTGAAACCCGTTTTCGGCCCAGAGTCCATCAAACGCAAGTCGTGGGACATTTTAACACAATCCTGAGCCAGATTTCGCAGCGCGCCAGACACATTTACAAACGGTGCCATGCTCTGCATAGCTGCCATTAAATGTCTTGCTGGTTTCAGGGGGCGATCGATTAATTCTGAGAGAATTTCAGCAACTTTTTGACAGTATTCAGGGTGAGTATTTAAGCCTGTTCCAGCGGCGCTTCCCCCCAATCCCAAGGAAGTTAAATCATCGGATGCCCTGTCAATTCTCAAAGTATGTTCCCTGAGAATTTGCGCCCAAGCGCCGAAGGTGTCGCCGAGTCGAACCGGCACAGCATCTTGCATATGAGTGCGGCCCGATTTAACAATATTTTTGAATTCTTCTGCTTTATTTTCTAGGGCGACTATGGCCTCAGACAAAGCCGGAAATAGAGTTTTTTCTAAGGCCAACAATCCGCCGATCCGAATCGCCGTAGGAATCACATCATTGGTTGATTGACCGTAGTTTACATGATCGTTGGGACTGACGCGCTTGTAGTTGCCTTTTTCATCGCCCATAATTTCCAAAGCGCGATTGGAAAGAACTTCATTAACGTTCATGTGGTGAGAAGTTCCCGCGCCTGCTTGGTAGACATCAACTACAAATTGATCGCGCAAATTTCCGGCTAAAACTTCATCAGCAGCTTGGATCAGTGCTTGGCTGATATCTTCAGGAATGCAGCCGAGTTTACCGTTGGCGATCGCCGCAGCTTTTTTAATTAAAACGCAAGCATCTACATAAGTTGATAAAGGTTTGATACCGCTAATTGGAAAATTTTCAACGGCGCGCAGAGTTTGAATGCCGTAGTAAACGGTAGATGGGATTTGTTTGTCTCCCATTGAGTCGCTTTCGGTGCGGTAGGTAATGGCTGGCTGTTGCGTCATATCGTTTGGTTTGTGATAATTAGGAAGTATACAATTTTTTTGTAACTGCGTGTTCTGGGTGTTTTTACTTTACCGCACCCGCTGGCGACTGTACAGTAGCATAAATTGCGATCGCCCAAAATTATCCCACATCCTAGGGTTTAATCTCAAATCTCGAAACTCAAATCAAGTCTGGGGCGAGGGCGAGGGTGAAAGGGCAGTTTACAAAAAGCTAAAATTGTTCTGCAAGGGCGATCGCACGCCGACAAAAATGTTTATCTATAATTGTACAAATGAATCATTTCATATCAAATCCTCTCTTCATCAGAATAGTACATTCACTGTTGACTGTTAACATCATGTATGAGTGCAACCGGAATTGATATCACGCTAAGAGTGAAACTCCCATGAACAAACCAGCAAAAACTTTCAAACAGCTAAATGTTTTAATGATCGGCTTAAGTGCCTCTGCAATTTTTCCGGCTTCAGTAAACGCTATCTCCAGCATTGTCCCCTCCACAGCAATCCCGGAACAATCGACGATTTTAATGGCTCAGCGACAGCAGCAAATTAAGTTTAAAAGAGGTGCTAGTTCAGGCGAAGTAAAAGGAGGAGTAGCCCGGGGCGAAGTCATGATTTATTTGATCAGGGCCAAACAAGGTCAAAGAATGAATCTAGAGATCCAATCAGTAGAAGGAAATGCTGTTTTTAAGGTGATCGATCCAAATACAAACCCCTTAGCTGAAGAAAAAAGAAGCTGGTCGGGAGAATTGCCCCAGACGGGAAAATATCAGATAGTCGTCGGTACAGAACGAGGGGGTGCAAGTTACACTTTATCAGTTTCGATACACTAATATTTCGATGTTTCCTTAAGGTTGTTAAATCCTGTCAGGTATCGCATTACCTAAATTCCCGAAACTCGGTTTCTGTAACCCCCGCCCCGTCTCGAAGATGACAGCGCTAGGAGCACGATCCTCTTGGGCTGGCTGCTAACTGCGGTTAATTGCAGGAATTGCAGATGGTTTTAGCGATCGATCTGCGGGTTTTGTGACAAAATAGATTGTAGTATTAATTTTTTAGGAGTTTTCATGGCTCGTTTCAATCAAATCCTTGTCCTCAGTGCCGTCACCCTTGTAGCTTTAGCTGGTTGCGGCGAGAAGCAAGAAGCATCCACTCCGCCAACCTCACCTCCACCGGTTACTTCTACGACTACCACTGTCACCACATCTGAGAAACCAGCATCTACTGCTAACTATCCAGAGTTAATGAGTGTAGTTACTAATACCAAAGCAGCAGTTGACACTGGTGATTTCGTTAAAGCTAAAACCGAATTTGACAAGTTTGAAACTTCCTGGAAGAAAGTCGAAGATGGCATCAAAGCTAAGGAACCTAAAAGCTACGATACCGTTGAAAAAACTACAGAAGAAGTAACAGATGAACTCAAAAAAGGTAAGCCCAGCAAAGACCTAGTGCTAGCTCAATTGCAGTCGCTAGAAAAGACCATCGCTAGCATTCCTAAGTCCTAGATTTAAGTCAATACGGTTCACTTAAGAGATCCCCCTAACCCCCTTTTTAAGGGGAGTAGGGGGTGGGACAAGAAAGCTCTCAAAGTCCCCCTTCTTAAGGGGGATTTAGGGGGATCTCCGGGGCATAAATAGTGTTAAGTAAACTTTATTGAGATTTAAGTGCTAATTTGAGGGTTTGTTTCTAGTGCGAGGTTCGCCGTAATTGCTCAGAAACAAACACTCAATTCTCCCTTATTATATAAGTTGAGTATTTCTAAATTTTCAACCGTTATGAAAAAAGCATTTCGCAAGTACCACCGCATTCTAGCCACAATCGTTTTTTTACCAATTACCCTCACGGTATTGACTGGAATGGCAGCAACGATGGGCAGGGAGTGGCCGATTAGCACAGGAATTTCATCAAGATTATTGTTGAAAATTCATACAGGTGAAATTTTTAACCTGCAAGCAATTTACCCGATTTTAAATGGATTGGGAATGCTTGGCTTGCTGGTGACAGGTTTAAGTATGTCGGGTTTGTTTGGCAGAAGAAAGCAGCCAAATTCCAACGATTAAAAGCAAAGATGTGAGAAACTCAAGAAGGACTTGATGACGACTATTGAACCCGGTAATTTTAGGGTAGCAAATATGAGCTTAAAAATCAAAACAAATAACCTATGTACGGTTCCGGTTCATCGTACCGTAACTGTTGAACCAAATTTCTTGATTGTGTAACAAAAGTTTAAGTTCCTCATCCTGTAAAGTTGTTATATTTGCGTTGCCAAAACAATTTTGAAGCGGGCGCACTATCAAACATTATGTCGCGTTACCCAAGCATAGATAACGTTATCAGCCTCCAACAGGCACTAGAAGGAATAATTGTTGAAGATTTAAAAAAGCTCAAAGCATTATTACCCGATCTTCGTAAATTAACCCGTAAAGCGGATCTTGTTGATGGAATTAGATCGCAATTGCTGGGAGATCACCTTCGGATAGTGTGGGCGAAATTAGACGACCTCCAAAAAGCGGCTGTAGCTGAAGTTATACATGGGGAGGATGGTTATTATTTTCCTGAGATATTTAGGGCAAAATACGGAGAATCAGCAAATTTGGGAACAATCGATCGCTATGGAACTAACAGAGAACCATCACTGTTATGCTTGTTTATTTATGGCAACCAGATTCCTTACGATCTACAAGAAATATTGCTGAAATTCGTGCCAAAGCCCAAAAAAGCGACCTTGGATCATAGTGGTGAAACAGTAAAAAATCATGTTAAACTCAGCGTCCAAAGATATAACTACAGTACAAGGGAAAAAGATATAGAAGAATACGATATTCCCTTGACTTCTTGTGAAACACAGTTGACAGCTACCAAGGATTTAGCGGCTGTTTTGCGTTTGATTCAGTCGGGAAAAGTTACTGTTAGTGAGAAAACTGCTTTACCTAGTGCTGGAAGTGTAAAAGCGATCGCCTCTATATTGCAAGGCGGTGATTTTTATAATGAGGAACAGCGTCAAATTACCCTAGCCAAGGATAGCGACTATGATGATGAAGTATTCGCTGAACTCGGTAGCATCAAGCCCTTTGCTTGGATAATGATAGCGCAAGGGAGCAAGTTCGCGGAACGATCGGGCAAAAAGCTAGTTTTGACGAAAGCGGGACAGAAAGCTTTACAAGAATCACCCGCCAAAGGTTTACAGACAGCATGGAAGCGCTGGTTAAAGACAAAAATCTTTGATGAATTTCGCCGCATTGATGCGATCAAAGGACAAACTGGGAGGGGTGCAAATGGCATGACAGATGTGGCGTGGCGCAGAGATGCGATCGCCTCTGTGCTCGCAGAATGTCCTGTGGGTAAGTGGATTTTATTTCATGACTTTAGTAAATATCTAGTCGCAACGGGCCATAGCTTTGATGTTACTGAGGAACCCTACTGTTTATATATTGGTGAAGCTGGGTATGGAAGCTTATCAGAATTGGATGGCCATAGTTGGCCGATTCTGGAAGAACGATATATGCGCTGTTTTTTGTTTGAGTATGCTGCTACTTTGGGCATAATTGATGTTGCATATGTCGATCCGTTGCTCATACCAAGTGATTATGACTATCTTTGGGGAACGGACAATCTGGAATTCCTGAGTCGTTATGATGGCTTAGTATATTTTCGCTTGACGAGTTTGGGGGCTTATTGTTTGGGCTTGACGGATCAGTATACTCCGCCAGTAATTGAGGTTCGTCAAACGCTCAGGGTATTGCCGAATCTAGAAATTATTGCGGCGGGAGATGGTGTCGAGACATCTGATGCGATCGTCCTGGATATCTATACTAAAAAGGTGTCGGATGTTGTGTGGCGACTCGATCGCCCAAAAATCTTCGCAGCTATTGAAAATGGATATCCATTAGCAGAGTTTACAGAGTTTTTGAACGCCAGAAGTATTGAACCGCTACCGCAAACTGTGCAGCAATTTCTAACGGATGTTACAGAGCGATCGAATAGCGTGCAAGATATAGGTAGTGTCAGGTTGATCGAATGTACTACCGCCCATTTAGCATTGCTGATTGCGAATGATTCACGTACTAAAAAGTTCTGTCAGTTGGCGGGCGATCGCACTTTGGCGGTTCCATTATCCCAGGAAACTAAATTTCGCAACGCCCTGCGGCAAGTCGGCTACGTCTTACCCCAGCGGGATAAATAGTACACCTGATACTATTAGTGTCAAAAATCACCCAAAAACCTTTTTATTGTTCGTTTATAGCTGAGTCCATATCCCCCTAAATCCCCCTTAAAAATGGGGACTTTGAGTATTTGTAGGGTGCATCGCTGGCGATAAATCCTAAAAAAAGATCGACAATCTCAATCGCGACGCACCTTATAACATGGACTGGAGCAAATCAACCAAACTTTTCTGTTCTAACAAACTTATTCCCTCTTCCGTCTTCCTTCTTCCGTCTTCCGTCTTCCTTCTTCCTATGACTTACGTTCCCGAAAATGCTTTAATCGTACAAAGCGATCGCTCAATTTTACTAGAAGTTCACGCCCCAACAGCACAAAAGGCACGAGAAGCGATCGCACCCTTTGCCGAATTAATCAAAAGTCCCGAACACATCCACACCTATCGCATCACGCCCCTCAGCGTGTGGAATGCGCGGGCGGCGGGAATGTTAGTTGAAGAGGCGATCGCAGCTTTGCGAAAGTATGCTAAATATGACATTCCTGAGTCGGTAGCGCAGGAAATCGAACTGCTTGGTACGCGCTACGGATTGACGGTAATTGAAAGGATTGATGCGGAAAATTCCGATTTACAACTGCGGATTGCCGATCGCCCGCTGACAGAGTTGCTAGTGCGGGATGAGCGCGTAAAACCGCTGTTAGGTAAGCGGATTTCGGATCTTTGCTTTCAAGTCGATGCGGGGAATCGCGGTGTACTCAAACAAGCTTTGCTAGCAGTGGGTTATCCGGCGGAAGATTTAGCTGGATATGTCGAAGGTGCCGAGTTAGCAATTGCATTGCGCGATCGCACTTTAGGAAGCGATTTACCCTTTAATTTACGTGCCTATCAAAAGGAAGCAGTAGAAGCATTCTATCAGAGCGGAGAGGTTAGAGGTGGCAGCGGTACGATCGTTCTACCCTGCGGCGCTGGTAAGACGATTGTGGGGATGATTACGATGAGTTTGGTGCAGCAAAAAACATTGATTCTCACCAGCAGTTTGACTTCGGTGCACCAGTGGCGCAGGGAAATATTAGACAAGACGAGTTTAACTGAAGATGCGATCGCCGAGTACAGCAGCAACAGCAAAAAAACGGCTTCTGTAACTCTCTCGACTTACCAAATGCTCAGTTATCGATCGAATAAAGATGATGAATTCCCGCATTTCGAGTTGTTTAACGCCCAATCGTGGGGACTGATTATTTATGATGAAGTTCATCTATTACCCGCACCGATATTTCGGATCACTGCTGAATTACAAGCACGACGCAGGTTAGGTTTGACGGCGACATTGATTCGCGAAGACGGGAAGGAAGGCGATGTTTTTACGCTAATTGGCCCCAAGCGCTATGACGTACCTTGGCGGGAATTGGAAGGACAGGGATTTATTGCTACAGCCAATTGTACCGAAATCCGCGTCGCTCAAAATGAGGCGGAGAAAATGGAATATGCCCTAGCGCCCCGCCGCAGTCAGTTTCGGATTGCTGCGGAAAATCCGGGTAAGTTGGATGTGGTGCAAAGTTTGTTGCAAAAGGAGGCGGGGCATCGTATTTTAATTATTGGTGAGTTTCTGGAACAGTTGGATGCGATCGCCCGAGTTACCGATTTACCGCTGATTACGGGGAAGACAAAACAGGCTGAGCGCGATCGGTTATACGAAGCATTCCGTCACAAAGAAATTCCCGGATTAATTCTATCTCGCGTGGGCAATTTTGCCGTCGATTTACCCGATGCCGATGTGTTGATTCAAGTATCAGGAAAGTATGGTTCTCGCCAAGAAGAAGCGCAGCGCCTCGGACGAATTCTCCGCCCAAAATCCGATGGACATACTGCAAGTTTTTATACATTAGTATCGCTACAAACTTGCGAGGAGGATTTTGCGCGACACCGCCAACTATTCCTCACCGAACAGGGCTACAACTATCGCATAGAAGTTCAAAAAGATGTTTAGTCAGCATTGCATAATAGACTTCTGACAAATCAACAGTCGGCGCGCATTAGAAGTGAAACTGGCAGTTTGCAAAAAGCTAAAATTGATGAGCAAGGGCGATCGCCCGCAGAGGGATAAAGTCCAATACGGTTCAGTTAAGCCCGATCCCCCCTAGCCCCCCTTAAGAAGGGGGGGACAAGAACTTACTCAAAGTCCCCCTTCTTAAGGGGGATGCGAGGGGGATCTCCGAGGAATAAACAGTTTAACTGAACCGTATTGGGATAAAGTCAGCTATACTTTTATAAGTAAATTAATTTTACTGTTAGTGTAAAACTCCCATGAACCAACCAGCACAAACTTTTACATACCCAGTGAATTTTTTGAGACTCGGAAATCTCGAAAAAACTTTATTAGAAAATCTGCAACTGCTTCCAACAGAAAAGCGACAGGAAGTTCTGGATTTTGTGCAATTTCTTGTACATCAAGCACAAGTAAAACAGTCACCAAATGAAAGTTCTGAGTCCAATATTTTGCAAACAGAGCCATCGCATCCCAAGCGCTCGTTTATTGAGTTTTTGAGTTGCGTATTAGAATCCCCTCAAATACTAAAACCGTTTGTAGAGATAACAACCCAAGAAGATTTAACCGCTGCCCAATTAAGAGAGTTTTTTGTAGTCAACAGCGAAGACTTTTTAATTGATTCAACCATTACTCGCAGTCACGAAGCTTTTTTGAACAGCTACGCACCCGAAGACGAAGGACTTTATGACGACTATTGAACCTGGTGATTTTTGGGTGGCAAAGATTCCTTTTACAAACGGCGCAGACTCTAAACCACGCCCCATACTTTTGCTATGGTTGGATGGCGAGGATGTGGTAGCAGCCGCCGTCACCTCTGCCAAACCCCGTAGCCAAACTGATGTATTTCTTAATGATTGGTCTGTCAGCGGTTTGCGCGTTGCTTCAACAGTGCGTTTGTCTAGATTAGATTGTTTGGAAAAGTCTTTGTTGCTAGCGAAAATCGGGCAAATTTCTCAAGCAGATGCAGCAGCAGTGAAACAAGTCTGGGAGTTGTACGTTAAGCCTCAATTTTAACATATAAAGGTTTTGCGTAAGTTCCGATCAGTAAACAGGTTGGGTTGAGAAACCAGGTGGCTGCGTCTGTCCCAAAAATGCGATCGCGCACCTTACTCAAAATTTCCATCTTCTAAAGCGCCATCCGACAAATTATATTCATCCTCAAAAACTTCTGACCAAGAAAGGGAAGTCAATTGACATTCAACTTTCCTCATTTCGGTGTTAGCCTCTTTCACTGCTGCTTGAAAAGATTTATCCCAAATAGATGCAATAAATTCCCGATTTAAACTAGGAACTTCTTCCTGAATATCTTCTATTTCTCGGCGTGCGGATAGAATGCTAATAGCCCAGCTAGTAGTTTGTTTTTGAGGTTGAGATTTCCATTTAATAATATGAAGCATTAAACGAATTAACTGGCTTTTTAATGCTCGTTTTTCGGTTCTTCCCATTGCTTCAATTAAAGATTCTAAACCTGCCGTTGCTTCCATAGATTTTCCTTCTTTGAGAAGTGTCTGGACTGTGACAGCCGTTTGATAATGAGAACACACTGCTAACCAGTCCCAATCTTGTTTAGTCAGCATTGCCCTATCCTTGAAATTGCTTATATTCCTAAATTTATCATACCGATCGCCCTCCAACTCCCCCAGCCCACCCCAACCACAATAGTTAATAAAAACTTTACAAAACTTACCATGTCGCCGAACACGGGTTAGAGTTATTCTAGATAGTCCAGCAATCCTGCAAAGCGTCAACCTTCTCGTCACTTATCCAGTGGTTCGATGACTCAAACCCAAAGCACCAAAACCGCCACCGCACCAGCAATTTATTGCTTGACAATTGCTCCCGCCTGTGTATTGCGGGGTCGATCTGCCCTAGCACAAGCCGGAGATGCGATCGCCCGTTTCGGAAAGCGGCCGCTAATCGTCGGCGGCAGCAACTCCCTCGCCGCCGCCAAACCCTACCTGCAATCAATCCTCGAACAGCAGCAGTTACAATCCGCCGAAACACAATACGGCAACGATTGCAGCGAAACCAGTCTCGAACACCTGCGGGAAGAAGCCGCCAGCCATGAAGCCGATTTCATCATCGGAGTTGGCGGCGGCAAAGCCTTAGACGCAGCCAAACTCGTCGCCTATCAATGCAAAATCCCGATCGTCACAATACCCACATCAGCAGCCACCTGTGCCGCTTGGACAGCCCTTTCTAACATTTATTCCGAACAAGGCGCATTCCAATACGACGTCACATTAGCCAGATGTCCTGACTTATTAATCCTCGACTACGGCTTGATTCAAACCGCACCACAGCGGACATTAGTAGCAGGAATTGGAGATGCGATCGCCAAATGGTACGAAGCATCAGTCAGCAGCGGGCACTCCGAACAAACCCTGATAATTTCCGCCGTCCAACAAGCTAGAATACTGCGCGATATTTTATTTCAAAAATCAGCCGCCGCCCTCAAAGAACCCGGTAGCGAAACCTGGCAAGAAGTCACAGATGCAGCCGTATTGCTAGCAGGAGTAATTGGCGGAATCGGCGGCGCCCAATGCCGCACCGTCGCCGCCCACGCCGTCCACAACGGCCTAACTCATCTATTAGCAAGTCACGGCACATTGCACGGCGAAAAAGTCGCCTACGGCATTTTAGTACAACTGCGACTAGAAGAAATGCTGCAAAACAATCAACTTGCCGCTAGCGCCAGACAGCAACTGCTAAAATTCTACGCCGAGATTGGATTGCCCCAAACTTTAGACAATCTAGGACTAGGAGACGTTAGTCTCACACAATTGCAGCAGGCCGCCGACATAGCCTGCAATCCCGACTCTGACATCCACAGACTACCGTTTAAAGTCGTACCCGAACAATTAATGGCGGCGATGGTTTCTACTACCGCACCTGTGGGAGAATTGAAAATCAAGCATTAAAACCTTTTGTAGTAAGGACTTTAGTCCTGAAAAAACCGTGCTGGAAAGCAATACAGTTCCGTTAAGTCCGATCTCCCCTAACCCCCCTTCTTAAGGGGGCGACAAGAAAGCTTTCAAAGTCCCCCGACTATCCGGGGGATTTAGGGAGATATTCGGGGAATAAATATTGTTAACTTAACTAAACCGTATTGTGATAGAAAGGACTGAAATCCTGACTACAAACCAGGAAAACTGACAACTGACAAAAAACAAATGACTTTGGATTGGATTAGCCCTGCTGACAGGTTGCAAACACTACCGCCCTACGTATTTGCCCGTCTCGACGAACTCAAAGCCCGCGCCCGCGAACAAGGACTAGATTTAATAGACTTAGGAATGGGAAACCCCGACGGTGCCACTCCTCAACCAGTAGTAGAAGCCGCTGTCGCAGCCATCCAAAATCCTGCAAATCACGGCTATCCACCCTTTGAAGGAACTGCTAATTTCCGCCGTACTATTACTAAATGGTACAGCCGTCGCTACAATGTTGAACTCGATCCAGAAAGCGAAGCATTGCCTTTGTTGGGTTCCAAAGAAGGTTTAGCACATTTTGCGATCGCCTACATCAATCCCGGCGACTTAGTATTAGTACCAAGTCCCGCTTATCCCGTATTATTTCGCGGCCCGATTATTGCCGGCGCAAAAGTTCACAATATCATCCTCAAACCAGAAAACGACTGGGTAATTGACTTAGCCGACATTCCCGACAGTGTAGCCGAACAAGCCAAAATACTCTATTTCAATTATCCCAGCAATCCGACGGGAGCAACAGCACCCCGCGAATTTTATAAAGATATTGTTGCTTTCGCGCACAAATATCAAATCTTGCTAGTTCATGATTTGTGTTATGCGGAATTAGCCTTTGACGGCTATCAACCGACAAGTTTATTAGAAATTCCCGGCGGGAAAGAAATCGGTGTCGAATTTCACACCATGTCCAAAACCTACAATATGGCCGGCTGGCGAGTTGGTTTTGTAGTAGGAAACAGCAAAATAATTCAAGGTTTGCGAACCTTAAAAACTAACCTAGATTACGGTATATTTTCCGCCTTGCAAACAGCAGCAGAAACAGCGCTGCAATTGCCCGACAGTTACTTGCACGAAGTACAGGAACGCTACCGCACTCGCCGCGATTTCATGGTTGCAGGACTGGCAGAATTAGGGTGGAATATTCCTAAACCTCTGGCTGCAATGTATCTTTGGGTTCCCTGCACTCCGGGCATGAGTTCGACTGATTTTGCCCTGAATGTTTTGCAGCAAACTGGTGTTGTTGTGACTCCTGGCAATGCTTTTGGGCCGGGCGGCGAAGGCTATGTGAGAATTAGTTTGATTGCAGATTGCGATCGACTGGGAGAAGCTTTGCGGCGTTTGAAACAAGCAAACATTCGATATTAGTTATTGGGCATGGGGCATAGGGCATGGCGAATTGGGCATTGAATTTCAAGTACAATCTTGACGCAATTGACTAATTAATTAAATTCCACCTATCCTCATAACCCAGCATTATCTTCTGCAAGGTGTTCTGCAACTTCTGAAATTCTGAATCATTTACAGAAAAAGCAATTCTTACCTCATCGTAATTTATATGAGGGTTGGGTCTTGAAGGATCGAAATGAACAATTAAGCGTTCGCGGTTTAAAGTAACTTCTTTAATTCCTCCATATTCTCCCCAACACTGATCGTCTATCTCCGAGTAGACACTCCCTAGGTTAGGAAGAGCATCTTCTTTATGAAATTCATGTCTTTGCATAACAAAATAATGTTCGTTATCCTCCCCGGACGAAAAACCAATATAATCAAATGACTCTTCAATTCCCACAAGTTTTGCACAAAGTTCAAACACCATCATAAACTTACTCTACTTGTTTTGGTGAGCTATTTTAACCGGAACTTCCCCTTCTACGCTCTTAACTTTTCTCTGAAACCATTTATAGCGGTTCTTAAGAAAGTGAAGTAAGTAGGCGGCTTCCCATGCCCTATTGGTGTCAACTTAACATCAAACCGATAAGCTGTCGCGCATTTAAATTGTATATTCAGGGCGGGCGGGACGCCCACCCCACAAGAGTTTGATTGTTTTTTAACATACAATTTAAATGCAGAACAGCTTTGAGGCAGGGGTTTAAACCCCTGCCTCAAAGCTAAAGTCCTCTCAAAGAGGACTGAAGAACTCATTAGTCCTCTTTGAGAGGACTTTAGCTATTAGACAGGGAATTCATTCCCTGGCGGACTGACGGGTGGGCGGGAGGACTGGTGGACCAAAAGTTTAAGTTGACACCAATGCCATGCCCCATGCCCTATCCCAATTCCCAATAACTACGCTTTTTTTATTTCATTAGTAATCCAATCAAAAGTTTCCATAACTTGCTTGAGGGCAGATTCGTCTTGCAAAGTAAACAAAGCCAGACTCGGCGACCTTCTCTCGCCCGGTTCTATAGGTAGCGACAGACCGATCGAACTCAGCTTGCTTCTCAATTCCAGCCAATTTTCTTCCGCATTAAACGGCGGCCCGGAACCGTAATTATCAGCAGAAATCTCCATTCTGCCAGCAATATCTACAGTGAATAACTGATAGGGTTTTCTTCCCTTTTGAGGCAATTGGGCGGCGAAACCGCCGTAGGCATCCCCCGTTCCCCACTGGATTTGAACTTCGGGTTCTTGACTTTTCGCCCAAAGGTAAATTTCTCTTGCCATTTGCGCCTCGTCCGCGCCCCGTCTAGCCTTGATTTCCGCAAAAAATGACGATTCATCCCAGCGCCTTCTTTCGCGCGTTGCGCTGGATTTTTTCTGCTGTGCTTCGGCTGTCTGGCCGATCACTCTGGGAACTAAAGTTTTCAAACCGTCTTCACTTACATACTGCTTAATTTCCAGTGCAAAAACTTCAACCGGGTCCATTTGTTCGTTAAGAAATTCTACAACTCGGCGCATTTCAGCGGAAATCTCGTCAGCGACAAACACTAAGCGAATTTTACCCGCTTGCAAATTAGTTTTAACCTTCTGCCAAAACCTATCTTCATTAGCATCCGCGCCCAGAAACTCTTCAAAAATCTGTTCGGGATCGCGACCCCGATCGCGACAATTAGCTTCAAACAGAGCAATAATTGAATCGACTGGCCAGTGAACTACCGCATTAGCAGCATAGTCGATCGACTGACCCAAAACTTTTTGCCGCAGTTCGGCATTAGGAGTTCGCCGGACATCCACCAAAGTAGGAACTGCATTTTGGTCGAGAAACAAATGATCCAGCGACCACTGCACCGCTGTTTCCTCATCGCTGGGTGCAGCTTCCCGCGAAATTAACAGCCATCTCCGCGCCGTCGCCCGATCGATTTGATCTCCCGCGATCAAATTAGGATAAGTTACTAGCAAATCTTGTAACTGGTCTTCCGAGTCGTAGGGCTGTTCCATCATTTCTACCAGCCTGTCGTCGTCCTGAATCAGATAAATACCTCCAGCCATGCACATCCACCTAGTAAATTTTAGATTTTAGATTTTAGATTTTAGATTTTAGATTTTAGTCATTAGTCAGTAGTCAGTAGTAATTAGTCCGCAACCAATTAGTTCTCAACGGGGAAGACATTAGTCACAATTCAAGAAAAATTTTGAATTATCCAATTTGATTTTTTTGTCAATTATACAAAAAACTGCCTTAAACCACCCATAGATGACCAATGACTGATGACTAATGACCAATGACCAATGACCAATGACTGATGACTGATGACTGATGACTAAAGACTAATACAACCAGTAAATACTCGCTGTGCCGGCCCGGTCATGTAAATCCGCCCAGAAACTTCTGCCCATTCGATTTCCAAAACGCCACCGGGGAGTTCAACAGCAGTTGTCCGATCGCACTTAGCGACCAACACTCCAGCTACCACAGCAGCACAAGCACCAGTCCCACAAGCTAGAGTAACACCTGCGCCTCTTTCCCACACCCGCATTTTTACGTAGTCCGATCGTATTACTTGAATGAATTCGGTATTTGTACGCTGCGGGAAGGCTGGGTGGTACTCGAACACAGGCCCGACAGTTTCTAAAGCAACAGCCGAAACATCGTCTACAAAAGTAATGCAGTGAGGATTACCCATGCTGACACAGGTAACAGACCAAGATTTACCCGCTACCTCGATCGGCATATCAATAGCTTTAGCATCCGGTGCGGCCAAAGTTGTCGGAATTTCCGCAGCCAGCAGCCGGGGAACTCCCATATCCACCTTAACTTGACCGTCCGATCGCAATTCGGTGATAATAACGCCCGCACCGGTGTGAATCCGGTACTCACTCTTAGATTCACTCCCCCCCTTAGCAAGGGAGAGGTCAATTTCCTTCGATTCACTCCCCCCCTTAGCAAGGGGGGGTTGGGGGGGGTGAACTTCTTTCGATTCCAAATCGGCGATAAACTTAGCCAAACAGCGAATTCCGTTGCCGCACATTTCCGGTTCCGAACCGTCGGAATTAAAAATCCGCATCGTATAGTCAGTGCCGTTTTGACCCGGAAGAGCAAAAATCACGCCGTCTGCGCCAATGCCAAAATGTCGATCGCACATTTCGACAGCTTGTTCTGGTGTTATCACCGGTTCCGGGGAGTGGCGGTTGTCAATCAGAATAAAATCATTGCCCAGTCCGTGATACTTCGCAAACTCGATCGGCATAAAAAACAAACCTCTTTTGGTTAAAACTGATTAGTTGATAGACTTCTAAAGTCATTAGTCATTAGTCATTAGTCATTGGTACTGGGCATCCCCGTATCATCCTAGTCCTGAGTCTGCCGTTGGCGATTAATAAAGTTCCCCCATAATTCCTGTGAAACAGGCATCCCGCCCGTTCTTGAATATTTTTGGGGACAAATCTAATGACTGATGACTGATGACTGATGACTGATGACTGATGACTAACTTACCCATTTCCCAGTATGTCTGAATTTGAGACCGGATTGCCCAGCATTCGCCTAATACAAAGCTACATCAAAGACAAAGAACAGGTAGAAATCAAACTCACGACCAGCGACTTGCTAGTCGGCAGAATTTTTTGGCAGGATCATAGCTGCCTTTGCCTCGTAGATGCCTCAGAAACACAAATTCTGATCTCGCGACCAACAATTGCCTATATCAAACCTAACCGTTGAGGGCATCGGGCATCGGGCATCGGGCATTGGGCATCGGGCATCGGGCATCGGGCATCGGGCATCGGGCATTGGGCATGGGGCATCGGGCATCGGGCATTGGGCATGGGGCATCGGGCATCGGGCATTGTTAGCTGTTAACTGTTAGCTGTTGACTGTTGACTGTTAGCTGTTAACTGCCAACTAACAACTGCCAACTGCCAACTACCAACTGCCAACTGCCAACTACCAACTAGCAACTACCAACTAGCAACTACCAACTAGCAACTGCCAACTGCCAACTGCCAACTACCAACTGCCAACTGCCAACTGCCAACTACCAACTGCCAACTGCCAACTGCCAACTGCCAACTGCCAACTGCCAACTGCCAACTGCCAACTACCAACTGCCAACTGCCAACTACCAACTGCTTAATCGCTAAACAGCTTTTCGCTGACTTGAGCCGTGACAAAAGGCAGCTTTAAGGCAGGTTGCGGAACCGGGGGCGAGGCCGTCCGCTGCATCAAGCCGAGCTCGTAGAAGCCGCCGCACAGCAGCAAACGATCGCCCTCTAGCAAACTGCTAGTTCCATCGGGCCAGCGAGTAAATTTCCCTTCCCGGCGGATCGCCCGCACCTGCACGCCGTACTGGGCGAGTACATCTACCTCTGACAGTTTTTTGCCAGCCCAAGGGCTTTTTGGTGGCAGCCTCAGCCACTGACAAGAACTGTCGCCGTGCGGCACAGAAACTTCTCCCTTCGCCAGCAACTCAAAACTGATGAGTTCTTCCGGTTCTCCCACTACAAAAACTCGATCGCCCAACTGCAAAGCTGTCTTTCCGTTGGGATAATCAATTTCCTCGCCATCTTTGCGGACGATCGCCATTACGCTGACCCCTGTCAACTGCCGCAAATTAGTTTCTTCCAGAGTCATGCCGGCGATCGGAGAGCCCTGCGGCAAGTTGTACCACTCGCTGTTCATATCTCGAACCGCCACCTTCAAATCCCGCGAAATCGCCAAAGGTTCGCGCGCCGGCCGCAATTCCAGATAGCGGCTGCTGCGAATTTGCTGGACTTCCCGCCCGATCGCCATTGCCGAGACACCTATGCCGCCGAGCAAGTGGGCCGAAAGTTCTAAACTGGCCTCAAACTCTGGCTGCACAACTTCCCACGCCCCTAGTTGATAAAGCAGTTCGATGTCTTTATCTTGGTTGGCCTGGACGACAATATCCAAATCGGGAACTAATTCTAAAGCCCGCTTCAGACACAAGCGAGTGCTCATGGGATCGGGAAGGGCGATCGCCATTGAAGCAGCCCGTTCGATCCCGGCAGATTCCAAAACGTGCAAGCTAGCAGCATTCCCGTAAATGTAGGGAATTCCTAGCAATCTGCAATCTTGAATTCTCCTTTCTGACTCATCGATCACCACAATTGAACAGTTGCGGCCCTGCAGAATTTTGACTAAATTTCTGCCAACTCGCCCGTAGCCGCAAATCACAACATGATTTTGTTCCGGCAAATTTTCCGCGATTTCCACCGGTTGAGATGTTTCATCAAAATATCGCTGCAAAGGCCCGAAATTTTCCGCCCAATTCAATAATTGCGGCACACTTCTCAATACAAACGGAGTCAGCACCAAGGTGACTGCTGTCGTTCCTAAAATTAATAGATAAACTTCTCGCGAAACCAGTCCCATCATTTGACCGGAACTAGCGAGTACAAAGGAGAATTCTCCGATTTGAGCTAAGCCCAAACCTACGATCAATGCTGTTTTTAACGGATAACCAAATAGTCGGACGAGGGGCGTGATTATCAAGAATTTGCCAACAAATACTAGAAATACCAGTCCGAGAATTACTTCTAGATGGCTCCAGAGAAACATCGGGTCGATTAACATACCGATGGTGACAAAAAATAAGGATGCAAAAATATCTCGCAAAGGCTCAACGTAAGTTAGAGTCTGGTCGGCATATTCCACCTCCGAAATCATTAAACCCGCCACAAATGCGCCCATCTCGATCGAGAAACCCAAATATTCTGTCAGCAGCGCAATACCTAAAGCCAGAACCACAACTCCCAGCAAAAACAGTTCGCGGCTTTCTGTTTTCGCGAGATAGCGCAACAATTGCGGGACAATCCAAATGCCTGCAACTACAGCACCTGCAGCAAATAAGCCGATCCGCAGCAGAGCCCAAACTACCGTCATGCCGATCGCTTCTGCAGGCTCGTTGAGAGCAGGCAAAACTGCTAACATCAGCCCCAATGCTAAGTCTTGAACTACTAATATTCCCAGCATGACTTGGCCGTGGGAAGTACCGCTTTCGTTGCGTTCCATCAAGCACTTGAGTACAACTGCTGTAGAGGAAAGCGACAAAATCGACCCTAAAAACACGCCTTGAGCGGGCGATTCTACCCAGCCCACGGCCAAGGAAATTGCAGTTGTAAAGGCGATCGTCAGCACAATTTGCAAGCCCCCCCCGCCCAGACTAATTGCTTTAACTTTCTGGAGTTCGGCGAAGGAAAACTCTACTCCCAAAGCAAACAACAGAAAGGCAACACCGAATTCAGCGAGGGTGTCTACCTGAATTAATTCTTTAATCAGCCCCAAACCAGCGGGCCCAATTACGATCCCTCCTAGGAGGTATCCGAGGATTACTGGCTGTCGCAACAGCGATGCAAAGAGTCCTCCTGCTGCGGCAGCAGCGAGAACTATAACTAAGTCAACGATCAGTCGGAAGTCTTCTTGCACAAGTTTATGAAAAAAGTGTAAAGTTATATTATAGTGTTTAATGTGTTGACTGTGTTTGGCGCGTTAATTTCATCCATAAACCCATACAATCGCCCGACGACTGTCGTGCAGAAAGTGCAATTTTAGACCCAAGTTCAAGCTCTGGTGATTCATCTGTCGAATAAATTTAAAATTTTAAAATTTAAAATATTAAGGAGAAATAGAACATTTTATACTATAGTTCAATCCCTAGCAATTGTCCATATTTTTTATTTTTAATTGCCCCAGTATCACGCCTTCACCTCCAACCTATGACGAGGATTATGAGCCAGGGTTTAAACTCACTAAAATAACCATAAACTGGGTTGTTATTAACAAGTTTACGCGCGTTTCTCAGGGAATTTATTCTAAGAACCGTATCGCAGACCGCGTGAGGATTCCCAGGAGATGTTAGGACAAGAGCAAAAAGGTGAGGAGTTGATATTTTCTATTTTTCTAGTGGAGATTTGAAGTTGGATAATGCAGGGATTGAAGGAGCGCTCGATACCTCATTTTGAGGATTACTGCCATATATTGCTATTGTTACTAGCTAAAGTTTACAACTTAATGATTGATATAGGTTGGAATTAAATTAGGTCGCGTGCGGTGAATTGAATCAATAGCTAGCTGGTTATTTTGAATGTCGCACTTTTCAAAGTAAAGTTTTATTTGAGTTGTCAAAAACGAATTCTGTTTATATTATAATATTTGAGCTGTATAGCCAACAAAAATATCTGGCTGACAAAAGTTAAGGAAAGCTAACAATGAGAACGACGGTGAATCGAGGCAACAGCAAGCTAAGTGCGGAAATAGTTGCAGGTGGGATTTTACAGGGGCAAGAGTTGAAAGCAAACCAGCTAACCACTACAAAAGTTACGCACGCCAAGGCAAAAAACCCTGTTTCTGCATCCAGCATCTCAAGGGAACAGCAGCGATTTTCCAAGCAACCAGGTTTTTTGCGTAAGTGCTACGCTAGTTCGATCGCACCTATAGTAGCCGGCTTTCTGAGTTTTGCCCTGCCGGTGCAAGCTTTGCAGGTAGTCGTGACACCACAAAATCCCGAACTGGGAGATACGCTGTCAGTAATCATTCAGGTTGACGGTAACGGCGGGGAAACTCCAACAGTTTCTTTACAGCAGAAAAACTACCCGGCGTTTCCAATGGGCAACGGCCGCTTTCGGGCCCTGTTACCGACGACACCGGTAGAGAAACCCGGTGCCCGCGTTTTAGAAGTCGCAGGTGACGGACAGACACAGAAGTTGAACGTGCAAGTGCGCGATCGCAATTTTCCCACTCAGTCCATCTGGCTACCTCCGGGTAAAGATGAGGAAGGTACAGATGCCGAGTTCGATCGCGTAGACGCATTTAAAGCACTCGTGACACCCGAAAAATTTTGGAACGGCAAATTATTGCGCCCCAACTCCGGCGAAATTACCACTATTTACGGCGTGCGGCGATACTATAATGGAGTATTTGCTAAAGACTACTACCACCGCGGCGTGGATTACGGCGGTGCTTCCGGTTCCCCTGTAATCGCACCGGCAGCAGGTCGGGTGTCTTTGGTGGGACGCGAATCCCAAGGGTTTAAAATCCACGGAAATGTCGTCGGTATCGACCACGGTCAAGGGGTAGCAAGTATTTTGATGCACCTCAGCCGAATTGATGTCAAGGAAGGCGATGTCGTCAAAGCCGGTCAAGTAATCGGTGCTGTGGGGTCAACGGGAGCTTCGACAGGCCCTCATTTACACTGGGGGCTTTACGTGCACGGGCAGTCTGTCGATCCAGTACCTTGGCGGCTTCAGGGAATTGAGTAGGAATTTATACGGGTTTTGACAAATTTAACGGTCAATTATAGGGTAAGTTTGTGGCTGGGGTACGCAAATAACTGTTCTGGGTTATCGGTATTGAGTTAGGATTTGTATGATAATTCTCAACATATCCCTCAAAAATCGAATCTCTAGACGCCAGCAATTGCGTCTTTACAAAACAAAACTGTATTAATGATGCCGTTGAGTGGGAAGCATATATGAGTATTGAAAAAATTGTTGAGCAGGCTTTGCAAGATGGCTATTTAACGCCCTCTATGGAAGCTGAGGTGGGACGGATCTGCAACACGGCTTCGGAATTGTCGATCGAAGAATACATGGCTCTCGATCGCCTGATGGGCTCGCTGTTAACCGGGGAAGTCGTGGTTCTGCCCCGCAAACAGTTCATCAACGTGATGGAAGAGTTGGTGCTCAGTGAGGCGATCGCCAGGGTGGCCGAGATTGAGGAGAAGACTGACCTGAGTCTGGATGTGGGAGATATTGCGGCTTATGCTTTAAATAGGCTGCCGCCTCTGTATGCTACGACGGAAGAGGGAGCTCATTTTCAAAGAGCTAGGGCTAAAGAACAACTTCACGATTTGATTTCCAAAGAAGTCAACGCAGCCATCGCCCGCAACTTGGACAGGCCAGACACCCCAAACCCCACAGCTTTGGGCAAGTCTTCTGGAAACGAAGTTCTTTCACAGCTAAGCACTTGGCTGCAAGCTAACGCCACTAATTTTGAGCAGCAGCCTTAGTACAACAAACTACTCTATCTTGCTTAAATCAATCCCGCTCTCTTGAGAGAAAGCGGGATTTCTAGTTCTTGAGCAACCAAGATCGATCGCGCGTCCGGTTCATTGAGCGGACACAATGTGATATCAAATCCTCTCTTCATCGGAATAGTAAATTCACTGTTAACTGTTAACAGTTAACATCACCAGGAGTGCGACTGGAATTGATATGACTTGTTTTTTCCAACGATTAATTGTTGCTGTCAGAAGAGTCTGCCGTGGGGCTGACGGTAACTTTTGCCTCTCGCTTTTCCCGTTTTTTCCGTTCTGCTTGGATGACATCTTGAAGCACTATTCGCGCTTGGGCCATTTTTTCCAAATTGCTGCGGTACAAATCTAAATCTTTGCTAACTTTTTCTTCAGGGAGGTGCAAGGCCGCACTGATTTTGGCGATCGCGCCGTTTCGCGTTTCTTGGTCTTTTACCATTTCGGGGTCAGCTTTTTCTAACAACGAAAACAAGCCGATCGCGAACAAGCGACTGTACTTAAATTGAGGGTTGCTGGCGATCGCCCCTAAAGATGCTTGCAAATCTCCTGTATCTTCAAAGCTGGTGGAGCGATCGAGCCACGAGAGCAAATCTGACCCGGAAAGTTTGCCCGCCATGCTTTCCAAGCGCTGAGCGTCTTGTTTGTAGCGTTCGGGATCGTCTTCTAGGGACTTACACAAAGCGTTAAAAATCGAAAGTCTGTCTGCTTCAGGGGCGTACCCGAGCATGAATCGATCGAAAGCTGTCACCACGCCCAAAGCATAAATCGGGTCGTATTGAAAATCGGCATTCGCCAAAAGCAAGTGCATTTCTACCATCAACTCTTCCACCACCCGACGGTAAATTGAGTTGATCGGTCGAGTGTGAATCGTATAGAAACTTCGCTTAGTATCTGAAACTGTACGGTTATTGTTCACCTGATCTCTTATAGATAAATAATTTTGCAGCAGCGCGCGCGGCGCGCGCTAAAGTCGTGAAAGTCTATGAGCTTTGCTGACAAAAATTGCCAGTTTTTTTTTATTTGTACCAGCCCTCAAGCGAGGCAAAATTTTATCTAAAAGATTTTGCGCGCGATCGGCAGCCACAAATAAACTGTCGCACTACCAGGGCAAAACCCAAGTATCTTTACAATCATAGCTCTTCTGGGATCGCTCACCAATCTAATCTTCTGACTTGCCCGCCCAGAACTAGCCACCCGTATCACAATAAATGCTGAATGTCAAGTCTAAATACTGAAAAATCCAACAAATATGACAATTTCTCCTGAATTAATAGCTTTAGCCCAGTACATGGCGGGCGAATTTGACAACCGGGAACAAGCGCTAGCAGACCCGGCTTGGTACGTCCACCTTCGTTTGTGGCAAAGACCCCTGCCTGCGGATATATTTTCCGAGCCTGGGATTGCCCTGTTTGCCGAACAAGCCAACATTCTGGAACTAGACAAGCCCTACCGCCCGCGCATCGTGCAACTGAGGCACGTAAAGACAGCGCCGGGACTTATAGAAGCTCAGTATTATATGTTCAAGGATATTGCAGCCGTCAAAGGAGCAGGTAGCAACCCCGACTTGTTAGCAAAACTAACCAGGGAGGAAATCGAATTCCTCCCTGGCTGCACCCTCTCCGTTGCGGTGCAAAATTTAGCCTCAAACCGCTATCGTTTTCGGGCATCTCTGCCGGAGGGAACTCACTGCGGCTTTGCCTACGGCGGGCAAAATTACCAAGTAGACTTGGGATTTGAAGCCTCCGGGGAGGAATTTCTCAGCTACGACAAAGGAATAAGCCCCACGACAGGCAAGGCTATCTGGGGAGCTTTAATGGGCCCTTTGAGATTTGTCAAGCGCCAGGATTTTGCTTCTGAGATACTGGCCAATAGGTTTGGGAGCAAATCAGACGGCGGTTGAAACCGCGTCTAGACAAATAAAATCCGCCTCCGTGGACTAAAGAAGAACAGCGCGTAATTTTCACCGTCTTTGTCTTGAACCTGCACGGCTGCAGGTTTTGTTTGACTTTCTGGCGATTGCAATCGCGCGGTCTTCTTCTGCGGAGACAGGTTTTGTTTGACAAGAAGCGGTTTCAACCGCCGGATTTTCTGGGCGAGTCTCAAGCTTAAATTGTCGTTACGCCGCAACCGATGTCGGCGGGAGCGCTCAACTGGCGCGCGGCACCCCCTCTAAAGCTTCTTCTTCCGTTTCAAAGATTTCAAACACAGAATCCATCATGGTGACTTCAAACACCAGTTTGGCTTCTGGATGAACATTGCAAATGCGGAAACTTCCCTTAACTTTATCCGCATCGCGCATACCGGCTACCAATGAGGTCAGGCCAGAACTATCGATAAAGTTTACCTGACCAAGATTCACGACGACATGGCGGCTGAGTTTGGAAATACACTCTTGCAACTTGAGGCGGAATTGCCAAGCTGTCGTGATGTCCAACCGTCCTGTCGGTGCTAAGACGATAACTGTTGTACCGTCAGATAGCGTGTGGGTTTTTTGATCAATATGAATCACTGACCCTTCCCTCAAATTTATTACTATTTATCGCGGTGGTTACTTTCCCAGTAGTTTAACTCAGGTCGGTGACTGCTGAGGCATCCAATTCGCCCAATCTTGCGGTTTTAAGAACTTCGAGTAGAGTTCGGCTTCTGGAGAGTTGGGTTCTGGCTCGAAACAATACTCCCAGCGTACCAAAGGTGGCAGGGACATGAGAATCGATTCGGTGCGTCCGTTGGTCTGCAAGCCAAAGGTTGTGCCTCGATCGTACACCAAGTTAAATTCAACGTAACGGCCGCGGCGGTAAAGTTGGAAATCGCGCTCGCGATCGCCGTATTCTTTCGATCGGTGCTTTTCTATAATTGGGGTGTAAGCCGGCAAAAATGCGCGGCCGCAGTCCTGTACGAAGGCGAACAGCGACTCCCAGCTTCTGGGTTCTGGGTTTCCGGCATTCTTGCTGTATTCAGCAGCTTTTCCTTTGACATTCTGGTCGCGGTAAAGCGGGCCTTGACCGTTTTGGTAGTCAAAAAACAGGCCGCCTACACCGCGAGTTTCTTGGCGGTGCGGCAGGTAGAAATATTCGTCGCACCAGAGTTTAAATGTCTGGTAATAGTCCGAGTGGTGTTTGTCGCAAGCTGCTTTCAGAGTTTTGTGAAAATAAGCTGCATCCTCAGCCAACGGGTAATAAGGAGTCAAATCGACACCGCCACCAAACCACCAAATCGGCCCAGCCTCAAAATAGCGGTAATTGAGGTGAACCGTAGGCAAGTAGGGATTGCGGGGGTGCAGCACCATCGAAGTCCCAGTCGCGTAAAAATCGTGACCTGCCGCTTCTGGGTGCTTCGCAAGAATCAAAGCCGGCAAACTTTCGCCCCAAACTTGGGAAAAATTAACTCCGCCTTGTTCAAACACATTGCCTTCGCGCATCACGCGAGAACGTCCGCCCCCGCCTTCGGAGCGTTCCCAAGAGTCTTCCTTAAATTTGCTGCCACCGTCGAGCTGTTCGAGGGCTTGACAAATTTCATCTTGTAGGGTTTTCATAAATTGGCTGACTCTAACTCTAGAGTCAGCGGGCGGCAAAAACACAGAAGAGTTGGTTTTAAGTGTGGTAGAAACTGTCATAAGAATTTCTGTTGTCAGATTTGAGTCTTAGACGGGGGATGATTTCCCAATCCAGTCGGCATTGTAATTATGCCACCGCAAGTCTGCAAATGATCGTAATGAAGATACATTAAAAAATAGCAACAAAAATATACTTTAAATTGCGATCGAAAATTCGCTAACCCAATTGCAGAGCTATGGTGGAGAACACAATGCCCGAGACACTCGATATTAGTTCAGTTTTAGAGATCCTGCGACCCGTGCAAGACCCCGAACTGCAAAAAAGTTTGGTGGAATTGAACATGATTCGTAACATTAAAATTGACGGCGGTACAGTCAGTTTTACTTTAGTGCTGACAACGCCTGCTTGCCCGCTGCGAGAATTTATTGTCGAAGATTGCCAAAAAGCGGTCAAAAAGTTGCCAGGAGTCGAAAAAGTGGTGGTGGAGGTGACAGCCGAAACGCCGCAACAGAAGGGAGTGACCGATCGCCAAGGAATAGAAGGAGTCAAAAATATTATCGCAATATCCAGCGGCAAAGGGGGCGTTGGCAAAAGCACGGTAGCGGTAAACGTGGCTGTAGCGCTGGCGCAAACCGGCGCGAAGGTGGGTTTGCTAGATGCGGATATCTACGGGCCCAACGACCCAAATATGTTGGGTTTGGGAGACGCGAAAGTGATGGTTAGGGACGGAAAAAGCGGGGAAAGCCTCGAACCTGCTTTCAACTACGGTGTCAAATTGGTGTCAATGGCGTTTTTAATTGACAAAGACCAGCCTGTAATTTGGCGCGGCCCGATGTTGAACGGGATCATCCGGCAGTTCCTCTATCAGGTGAATTGGGGCGATTTAGACTATCTGATTGTCGATATGCCTCCGGGTACTGGAGACGCACAGTTGACAATGGCGCAAGCGGTGCCGATGGCTGGTGTGGTAATTGTGACGACGCCGCAGACGGTGGCTTTGTTGGATTCCCGCAAGGGGTTGAAGATGTTCCAGCAGTTGGGAGTCTCGGTATTGGGAATTGTGGAAAACATGAGCTATTTTGTGCCGCCGGATATGCCTGACAAGCAATATGATATTTTCGGTTCCGGTGGCGGGGAAAGGACGGCTGCGGAGTTGGGAGTGCCGCTGTTAGGCCGCATTCCGCTGGAAATTCCGCTGCGGGAAGGTGGCGATTCCGGTGTGCCGATTGTGGTGGGACAACCGGATTCTGCTTCGGCGAGGGAGTTGCGGGCGATCGCGGGTAGGATTGCTGGTAAGGTTTCGGTAGCAGCCTTAGCCTAACAAAGTTAGTCGGGGACGCATCGGTGCCGAGAAACCGGGTTTTTGTGATGTTTACTTCGTTGCAGCCTGCCGATTCATAAAAAACCCGGTTTCTTGAGTCCCAGCGCCTCCCGAACTAACTTTTAGTCTCCTTCGGGGGATGTTCCTAGGAACTCAGATGAGGGATGTTCTGCCTTGGGTTTTAGGCTCAAGTCTCGATCGCCAAAAAACAGTAAACTATAAACAGTCAAACTTAACTTTCAAACAATTATGATTTTTCCAGGTTCGGCAGTTCGAGTTAAAGATAAGGGCGAGATTTACTACGGCTTTCAAGGACTTGTCCAGCGAGTTACCGACGGGAAAGTCGCGGTATTGTTTGAAGGCGGCAACTGGGACAAGCTGATCTCATTTCGGCTGTCGCAGTTAGAACTTGTGGATGCTACAGCCGGCCGGGCGAAGTAGTTAGTTGGCAGTTGTCAGTTGTTAGTTGCCAGTTGTTAGTTGTTAGTTAGCAGTTGGCAGTTGTTAGTTGGCAGTTGCCAGTTGGAATTGGTAAGCTCTCGCACATTTAAATTAGACTTCTCCAATCCAATAATTATTGTTGAACAGGCATCCTGCCTGTTCAAGACTAGCAATTCTTGCGATGTTTATTGTATATTCAGGGCGGGTGGGACACCCCACTCATTGTTTGACTTTTTTTGACATACAATTTAAATGTCGCAACAGCTTAATTCGGAATTAGAACCAACTGCCAACTGTCAACTGTCAACTGTCAACTGCCAACTACCAACTGCCAATTACCAACTGTCAACTGCCAACTGCCAACTGCCAAGTGACTAAAACTATGCGTTTACCTTTACCCCAATTTGCTACAAAAGAGCGCCATCCCGATCGCATTGCTGAGGTAATCGAGACGGCAACTTCGGAATTTATGGCTCAATGTTTGGAACCGGATGACTTGAGTTTTCCGGTGATGCCGCCTTTTGGAAGTTGGGTTAAGGCGCTGGATGAAGAGTCAAAAAATCAAATCTACGGTGTGGTTTATTACGCGACGACTAGCCCGATCGACTCGGTGCACAGAGCTCGGGCCTTGGGTTTGTCGCTGGAAGAGTTGCGGGAAGAACAACCGCAGATTTTTGCGATGCTCAAAACCGAGTTTAGAGTGGCGATTGTCGGGTATGAAGCGCCACCGGAAAAGTTCAACGGTAACGGCCCGTCGAGGGGTAAAATTTATCAGTATTTGCCGCCGCGCCCGCCGCAAATTCACCAGGCGGTTTATTGTTGCGAACCGGATGAGGTGATTGATTTTACGGTGAAGTTGGATTTTTTGAGGACGCTGCTGGGGGTGACTAATGCGCCGGTGGATGCGCTGACGGCGGCGACGATTCGGGAGATTTATCAGTTGCGAATGCGCGATCGATCTTGGTTGGTGGAAGCGGGCAGGAGTTTGAGTGTTTTGTTGAAGGATGATTATGACAGGTTGCGGTTGATTTTGAGTCAGATTCATCCGTAGAATATGGGATAAGTAAATAGAAAAGTATAATTTTTTATGTGGGTAGAGATCGCAGCGCTAAATCAGATTCCCGAACGGGATATTTTGAAAGTAAAAGTTGAGGATATTTCGCTGATTTTGAATCGCCAAGGTGCAAATATCACTTGTTACCGCAATGCTTGCACGCATTTAGAATATCCGATCGATATGGGTAAGGTTGATAGCGGTATCATTACCTGTCCGTTTCACAAATTTAGGTTTAAGTTAGATACTGGTAAGTGCTTGAATTCACCGGATTCGCTGGAATCTTATCCGGTAAAGATTGAGGGCGAGATCGTTTTTGTCAATATCGATTAGTCATAGTTTACTTGTTTTCTGAGTCCCCAGCGCCAAGCCAAGAAACCGGGTTTCTCCGATAATTTAGGCATCCTCACCGAGATTGAGGAAGAAACCCGGTTTCTGAGTCAGGGCGCGCGCTTTTCAACTTACCGTTTTTGCGCGACGCTGACGGAGGAAAATCGCCAAAAGCCCGATCGCCCCAACCATCAAAAGCAGCCATTCTTCCGGTTCGGGAACCCCCGAAACATTCAAAGGATTGCTCGGTTTCGTCAACTCCTCCTTACCCGATTCTACCTCGCGTTCAAATCGATCGTTTTTACCTTCCGCCGCCTTTAGCTGCGCTCTTTGCTCGTCATTAACTAACACAATCATTGAAGAATAGGGGGTGACGACTTTAAAAGTTTTAGCAAGCGAGTGCATCGCATCCAATTGAGTCAATTGATTAGCAGTTTTCTGCTTGCTAAGCGCCGTTATCAACTGCCGCGCCGCTATCGGTTTAAAACCTTCATTTTCATCATTAGTTATTTTCGGAACCCCTGCAGCCACCTTCGGAGTTTTGGTATAACTCCAAGCATAACCATCAACAACATTAACTACAGATTTCCCCGATGCCGCCATCGTCGCCACTCGCTGCATTGCTTCTTTGATATCGCTAGAAACTCCGCCGCCGCTATCTTGAATCACCTTTAAAGTAGCGTCGTCATAGCCAGGGGGCAAACCTCCTAAATGCACTGTCCATAAAGGTGCAGCTAGGGAAACGCTGGTTTTGCGATCGTCCGATAACTCGTAACTGTGGCGATCGCTCACCAAGAATACAGTATCATAACTTCTATTGCCGCGCAACCGTGCAAACTGTTGCAGAATATCCTTAAGTTGGACAGTACCATAAAACGTCAACTTTCCCGCATCAAAACTGCGTAGATTTTCCACCAACCTCGGCGGCACACCCGCCGCACTCGACACATATAAATCCACACTATTTGTAGCTAAAACATTCTTTTTCAACCAATCAAAAGTTTCCTTAAGTTCTTGACTTTCCGTCGCCATACTCCGAGAAGTATCCAGCACCAAAGCCAACTTTTTAACGTTTGGCAAAAAGTAATTTGTATCAATCAGCGGCTGAGCAGAAATAGTATTCTTGCCTGGTAAATTCGCTAACTGCGCTATTGCTTTTGGCGTTACAACTGCGGGTAAAAATGCTGGAAGCCAAGTTTCTTTTGCCTCCTTACCCTTGTATTTAATCTCCTTTCCAGCGATAACTCGGCGAGTATTTTGATTCCAAAAAATATTGCGTTTTTCCGCTAAACTTGGCATCGCCCAACCCTGTGCTTGTCGCAGGACTTTGTAAGTCAGCCAAAGGTGCATTTCCGTTGGCCCGTTAGTAACCGCAAACTCTCGTTTAGGCGGAACAGGAAAAGCTCGCAAGCGGTATTGTTTCGGGCCAATTTGTTCGAGCAAAGCCGGATCTACCCTTTCTCTCACCTGCTCGTTGTAAACTTGTTGGGCGGCACCTCTGGGCGAAACAGTAAAAGCAAAACGCTTTTGCAAATCCTCAGTATCGCCCAGCCAAACTCCTGTAACTGCGGCGCTTTCCGGCAGAGAAAAGTAATAAAATACTTCTTGCAAATTGGGCGTTTGATTTTTGTAAACTTCGTAGATTTGAACGTCAGCCCAATCGCCGTTTTCTTTGACTGTAACTTCTTGAGAATCCAACCATACTTTTTCCTCATTGATATTCAACAAACCAGCCTTAGCTTCTTCCCGGTTAGATGTTGACTGCACCGCGTGTTTTACTGCTTCTGTGTCACCTTTTTGAATTTCAGTATCGAAGAATCCAGCGTAAAGTTTTTCGGCTTTTTTGACATCGGAACCGGAGCCTTGATACAAAAACGGCGACATTAAAAAATTATAGCTGTTCTGTACGCTTTTAGCTGCTTGGTCAGGCAGATTTAAAGTATTTTTGTACAGCGAGTAAATGTGGTCATTTTCTCCCACAGTGCTCAGGTAGCGGTAAGGAGACAAATAAGCGTTAACTAAACCCGATCGAATCATATCAGACTTGGCTAATAAAGTTTGACGCGCCGTCTCATTGGCTGCGGGAGTTTCCAGAATTTTCATTGCTTGAATTTGCGGCTGCTGCTGCAAAGCGGAGAAAATAGCCAGCCAAGCTGCTATCACTCCCAAGCTGCCCGCGATTGCTTGATTTTTTCCGTATTGCGAAGCAAAACTATTTAATATTTTGCGCGCGGATTGGATGTAGAGAAAGCCGTAAAGCGAAGGCATTACCACGAATAAGCTGGAGGTAAAACCAAACAAGATTAAGGATAATGGCAGCCACCAAATTATCTCAAATGAACTGTACTTGAAAGATTCAATCAGTGGTGTCACCCAAGCAAAACTAAAAAATCCAAGTACGAGTACAATTGCGACAGGCAGTGCGTAAAACATCAGTAATGTGGCTGCCCAAATGCCAACTAGCAACATTAAACTGTGAACTCCTAACTGTATCCAGGCAATTTGTTTGTTGCCCATCAATCTATTCGCATGGTGTTGTTTGTTTTCAGCATTTTGAGATATTGAAGTCTCTTGAATGTTTTCTGTTTTTCCCAAATATCCGTAGAGGATTTCTACTAAAAATCCTGCGATGCACAATCCTATTGTCCCAATAATTTGAGAGCTAGGTGGATTCAGTTCCCGCAGCAGAAATAACCTGATTAAGCAGAGCAAAAATAATGGCGCTTCTACGCCGTAAAACAGACGCATTAGCTGCAATGGTTGCTTGCTAAAACGCTTGTTGAATCCGACGATTGTAAATATTGTCGGTACTGCTATTAGTGCTGTTAAGGTTAAGGCAAATTCTAGGGGGATAATTCCGTCTATTGTGGCTTGGATTAACGGGATTGCCAGGTAGGGCAAAATTCCCAGATAAACAATTGACAAAAACGTCAGGTTCCACAGCCAAAATATTAGCTGAAAAATTATGTTCAATGCCAGCTTAATTTTTTTCATTTTTTGCTGTTGTTAAGCTATGATTAACGGTGTTATGTACGTTTTTAGCAAAAGATTGGACTTCGGAACTTTCGGGGTTTACGGAATTGTCAAAAAGAATTGACACAAGCACCCAAGTATGATTTTTGTGGTTGATATCGCGGCGGATTCGCTCTAAGAAATTATCGGTTGTTTGCTCGGAAGATTGCAGCCAGTAGGTGGCAGATAGTTGGTTGTCTTTGACAGACAGCCAGCGGGCGGCGATGGCAGGAGTTAGCTGTTTTCTTTCTATGCGGTTGACGGGGATGCCGCTGGCGATAAAGCACAACTCTGGTGCGTGATAAGTCTGCCAGGATGTGCTGGCTACGGTTAGCATGGAACCGCGCAAGTTACCGGAGATAAATCTCTTTTTTTCTGTTTTGGTGTCTGGGTAATTGCCGAAGAATTTTTGTTCGCTGGGATTCAGGGGGATTGGTTCGGATATGATTTGTTGGGGAAATTTCAGGGGGGCGATCGCTACTTGTTCGCTTTCTACATGATAGAATTGAGAAATTGCTGCCAACACAGCGACGGCCGCAATTAGTCCGGCTTTTGCTAAGGGCTGATTTTTGAGGATTTCTGCATCCCGTTGCGACTCAAGATTAATTTGTTTGGCTGCGGAAATTTTTGGTATCTTTTGCAGCATCAACCAACTCAAAAAACAAGCGCTAACTAAACCGACTATTCCCAGGGGTACGTGCAGGATTTCGGCATAAATTGGCTGTTGAAAAACTTGGGCAACTAATATTAATACGACTACCCGCAAAGCGTTAGCCGAAACTAACATTATGAAGTTGACGGCGCATACTGCGAGCCATTTAAAACCCAATTGACGGCTTTCTAACCAGGTAGCAGCTAGCAAAAATAGTGTCCCTACTAAGAGGGTTTTAATGCCGCTGCAAGGTACGTCTACTTGAGCGATGCCGTTTTCTAAGACGATGATATCGTAGGAAGAAATAGCCCCGATTTGAAAAACCGATAGCAATTTTTCTACTACCTGAGCTGTCAGCACTCGCGCCGGCAAACCCAATCCGTTATTGAGCTGAGTGTTGAATGGTAAAATACAAGCTAGCAGCCCCGCTATTGGCAGGTTTTTTCGCCAAAAGTTCGGCTCTACCATTAAGCCGTACAGCCCGTAGGTTCCGAGGATAAATAGCAGGATGGTAATTTGTTTGATGTCTATTATGCACCCTGTGGCGATCGAGCAAACGCTCGCACCCAACATTAATACCAGCGGATAGCGCCTCAAAACGAATTTGGGGGACAATGCGGGCGGGCGAGTTCCCGAACTGAGCGATCGCACTACTAATGCTACAATCAGAAAACTAATTACTATCTTGTACAGTGTCGGTATCTCAACAAACGAGGATAACAGCCATTTAACTGCCGAGATATTGGCAAAAAACCAAGTGAGCGACAGTAAAGAAGGAGCTAACCAAACCAAATTAACCGCAGGATAAGGAGTAACAGAATCTGGAATTCCAGAATCTGGAATATTGGTGCGCTGCATGATACCGCTTGACATTCACGTTGGTGACATCTTAGCTCAGCAACATTGGTAATGCCTAGACCTGAAATTTAAGTTTTGTCAAGCTTTTATTTTTTCTACAGACAAGCTAGCGTTATAATAATTTCAGCGGAGGTAAAAATGAGCGAAAAAAGTCCGGGATACAAAATTGTTAGCGATAACCGACAAGCGCGGCATCTCTATGAAATTATAGAGACATATCAGGTGGGCATCGAGTTAAAAGGAACCGAAGTTAAATCTATTCGGGAAGGAAAAGCGAATTTGCGGGACGGATACGGCTTAGTTCGGAATGGCGAACTGTGGCTGATAAACGTTCATATTTCGCCTTGGAGAAGTGCTAGCAACTATTTTAATCACGAACCAAGACGCACTCGCAAATTGCTGATGCACAAGCAGGAAATTCGTAAACTAATTGGCAAAGTGGAAGAAAAAGGTTTGACTTTAGTGCCGTTAAAAATGTATTTGAAAGGCGGCTGGGTTAAACTCGATATCGGTTTGGGTAAAGGTAAAAAATTGTATGACAAGCGCGAAGATTTGAAGAAACGCGAAGACAAGCGGGATATGGAACGCGCAATCAAGCAATTTTAGTGATTGGACGAATCTTCTCAAAGCCTGTAAAAAACAGGCTTTTCGAGTCCTATCTACATGAGTTATCGTTTATGTCTGTTAGTAATTAGTAGACTTGAGTTACATAAATATTCGCTTTGTTAACCGCAGATTTCAGGCAGATAAACACTGACGGATGCAGATAATTCAATGTTATCTGTCTTTGATTTGAGTGCAACTCAAGTCTAGTGATTAGCGATTAATCATTAGATTTGAATTGCTCTTCATTCTCTTTCTGTTATTGAAATACATCTGCGGTTTTCCCATCGATGGAAGATTTATAGCACTTCTCAAGCGTGGTGAGGTATGCCCTATGCCCCATGCCCCATGCCCCATGCCCCATGCCCCATGCCCTATGCCCTATGCCCTATACAGGATAGTACCTCATACCAGAGCACAGAAAGGCTATATGCAATCAGTCTATTGTCGATCGCCCCACAACTAAGTATTATTACTCACAACATCCGTAGCAGTCAAGGCTCTTTCTCCTTTCAGGCTTAGGGCTTACGGCTTTTTTCTGGCTTTTTTCTGAAATGATCCGGATAGGTGTTCGAACCCCGCGAAGAATTAACCTATGCTCGAATACATCTAGGTAGTGGCAGCATTACGCAAGCATTCGGCTGTGGAGTTGCAAACCAGAAATGATAAATAGGCTCAGGCCTAAGTCAATTCCTAAGATGATGATGTCATGAGGGTGGCAATGAAATACGGCAAATAAATTATCACTTAACTAACAGTGACAATTTGCCAAAAACGACACCATTAGCTAATATTTTTAATGTCATGAAACAGCCAGGGAAAAAGTATCACCAGTCCAAGTGGGCGGCCTTCCTGCTCATCCTAACAGTAGGTTTTGGTGGTTGGCAATTTGGATTGCCGGAACTCGCATCACTGTTTAATAATAGAGGCTTAGAAAACTACAAAGCCAATCGATTGGCCGATACTCAACAAGCCTATGAGTTGGCGCTCGTTGTAGACCCCAAAAGCCGCGCAGCTCTTTACAATTTGGGATGGCTTTGCGAAGAGGTGCAAGATTTGCAATGCGCCCGAGAAAAATATCTGCAAGCTGCCAAACTAGGTCTGCCTGCTGCTTACAGCAATTTGGCGAGGTTATATATTCTTGATAATAAAAACTCTGCTGCTGCGGTTCACTTGCTGTGGCAAGGTTTGAAAGTAGCTGAGGACGATCGAGTTAAATATTCTTTACTTAAAAATTTGGGATGGGCGCGGCTGAAACAGGGTCGATATTCAGAAGCATTGCAACATTTGGATGCAGCCATTAAGCTTGATAGTGAAGGCCCAGCAACTTATTGCCTGAAAGCGCAAGTCCTAGAAGGGATGAAAAAAACGAAGGAAGCGCTACCGCAGTGGAAAATTTGTCTAAAGTATGCGGATTCTCAAGAGTTCGATGAGGATATATGGATAGGAATGGCACGTCAACGATTAAAAGAGGAAAAAACAAATAAATGAAACGCACATTTTTGCTTTCATCAACCATACTGGCAATTATCACAGTATTGCAGTTCAGTCAAGCCTCAAAAGCACAACCCACTCCTGCAACTGTTCAATCTACAGTTAATGAATCATCCGAAACGCCGTTCAGCTCGAATCAGTCAACGTGGCGGCGTTGCCGTGATAGAAATGGTGGAAATTATCCGTGCCCGAGATTCGTCATGCCTTCGCAGAGCGAAGAATAAAAGTTATTTTCCATAAATTTTGTAGGGTGTGACACCAGCACTTTACATTTGCAGGTATGTAGTATGTAGTAATTTTATGTAGGGTGCGTGCAGCGCGCACCCTACTATTGATCGTGGCTGTGTTCGTACAGCCATCAAGCAATATCAAATCCTCTCTTCATCGGAAGAGTAAATTGACTGTTGACTGTTGACTGTTGACTGTTAACTGTTAACTGTTAACATCATTCCGGTGCAACCGGATTTGACATAATATCATGTCCGGTCGATTGAAAACAAGAAAATTGGATCGCGCGTGCGTCAGTCAGTGTCCGCTCATAGATTGCGGACACTGACTGACGTACTACGAACCGTTTTTGTGATGGTAATTTACCGGAGATGATATCAAAATCTCGAAGAGCTCCTGCAACCTGCGAGCTTCGGGGAAAGCACTAAAAGAAACAAATGCTTTTTGCAAAAGAACAGATGTTCTGTGCCAGCATTTTTATCTACTCGCTTTCTGTCAAAGCTGAATTTTGCTGCTGCGGGTTCCTGTAAAAACTAGCAATAATCGCCACCATCAACCACCACAGCATATTAACTTCTGGTCTGTACCAAACGGTATCGACAAAACCGTGAGCCATCATGCCGGTTAAAGTTGCGATCGCCGCAATCAACCAAAACCCTTGATTCGATTTGAGATTTGGGGACGCTTCCTCTAAATTAGAGATATTAAATTGCGCGTCGCGCAATTTTTTGATCTGCAACAAACCTTGATTGACGGTGACAGTCATCAGCCACAGGAAAGACATTAAACCGATAAAGCCTGTTTCTACGGCAATTTCCAGCAGCACGGAATAAGCGCTTAAAGCAGTGAATTTCGGCTTCATATAAAGCGGATAAACTTTATTAAAGGCAGTGTTTCCGGGGCCAATTCCGAGAATTGGCCGATCGCGAATCATATCAATCACCGCAGTCCAAACATTAATCCGAAAATTGTTGCTGCTGTCGCCGCGGCCGACAAACATACTCGAAACTCGATCGCGCAATGGCTCCACCAAAAGCACTCCCAAAATTAACGCACCAACCAAACCTCCCAACCCTAACGGCAGGGCCCAAGTGCGCCAGAACCGATGCATAGAAGGGCTGTACCAGTACCAAAGCAGCACTAAAAACACCACAAGCAGAGCCACAAAACCGATCCAAGCACCCCGGCTGTCGGTGTAGCGCAAACACGCGCAATTCACCACCAGCATCGTCAGAGCTAAAAGTTTTGTTCCCCATCCTTTCCACACAAAAAGTGCGGCGGCGCTTAAGGCAATTGCTGGCAGCAAATAGGAACCGAGCAAATTTGGATTGCCCAAAAAGCTGTAAACTCGCGTGAGATCGGCTTGAGTTGATGTCGGATCGTTCCAAGTAGCTAATGGCGGCACTTTATCAATCCACTGCCGCACGCCGTAGAAACTGACTACTAGGGCGACATTTAAATATACTGCAATCAACCAGGAACGCAGGCGGGGGTCTCGCAATATCCGCGCCATGAGGGCAAAAAACAGCAAATACAGCGTTAGCTTGCCCCAACCGACAAAAGCGGCGGCTTTCACCGGCGACATGGCGGTGGCGACGGTAGCAATGCCCCAGTACAGCAGTACCAGCAAGTGAATGGGTGTGAGGGCGATCGTGCGATCGTCAGAAACAGTCAGCAGCACCCAAAATGCTGCACCAGCAGCCATCAACAGCCCCACCAAGGCATTGTTCACAAACGGGCCCATACTGAACGTCAAGGCCAGCAAACCAAAACCCAGAGGCTCCGCCCACTGCATCAGCCAGCTACTTTCTCGCCAACTGCGCGCATTGCCGATCGTCCAATTCAATAAATAACTGCCATTTTGCCACTGACAGAGCGGCAAATTTGCCAGACTTAACTGTTGCCAAACTGAATTCATTTCTATTTTAGATTTGTAATTAGTCATTAGTCATTAGTCATTGGTCATTGGTCATTGGTCATTAGTCATTGGGGAATTGTTAGCGGTTAACTGTTAACTGTTGACTGTTGACTGTTAACAACTGTTTTCCTGCCAACTAACAACTAACAACTAACAACTAACAACTGCCAACTACCAACTACCAACTGCCAACTGCCAACTGCCAACTGACTTCATCCTTCCAACAACTCCGTAGCATTAGTGCAGGGGAGCCAGAGCACGTAGCGATATCCAGATTCCGGGGTGCCTTGAATCGAGAGTTGGCCGCCTTGAATTTCCACCAACTGGCAGCAAAGCAGCAGCCCCAATCGTTCCCTAGCCCCGTAACCAGCTAACACGGGTGCGGTATCCGCGGCATTCTCGGCCACCAAAGCCGCCAACTCAGAAAACGCCAGCGTTAACCGCTGGGCACTCTGTATCTGTGTCGCCAGTTGCGGTTCGAGTTCCGGGGAAGAGGTTTCGGAGTTCGATCGCCAACCGCTACCTGCTGTGGCCTTCAACAAGTAGTCGGAGTAGAGTTTAGCATGGGGCAAACTTTCTCCCAACCAAGGATGAAAAACCCAAACTCCGATGTTGATACCGTCTTCTTTCCGAGAAACGTGGACTCGAATCACGCTGCCTGCCCCAGCCGATTGAATAATGCTAAAAATTAAGTGGTGCAGCATTTGCTGAACCTTATCCTTATCTGCCAACCAGATGCGCGGCCCGGGCCCGATCGTGAAATTAATTTCTTGCTCTCGCCTACTTGCCGCCGGCGACAGGGTTGTCACAACTTGCTGACACAAACCTTCTATATCGACTGCGACTCGCTTCAAGGTGAAAGACGATTCATCGAGATTTGCTAGTTCCAAAATTTCTTCAACTAGCGATCGTAAACACCGACTGCTGTCTTGAATCACGTCGATATATTCTTTTTGCTTGCTCGTCAATGGCCCGTAAATTTCTTGGCTCAACACGCTCGCCATGCCGATGACAGAAGTGAGTGGGGTGAGCAATTCCTGCGCTAAATGATTCAGGAGTTTTACCTTAATTGAGTTAGTAGACAAATCGATAGGTTTGTTATTCATCGGTGATTTTTCTGGTTTTATTATGGCTCGTTGATTATTAGTGGTTCATTATACCTCTTTCTCAAGTCTATAACAACTTGTTGGCAGTTGCAGACTTTAAACTGATGACTGTTGACTCTTGACTGTTGGCTGTTGCTGCTGACTATTAGTTGTTAGTTGTTATTTGTTAGTTGTTATTTGTTATTTGTTATTTTTTGTTAGGAATTGAGAATTGGAAATTGGGAATTCGTAGCAAGTAACCAATAACCAATAACCAACAACCAATAACCAATAACCAACAACCAATAACCAATAACCAATAACCAATAACCAATAACTACTAACTACTGACTAATTAATCATTGCTTCTAAAGCTGATTGCAAATCTTGAGTGAGTTCGGCAACTGCTAACCGGCGGCTGGTTTGATATCCCTGCCAGCGATCGCCCACTGAGAGCGGTTCGCCCACGGTCATTTGCACCTGCTGTTTGCCCAAAGAAGGTCGCCCGAAAGGATTTCCGCCTTTGATGCGAGTCAGTACGTCCCACAGCAGTAAAGTTGTTTCTGCCAAACGTTCTGCGGTCAGTTTTTCTTGGACGTACCTGCCGGTAACGGAGACGAAACTTTCGACAAGTCTCATGTGCCACATCCGCAGACTTGCTTCTTCGGCGAGGCGATCGGCTAATCCTCTTTCTAAGGGACAAAGTGCTGCAATATCTTTGATATCTTCTCGATAAATATAGTCCCAGCCTGCTTGTTCCAGACGGCGACAGCGGTCTATCAAACTACCTTTTGGCTTTAAGTTAAAATATTCTTCTGCTACTTGCAAAGCCACGTCTAAAAGTGCTGTCAGTCGAGCAACCATCACTTCATTGCCCGAATCGTTGGCAGTTGTGTCTGGTAGCGATAATGATGTTAAAATAGAGGTCGTTGGCTGTATCTTTTTATGATAAAAACGGCTGTAAAACTCGGACATTACTGTTAACAAGTGGCTGCCAAGTCGAATCAGGCGCAGATATTGAAATTTGTAATTTTGGTCTTCGGGATCGGAATTTTCTGCCTCTAAATTGGCGGTGTTGGTGCGGTCTAAGGGTGGGAGTCCGCAATCTATTTCTAATTGAGTTAAAAGTTTTTCTAGGGGTTCCCAAGGCGGGTTGACATAGCGGTATTGAATGCCGATCGGCACGATTAACACTTTTTCCTCAGTACGTCCGGCTTTGAGCAAATCTTCAACGCACCAGAAGCCCATTTGAGCGATTCCCGGTTCGAGGGGGCTAACTATTTCATTGTGACCGTTGGTAGCGCCTTCTGGGGCGGCGGCGATGGGAAATTGGCTGTTGGCGAATAAATCGCGGGCCGATCGCAATCCGGCGCGATCGATTTTACCGCGAACGATCGGAGTACCGCCGAGGCGAGAATACAGCCAGCCGACTCCAGCACCGGCCCAGAGGGGAATTCCGCGATCGTAGATAAAGTGGGAATGTACCGGAAATTGCAGGGGAATGCCTTTGGCGCGCGCTGTTTGGGGTACGAGTTTCCAAATTAGTTGTCCCAAACAGTAGGGATCGTCGGAGTTTGGGTGGCGGAAGGCCAGCAAGAAGCGAACTTTCTGATTTTGAAATTGGTGGAATAGTTCGGCGAGGGTTTCGACGTTTTCGACTTGAATGTGGCTGATATTCGTCCGAAATCGCAGCCAGTAGGGGAGGATTTGCTGAGCGCCCCGGACGACTAGGGGGTTGTAGGCTGGGGGTATGAATTCCAGGGGCGGCTGAACTTGGTTAATTGAGTTGGCCATTTTGTGATTTTAAATTTGAGATTTGAGTTAAGGTTGTGTGCGATCGATTGACTGAAATCAGATTCCGCACGCGCGATCCGTTTTTGTTATGGTAATCGACCCGACAGGATCTGAGACGGCGGTTTCAACAGCCCTACAGAGACAAAACCCGCCTGCGCGGGTTGAAGAGCTATTTCCCCTAAACTCGTAAGTCGAAATTCGGGTGAGATTGCTAACTTAAGCTTATTGGTCGATCGCCACCAGCGCATAACTCCTTTCGCTAAGATTTTGGCAATCCAAAATCTCAAATCTCAAATCTAAAATCCTATTGTGCGGGTTCAAGAATCACTTCTTGGAAGTTAATCACATCCGATCGCGGATCGCAATGTGTGACTTTGACTTCTAGCCGATCGCCAATTTCGACCGATCGACCAAATCGCATCGCCAATTCTAAGCCCAATTCTTCCAATAAAATCAATGCGAGATTGCTATCTTCCCTCAGCCAGCGCAGCATTAAAGCTTCCCAAACTCGATCGGGATTGCGGCGCAAATATTCCAATCCCCAATAGCGGTTAGTTTGGCGTTCGACGGTAGAAGCTTCTCTGACTGCGGTACCGAGACACATCACAATATCCTGTATTTCTTGGGCAGAAAAAGGCAGTGGTTCGCCCCGCAGGTGGGCTTTAATTTGGAAGTGAGCCAGCAAGTCGGTATAGCGGCGGATGGGAGAAGTAACTTGAGCGTACAATTCCAAACCCAAGCCTGCGTGACGTCCGGGGGTCAAGCCCATTTCGCTGCGGGGCATACAGCGGCGCACGGCGCAAGCGCGGGCTGGGCCTGCGGGTACGGCCAGCAGTTCTTCATCGGGGGGGAGTTCTGGCTGGGGCTGATAGCGGTAGGGTATTGGCAGGCTGTGAGTTTGACCGTAGCGGGCGGCGACTTCGCCAGCTAAAATCATCATTTCAGCTACTAGCATTCGGGCTGTGGAGTCGTCGATGACGTGGATGTCGATGTCCTCGCCGTGGACTTTGATCACGGATTCGGGCATGAAAATGTTGATTGCGCCTTGGACTTCGCGCCATTTTTGCCGCAGTTTGGCCGCAATGGCGATCGCCCCTATTTCCGGTTCTGCTTCGATTCCCAACTCCAGCATTTCGTCTACATCATCGTAGGTTAAGCGGTAGGTTGGTTTGATCTTGCTGATGTGGATGCTGTAATCTTGAGCCGCGCCGATTTCGTCTAAGGTGACGCTAAAGCTGAGGGCGTTGCACTCTTTGCCTTGAACCAAGCTCATCGGCCCGGCTGCCAATGCTGAGGGAAACATCGGGATTGGGCCGGTGGGCAGATACACTGTAGTGGTGCGCTTTCTGGCTTCGAGGTCGAGTTCGTCTCCGGGGGAAAGCAAGCTGGTGGGATCGGCAATGTGTATCCACAGCCGCTGCTGGCCGTTTTCTAGGAATTCTAAGCTTAGTCCGTCGTCGATTTCGGTGGTGCTTTCGTCGTCGATCGTGTAAACCTTGAGGTGAGTTAAGTCGAGACGGTTTGTCTCCGAGTCGGTTGGGGGATTTTCTAGGCAGCTTTGGGCCACTTCTAATACCTTTGCGGACAATTGTAGAGGAATTTGGCTGCGCCGCAAAAACAGGTTTTCGTGGGTGCTCCACAGGCCGAGATCGACTAGGAGTTGAAATGCTGCTTCGGGGTTTTCGGAGCGTTCTAAGCTGGCTAAAGTTTCTAAGGCCGGGGTGCGGTGCGTGGCTTCTTCTCCGAGGGTTGCAAAGCGTTCTAGGGCGTCGAGGCGAGTTCGATCGCTATTAATCCACTCGACATTTTCCCCAGCCAGCCGCTGTTTGACTCGATCCCAAAATCCTTGGGATTCTTGGTGTCGCTGCTGTTCTACTTCTTGCTGGTGTTTGATTTCGGCTACTTGGGCGGCCGATCGCGGTTCGTAACGATCGCCCTTTTGTTTGAAATACAGTTTGTCTGTTGATAGCAAACAGTATGCTGCGTAGCACTGGGCCGGAGTGCGATCGGAAAATAGCAGCATGGCGAGGGATTCGGGATCTGTGTTTTCTCCGTCGCCCACTAGGAGTTCCCAAGCGACTTCTAAACTCGACGGATCTGAGTAACCTTCTACTTCTTTAAGAAATTTGGCAATGTCGGAGGGTTTGTAACTTTCTCCTACTGCTTCGTAGCTGATTTGTTTGGGCGGTATGCTGTGCGGTTGGCCTTTTTCGTCTACCACTACCCAGTTTTTCTTGCCGTCGGGGCGATCGGCAACTGCCAGACGGCGATCGCCGTGCACTCTAAATTCTACTAACGTTCCCTTCTCCACTTGCCAGCTTTATTAATTTTTATTGGAATATTTCACTCTTGCTATTTGTCTGGTTGCGATCCGGGGATTTTAGATTTTGGATGTTTATCTTTTTTACATCTCTTGTTAAAACTAACATCTAAAAAGTTTGGCTTTTTGTGCTTTAATTTTTAACTTTTTAGATTTTGATTAAGACTTACGCACCACCGACTAAATACCCAATCTTGCGCTCGATTAGCGATTCTCGCTTGCGACAAAAAGACGTTGTTTTCGCGTAAGTCCTATCTTTCCAAAATCTAAAATCTAAAATCCAAAATCGAATTAGCCTTCTTGATTTACGAAGGGCATCAAAGCTACAATTCTTGCTCTTTTGATGCTTCTGGTCAAATCTCGCTGCTGTTTTGCTGTCAAACCGGTAATCCGGCGGGGCAGTATTTTACCGCGTTCTGTGACGTATTTTTTGAGCAACTCGACATCTTTGTAGTCGATCGGGTCTCCTGGTTTGATTGGCGAAACGCGCCGGCGAAAGTAAGTCATGGTTCTTTGTTTGTTTACTGTTAACTGTTGACTGTTGACTGTTGGCTGTTGACTGTTGACTTGATCGCAACTGACAACTGACCGATCGCAACTGACGGCTGACTACTTAATCTCTTTGTGGGCAGTGTGCTTGTTGCAATGGGGGCAGAACTTTTTGAGTTCCAGCCGCGCCGTCGTGTTGCGACGGTTCTTGGTCGTGGTGTACCGAGACACGCCTTTGGAGCGTTTGCTCACGTTTGTTCGGCACTCAGTACACTCTAGAGTAATTATGATCCGGACACCTTTAGCCATAATTCTAAATAAATTTCGACTAATTTAAACACAATTTATTATCGTCTCACACTGGTCTGCACTTGGTCAAGTAATCTTCTAACTTTGATGTCTAGGGAGTAGCCGCGCTTGGTGCCGATGACGATCGTCTGGCTGAGTCGATCGTGAAAAGCTTGGGGAAACCGGGCGGTGTCGATGAAGGCAGTGCTACAGTCGATCGCCAGCGGCAGAATCAGCAGCAAGACGGCGGCGTTGGTAGATGTGAGCCCGCCTACACCCGCAAAGGCTAGGGCGGCGCAAATGCCCAGCAATCCCTCGCGCTTGCAAAGTTTCTGCACTCCGGGAATCCGTTCGAGTCTAACATCGATAATTTTCATGTCCAACGCCCAGCGCCCAAGACTTTGACCGTGGTTTTTCCTGACAATGGGTACGCGCAAAATCATCCACAGCAGGAAAAAAAAGATGGTTTGGACGATCGGATTTGCGCCCAGAAGCAAACTGGGCAGCCAAACGGCAATTGCGTCGATGCAGAAAGCAGCAGCGCGACGGCCGATCGATACTTTCGGAAGCAAGGGAACTAAATCGGAACTCATGGGCCAAAAAGAATTACTTTGAAATGCGTAAGTCTTGTTTCTATCATAATCCAAATCAAGGGGCTTGGAGCCGTAGGGCATAGCGTCAAGGCGCAGCTACATTAATAAACGTCATCATGGCTTCCAATATCCACCAATAGAATAACCATTTCTAATAATTCCTCATCTTCAGAAAATTTAAAAATTATTCTGCAATCGTAAGCAACAGAACAAGACCATAACCCGGCTAAATCCCCTCCTAACTTGTGAGACTTCAAAGATGGCATAAATGGATCATCTGTCAACAGCCTTAAAACCTTAGCAATTTGATCCTTTAATTGTGGATTTTTCTTTGTAATCTTCCTAAAAGACCGATTAAATCCACTACTCCAGACAACTTCCATCATCATCTCCTAGTAAATCTGCGATCAAATCATCAACGCTTCCTCTCTTTGCGGTCCCATTCTTAAATGCCTGCATCACCTCCTGAGCATTAGCCAAAATTTCAGCCCGCCGATTTTCAATCCGTCGCTTGCGGATTAACTCAAATAAACGCTCCTGATCTTCTATTGTCAATCTTTCAATAGACTCAATAATTTCTTGAAAAGTCATCATCTAACCTCCTTAATAATTCCCCAAGATATTAGCAATACCTTTAATAACCCGTTCCAAATTAGGCAAATAATTATCGCCTTTGTTGATAAATTCCAAAATGCGATCGACATAAACTCGATCTCGTTCTAAATTCAGAGAAACTTGTTCTCTACCAAAACCCGATCCTGAATCAAACAGCTTCACCCATGCACCGACTGACAAAAGCCACTAACATCACGATCGGTCTCCCTGCCACATTTCACTATATTATACTAGGTGATTAGGGCATTTGAAATCGCTGAAACCATTGATTTTATTGCTTCTTGGTTTTTTCTTCGGCTATAGTTGCCAAGCTCAAAAGTTAAACTTTTAGTCAAAAACTACAGAATGTCTGCAAAAGCGATATCGCCCCGTCCCAAACCCCCGAAACAGCAATCATTAATCAAACTAGCCCTCGCCGTAATTGCTGCCGTTATCATCTTTAACATTCCTCACTCCTTACTTCCCGTGTTTACAGAATCCCTATCCCAAGCAACCCCGCCACCAGAAATCCAAAACCTCCTCGCCGGCAAGGGCAGAATTGTCACAGTAGGCGACAGCATCACCGAAGCAGGCAAATATCCCGGAGGTTACGTTTGGCTGCTGCAACGCTATCTGAATGCCCTTTATCCCGACAGCAAAATCGAAGTCGTCAACGCCGGCATCTCCGGTAACAAGGCGAGTGATATGCAGGCGCGTTTTCAGAAAGATGCGCTCGACAAACAGCCAGATTTAATCACCATTAACGCCGGAGTCAACGACGTTTGGCACGCCTTCTTCGACTTCCAAAAGCTTCAGTTTCATCCCCAAGGCAACCTAGCCGCAGGAGTATCGCTAGCAGAATACATAGACAAAATAACCCAAATGGTGCAGGCAGCAAAAACCGCCGGAATTCGAGTCGCCCTGCTTTCTCCTACTCCCATCCGCGAAATTTTGGACGGCCCGGAAAATCGCAGATTGCAAGAATACGTAGTAGCAATGCGAGAAATCGCCAAACAAAATCAGTGCTTATTTATCGATTTAAATGCACCTTTTCGGGAAGTAATCAGCACCTATCAAAAACACGCGGGAAAAACTCTGAATTTGTTAGCAGCCGATGGAGTTCACCCAAATCCATCGGGATATAGAATTATTGCTTTTACTATCTTGCGCGGCTTAGGCGTACCCGCCCAGGATATTGAGAATTTGCAGGTAAAAAATTAGTCAGTAGTCAGTAGTCAGTAGTCAGTGGTCAGTAATCAGTAGTCAGTAGTCAGTAGTTAGTAGTCAGTAGTCAGTAGTCAGTAGTCAGTAGGGGCGGTGGATGGTGCGTGCCCGCCCTCTTAACTTAACAGTCAACCGTCAACAGTTAACAGTCAACAGTCAACAGTCAACAGCTAACAGCTAACAATTCCCGCTATCATTCAACCGGCGGATGATACCGCTTCAACCAACAGCTACCAATAATCACCAACGCCACCACAACAATAATTTCAGTCCAAAAAAACGACAGGAAATCGCTAGCAGTTCCCACTGGCGGCACCCCCGGCTGAGCGTTGCGAATTGCCGGAAAAGCAAACAGCATTACACCAGTCCAGCTCAGCATCCCCACTTCCGGCAATTTGCCAGATTTCATCACTTTTAGTGCTAACAACAGCGCCATAATTGACAGCACCCACATGATCACAATAATCACCAAGGCAAAGAATTTCACTGGAAGCGATCGAGTTGCAGAAACATCGATGTAAATAAAGATAGATGAATTTTCTTCCAGCGGGTTATAACTAATGTCGAAGCCGGGAACATCAGCATTAAATTTAAATTTCAGCGGTACTGGATTTACTTGAAAAGGAGCAAATTTTTTACCTATCGAAGCCAGCGGATCGAGGGAAATTGCTACTTTAGCAATGTGCGTGTCAAAGGGATAATTGTTAATTTTTCCCTCGATCAAATTAAACTTTAATGCAGGCACAATCATCGGTTTACCTTCTTTAAAGGTAATTTCTGAATCTTCTACATTCGCACCGTTAACGGTCATTAACAAATCTTGAGCAGGGTAAGTTGGCCCTTTTTTATAAATACCTTTGAGTTCAAATTGCAAGCGAGTTTCTAATTGGTTTTTAACTGGATCTACTCCAATTACTGTCATTTTGACTTCAACCAAGCCTTTTGGTGTTACAGGGATTTCTGGAGATGATTTGTAAGGCTCTTGGGCATTAGCATTGTGAGAGTAAATAGATAAAATAATTGCCAAGAATATGACTGTGCTGCAAATTAAAACGAGTAGTTTTTTGAGATGATTTCTGTTTACAATTTGCATTAATTATGGATATTTGATCATTTAAATTTTTTTGAGCATTTCTACAGCCAACCCTTTACCACAAAGGTTTAATAGTTCGGAATGCGAGTCCTAGTTATGGATGCGGACTCGCATTTTGAACGATCAAACCTTTTTCATCGCAATTTGAGTCCCTCTTGCATCGCTAACAGTTACTACGAATCGATAGGAAGCAGTACATTTGGTGTAAAACTTCCGTGCAAACCGTAGGGAATGTGCTGTTTTAAATGCAGGCGCGCTAGGGGCCCTTTGGTGATGTCGCTAGCATCTAGAATCGCTAAGGTCGATCGATGATTAGCTGCATCATACATCAAAACTAGCAGCCAGCCGTCATCCTCCGCCATAGCGTCGGGACGGGGAACAAAAACAGGTTCCCCCGCAAAACCGCGCGGCGCAGCACTCCAAATTTGCTGTTCTCCTGTCTGGAAATCGATTTTAAGAATAGCTTGCAAAGGAGCATTTCCTGTCGGAGCATCCGCAGCGCCAATATAAAGATATCGGTAAGGCTGTCCGACGTTGTTGGGATGCAATGTCGGAAACTCGCAGCACCGAGTTTCAATTACTTGATGGTTGACAGTTTTTTCATTCAAATTTAACTTAAACCGCCACAATTCCCCCGGTGGAATGCTGTCAAAATCAATCTCGCGAAAATCGCCGTCCGCCTCGACGGTTGGGAATGAGTCGTAGCAAACAGAATCAACAAAAACTTCGCCGTTTTCTTCCCAGGCGTTGCAGTGGTGGAAGACAAAACAAGGTTCGGTTTCTAATACTTTTACCTCGTCGGTGCCGTTGCGGGGAATTAAAATTGCTTGCGTCGGGCGGTTGGGCGAAAATTGAATGCACTGGGATGCACTCCGCATTCCTAACAAGAATGGTAGGGGATTGAAGCTGACGGGATTTTGGAAGAATAGGCAGTAATTCGGGGTAATTACCATGTCGTGCAGGAAGGCAAAACCGGGGATTGCGTGGGCGTGTTTTTGTAAAAGTTTGCCGCTTGTGTCGAGTTCGTAAATGGTGATTGTACTTGACAAACCGGGCTTGACGGAAAAGTTGACTAATCTGTCTCCGGCTCCATTTTTGCCTTTTTCAATTCTGGGGTGGGCGGCGAAGGCTTCACCGGGTTCTAAGATGCCGTCTAGGGTGTCTAATCCGAGTGTTTCTAGGCTGCGGGGGTCGAGTCTGTAGGGCTGTGCTGCTTCCCAGAGTGCTAGCAGTTTGTCGCCCCAATAAATGATGTTGGTGTTGGCTATGTTTTTGATTTTGACGTCAAAGATGTTGGCTGGCCAGCCTCCGGGTTTCTGTGTGCCGAAAACGCCTCGGTGCAGGATTTTTCCGGCTTTTTGTTCGGCGAGATAGCCTTCGGTGCGGACGAATCTGTTGCGGAAGTGGGCGTGGCCGTCGGAAATTGCGATCGCACAAACCATCCCGTCGCCGTCGAAGGGGTGATGGATGCGCTGGCCGTTGACATCTAGCAAACCGGGCCCGTTGCGAAAGAATGTGCCTTGCAAGCCTTCTGGGATTTCGCCTTCGATGTCGTCAATCCAGTAGTCGGATTCGCTGGGTTGGGATTCGTAGCCGCGCTGCCAGTCTGTGCGCGTGTATGATGGTTTTTGGGCGGGTGTTTGGGGTTGGGAATTTTGTAAGTTTTGCATGGGTAGAATAAGCTTTTATTGATTTAACCGCAGAGAGCGCAGAGGGCGCAGAGAGGCTGAAAGTGGGAGAGTGGGAGAGTGGGACAATAGGAAAGGGACACAAAGGCATTGGTCATTAGTCAAAATTGAAGAAATCCCAAATTTTGAATTCTTCCTAATCACTAATGACTAATCACTAATGACTAATGACTTCTTTAGCTATCTGCGGTGCGTTTTTCTGACCTGACTGTCGGTACTAAGTCGGGAAAATATTCGGGTATGAAGTTCTGTCCGCCTTGTTTTGCGCCTCCTAGTTCTGCTTCTAGTAGGGGGAGTGATTGTTGCTCGTTTTCGTCGCTGATTTCTGCATTTTCTGCGGGAAGCCAACTTAGGAATGGCAGGGGTAGCAGTGTGGACAGGTTGGTGATGACTATTAGCAGCCAGAGGTTGTCGAAATTGCGATCGGTAATTCCGAGTAAGTGGGTCAAAAGTGCACCGCCTTCGTGGGAAATAAGTCCGGCTAAGTTGGTGACTGACATTAACACGGCAAATAATGTAGCTTCGACACCGGGAGGACACAATCGCGCCGAGAGAACTAGCACTGGCATATAGGCAATTTGTCCGATTACTGTCAGGATCAGGCTGTCTCCGATGCTGAACCACTGGTCGTCTATTCCTAATGCTCGGTTGGCATGAGTTACTAATAATAATGTAGTCATACCCAAGGCTGTTGCAATTACTGTTGACCAGCCGAAAATTACTCTAAATGGAATTGCTTTGAGGTATCGCTGAAACAGCCAAATACCGAGGAGGGAAGCAATGCTGGTGACGAGGCGCACTCGGCCGAGAAATTCTGGTTGAAAGCCTAATTCGTTGGTGGTGAAGAAGAAGAAGGCGGAGTCTGAACTTGGGGTGGCTTGCCACAGGAAAAGAAAGGCGGTGGGCAACCAAATTGTTTTTTGGGTGACAGCTTGCCGCAGTTGTTTGAATTGGTTTTTTACTGTGTCAAAGTCGGATTGTTTGTTGATTTTTTCTTCGTGAATTAACCAAGCTGTTGCTGATACGATTAGCGGGAAAGATGCGGTGATTAAAAATATGGTTTGGGTTCCCAAGTGTTGCATCAGGTAGCCGCTGAGGTAGGCGGTGATTAGTCCGCCGAGGGCTGATGCGCCCCAGGATAGGGATTGCAGGGAACCTGCGTCGGCGACGGATTCTTTTCTAGCTCTTTCGACTATGAGGGAGTCGGCGATGACGTCGCTGACGGCGAGGGAGAGGGAACTCAGGGCGATCGCCCCTGTGGCGGCCAGTGGCGTGTGTACAATTGTTGCGAGGCTCACCCATGCTGACGTGCCCAAGAGCCCGGAGAGGACGATGTAAGGTCGTCTGCGGTAGCCGAATATGGGCAAACCGTCCGACATGAAGCCGAACAAGGGTTTGATAATCCAAGGTAGGGCGACAACACCCATCATTGCTGATACTTCGGCCGGAGTCATGCCAAGATCGTCTTTCAGGAAGAAGCTGACGGCTAAGCGAGCTAGTCCGAGAATGCCTTGGACGAAGTAAATCAGTAAGATGGCTATGAGTTCGGGGGTTGGCTCATTCCCAAAGAATACTTTTTGTTTTAAAGATTCTTTGAGTTTGCTGGCGCCAGAGGGTGAAAGAAGCATTTTTGCAATATTTCTTAATGAATCTAAATATTATATAACATATTCTTAATGGGTTGCGGAAACTGTCGGAGGTGGAATGTTAGGGTGACGAGCGACTGCCAGCGGGTATAAAATTGTGATGAGCCTGGATTTAAGGACTTTTTGCGATCGATGAAAGCAGAAATTAGAATTGTCTCTCTGGCTGTGGTTTTGGTTTGAGGATTGGGGGCTAATTTAGCTTTATGGCTCAGGGATTTCGATCGGTTTCTGTAGATGGCGTTGATGCGCCTGCTGATTTGTTTGAAAGAAACAAAAACAAGGTTTTTCTGTGGCCTGTGGTGACTACTTTTCGCAGGGGAGAAAGCCTGCAAGCGGTGACGGGAAATCATGCCGAGCAAATTATGATTGATGATTTTCCGGGTAAGCCTTGGCTGCCGATTTTAACGGATTGGGGTAATTGTTTGGTGCGGGCTAATTCGGGAAAATTCTACTACTTTTTTGAAATTTTTGGAATAATTAACCGCGAAGACGCGAAGTACGCGAAGCAAGAAAAGAAAGAGATGTCACAAATACTGAAAGGAGTATTTTTATGATTGTGAATCCTGAAAATGTGCCGGATATTACAGGCTCTAAATATCCCCTGCAATTTCAATCTGCGGTGGCGGGAAGGGTGAAAAAACGCTTGGGCGATGCTGCCGGATTGCAGAATTTTGGGGTAAATTTGGTGAGACTTGCGCCGGGAAGTTGTTCTGCTCTGAGACATTGGCACTCTCGTCAAGATGAGTTAGTGTATGTTCTGGAAGGGGAGATTACTCTGATTTCTAATGCGGGTGAGGAAGTGCTGCAACCGGGTATGGCGGCGGGTTTTCGGGCGGGTGATGCTGATGGGCATCGTTTGGTTAACCGCACGAATGCTGTTGTTGTTTATCTGGAAGTTGGCGATCGCACTCCGGGAGATTCAGCAAATTATCCCGATGATGATTTAATTGCTAAAGCTGACGGTAATAGTTGGATTTTTACTCGCAAAAATGGCGAGATTTATGAGGGTTAAAAAATTATGAGTCAAGTCAATCTTTGGACTTCGGCGGAACACGCTTTGTGGTATCTTGCTAAAGCTGATGGCATTCCTCACCGCACTGAAGGTGAAGCGGTTTTGTTGGAGGAAGTGCCGCCAACTGTGCGCCGGATTCTGGATGTGGGCACGGGTGATGGACGGTTGTTGGGTTTGCTGAAGTGCGATCGCCCGAATGTTGAGTGTGTGGCGATCGACTTTTCGCCGACAATGCTGGAAAAAGCCAGAATTCGTTTTGCTGATGACCAGAATGTCACGGTAATCGAGCACAATTTTGACGAATCGCTGCCGGATTTGGGCACGTTTGATGCGATCGTTTCTAGTTTTGCGATTCATCACGTAAATAACGATCGCAAATTAGCCCTCTACACCGAGATTTTTGAGCTTTTGGAACCCGGAGGCATTTTTTGCAATTTGGAGCACGTAGCGTCCCCAACAAAGGCTTTGCACGAGAAGTTTCGAGAGGCGCTTGGTATTAGCGATTCCCCCGACGATCCGTCTAATAAATTGCTCGATATGGAAACGCAATTGCGCTGGTTTAGAGAAATTGGTTTTACAGATGTAGATTGTTATTGGAAGTGGCGGGAACTCGCTTTGTTAGTTGGGGTGAAACCAGTTTAGCAGCCGATCTGGGTAAGGACACGGCAGTTCCGTGTCCTTTTAAAATTGGAAATAGTCACACTTAGTAAGGTGCCTCAGATTTTTAAACCCTCAATAATCATTCTAGAAATTCACCTGAGGCACCCTACAGCTTGATTTGAGTATGCCAGTTGTTTAAGTCCTGAATATAAGAGGTTGCTGTCGTAGTAGAAGTCAATCGCGAACAGTTCTGGTTATTTGAAAATAACCCACAGAGTATTGAGGAGAGAACAGCCGAACTCTTAACCCAAACGATACAGAAAGCAACCGTTTTTTGGAGTAGCAAGCAAATTGAACCTCCAATTTACACTTTTAGTTAGTTGGGATGGAAGATATTGTCCGGTCGCTCGCACATTGGGATCTTACCCAGTTAGAGGGCTGTTTTAAGAGTTATTAACAAAACGATCGAATTAACAACAAACAAAAAGGTATAAAAAATAGAGATTGATGGAGCGCAGATAGCTCGACCTAAAGAAGGCATTTTAATTGTTTTTAATGAACCGAGCGGGTGAACAAGACCTTCCGGAATTGAGCGAGTATTAAAACTTTCATCTAAGGCGCTTTCATCATTCAAGAATTGGGTAATTGCATGGACTCTTTGTATGTAATACAATTGCACCTTCCAGTAGGTAGCTTCTAAAAACCAGAAACCAAAAATTATAACGTATCCTAGGGGAACCAACGCATCTATTTTGCTTGTAAAAACCCAACCAACTAACGCTACCCAAATGGTAATTGCAGTAGTTTTTAATTGCATCATAATTGTTGTGAAATTAGCTATTTTTGTCTCTAGTTCCTCTGCTCCTTGTTGCAGCATTGCTAGCTGAAATTCAAATCGATCCATGTGTGATTCCGCGAACGTTTATATTAGACTTCTTGCAAAAATAGTTAGGATGCTGCTCAGAGCAACGTCCCACAAAAATCTTTTTGCTTGTGGGATGGGCTTCTAGCCCGTCCCAAAATTTGATTAAAAAGACTTTTGCAAGAGGTCTATTAGAGTTATCGAAAAAATTATAATCTTTTTTTCTTTCGGTGTCGTTAGAGAACTTCGCCTGACGCACCCTACAAGTCGATTTTAGATTATACAGTAAGGTGCGTCAGCTCCCGAAATTCCCGATCGCCGTTAGAGAACTTCGCCTGACGCACCCTACAAGTCGATTGTTGTGTGACAGTTGCATCCAAGACTATTAAAGTCACGCACCTTACTGAATTAAATTAAATCCGGTACTTTTGGTTTAATTCGCCGCTCGTACCAGTTCATTAACGGGGTGGAACTAATGCCGTGCAGAATCACAGAAAGTACGATGGTTGAAAAGGTAATCCAGGCAATTTTCTCGCCTGTTTCTCCTTTCAAACCGTGACCTAAAGCATAGGTAAGATAATAGATAGAACCGACCCCGCGAATGCCAAACCAACCGCACAGCAAGCGGCTGGCTGGATGTAAAGGACTGCCGATCGTACTGATCCAAGCTCCCACAGGCCGGATAAAAAAGATTAACAATCCAGCTACTAAGAGCGAGTAGCCTCCATAAGCGAGCATAGGTTCTAGGCGCAGGAGCGAACCTAAGAGTAAAATAGTTCCTACTTCCATTAACTTTTCAATGCGCTCGGTAAAGTGCAGTTGGGAAAGCGGTTTTTCTGGGTTGCGGTAACTCCGCTGCACCACAATTCCTGCTACAAAAACTGCGAGAAATCCGTAGCCGTTGACTACTTCTGTGAGGGAATATGCGATCAGAATTGTGCTGAGAGCAATGAAATCTTCCATTAATTGATCTGCCTGTCGATAGTGTTGGAGTTGGCGATCGATCCAGGTGACGGCTTTAGCTACTAAAATTCCCATAACGATAGCTGCGCCAATCGCCCAAATCAAGTCAACTGCCACCCACTGCGAAAACCAGTTCGGCCAATTGTTATCTTTTAGTGCATGAATGCCGAAATAAACAAAGGGAAAAGCTAAAGCATCGTTCAAACCGCCTTCGGATGTTAAGCCAAAGCGCAATTCATCGCGATCGTCTATATTTGCTAACTGAACTTCTGAGGCTAAAACAGGATCGGTGGGAGCGAGAATTGCTCCCAATAAAATTGCCGCCCCCCAATCTAATTTCACAAACCAATGACCGACAGCCGCAACCGCAAAAATAGAAATTGGCATTAAAAAACCTATCAGCCGCGCTGTGGAATTCCAAGCCCAAAGTTGCAGCGGGCGATTCATTTTTAAGCCGCAACTGAATAGAGAAACAATAACTACAAATTCTGCAAGTCTTTCTAAAAATTGAGCTTCGGGACGCAAGTCAATCAGCTTGACGCCGTAGGGCCCCAATCCGATACCGACAATTAGATAAATTAAGGCATAAGATACAGGCAATCGGGAAATCCATCCCGAACCCAAGGTAACGGTAAGCAGGAGGATGCCAATAACTAGCAAGTCAAGAATGTAATCATCCACCATAGGGATCGCACTTTTAATCAGGTTTAACAAGTGCGATTTTGGCATTTAAAAGCTTTTGACGCATCTACCAACCGCTAGAGTCTGTTATCCTCCGAAAGTTATATTTATTTATTTATTTATTTGTTATCTGTTATCTGTTATCTGTTATTTGTAACCAATGACTAACAACTGCCAACTAACAACTGCCAACTGACTAATGACTTTTTTCGGTAGCAATGATGTGCAAATCTACGTGTTTGAGCGATCGCACTAACTGTTGAGTCAAAGAACCCCGCAGCAGCAATTTCCACCGCGATTGCTGGCTTTCACCGATCACAATTTGAGTAATGCGATACTCTTTAGCTACATCGGAAATTGCTTTGGCTATTTTATTACCGTTGACTCGCAAAAATTGTCCGTTAAATTCCTGACAGAGTTTCTCACAAGTTTCAACGTGCAAGCTTTCTGCTTTTGTTAAAAATTTGTCTGGATCGTTAACAAACAAAGCATAAAAGGGAGCATTCATGTAGTTAGCAATCCTCCCGCCCCGCCGCAGCAGTTGCAAGGAATTGGGATAAGTCGAGACGCATACTAAAACTCGTTCGTGAATGTTGCAATATTGACCTTTTAAAGTTGCTGCGTCCTCTTCAACGTTGTCTGCAACTTCTCGCAGGGCGAGTTCTCGCAAAGCAATTAAATGACGGCGCTGGAAAAAGTTTTTTAAAGATTGTTCAATTTTTTCGGGTGCATAAATTTTGCCTTCTCGCAACCGTGTCTCTAAAGTTTCCGGCGTGACATCAATAACCACTACTTCGTCAGCTTCTTCTAGAATGCGATCGGGAATTCTTTCTCTGACTACAACTCCGGTAATTCGCGCTACTAAATCGTTGAGGCTTTCGATGTGCTGAATGTTGAGGGTGGAGAAAACATCAATTCCAGCATTCAGAACTTCTTCGACATCTTGATATCGTTTTTCTCGCTGAGAACCGGGAATATTTGTATGGGCTAGTTCGTCAATTAATGCTAATTGGGGGCGGCGCAATATGACAGCTTCCACATCCATTTCGGCTAGCATTTTTTCGCCGCGCAGCATTTGTTTTCGCGGCACTATTTCTAATCCTTTTCCTTTTTCGGCGGTTTCTTTTCGCCCGTGGGTTTCTAACAGTCCGACAACTACGTCAATGCCTTCTAATTTGAGTCTATGCCCTTCTTCCAGCATTCGGAAAGTTTTGCCGACACCGGGGGCCATGCCGATAAATATTTTGTGTTTTCCCCGGCGGGTGCGATCGCAAGTACGGTTGGGTTGGGCATAAACCGCGTCTGAATTGTTGGTGAGTTCGCTAGAGTGAATCATAGCTTAATAGATAAGTTGGCAGTTGGCAGTTGGCAGTTGACAGTTGGCAGTTGGCAGTAGTTAACAGTCAACAGTCAACAGTCAACAGTTAACAGTCAACAGCTAACAATTCCCTAATGACTAATGACTACTGACTAATGACTAATAACTACTGACTACTGACTCTAAATTATTATAAACTATCGAGAGCTAAATTGAGTTTGAGGACGTTAACTCCCGGTTCTCCAAAAATGCCTAAGAATCGGCTTTCTGTATTTTTGGATACCAAGATTTCTACTTGATTGAGATTGAGCGATCGCACTTTTGCAATCCGCTCAATTTGCGCCCTAGCTGATTCTACGCTAATGTGCGGATCGAGGCTAGAACCGGAGGTGTAAACTAAATCCGCCGCAGGTTTGATGCCAGCTTGGCTGAGGCGGGAAAATTCAACTTGCACCCCTTGAAAACCATCTTTTTTATTGCCTCGACGCAGCAAATCAGAGTTACTGGGAGCAAGGTTGCTAGCTCCCGAAACGCCAGTTCTTTGAGCTAAATTATCTGCCTTGGTCGGGTCGAAATCAGTAACTGCAAAGCTGCTGTAATTTGTGGTACTGGGGCGGCTCCAAAAATACTTTTCCGAGGTGAATGATTGACCGATTAACGATGAACCGACTACAACTCCCTGCTTAGTAATTAAGCTGCCATTCGCCTGCGAGTTGAAGGCGACTTGACCGATTACTAGCACGATTAAGGGATAAATAATTGCGGTGATTCCCCACAAAACTAAGGTCACGCGAATCGCTCTGATTATCTCTCTCATAAATTACCTCAATGAAGGAAGTTCGGCAACGGATTATGTAACGGATGTAACGGATGTAACGGATGTAACGGATGTAAGTCCGTCGGAAGAAGGAAGAAGGAAGAAGGAAGAAGTCATTAGTCATTAGTCATTAGTCATTAGTCATTTTGCCCGCTCCCGAAGTGGAAGGGTAGTCATTAGTGCTGTCCCCCGGAGCTTTCCGTCCAATGTCATCAGGAAGAAGTAAGAAGGAAGAAGGACACAGGAGGCCCAGAGATCGGGTTTTTGCGAAATATTTCGTTTGAGCGCACAGATTCGGTAAACAACCCGGTTTCTAAGAGTCGGCGCGCATTAAACGCTATACCTAAAATTTTTCCGGTTGGAAAATTACAGTAAACAAATAAACTGCGAGTCCGATGATTACTAAACCCAAAAGGCTTAAACCCCATGCAGCTTTTTTGGTTAAACCTTCATCCGCAGCGGCATAAACAGCGGGTGCAATTATTAAGTTAAAGCACATTACTAGAAATAGCTGTACCGGGATTGGGTGGCGCTGCCACAGCATTTGTCCTAACTCAACGGTGTCTTGAAAATTTCTAGGCAAAATATCATTTAGCAAATCGTTTCGTTTCATAATCCCTCCGATTTTGGCGATCTAAAGTCGAGACAGAGCCTCTATATCTGCGTTCCCAGGCTATACCAGGGAACGAGTTTAAAACGAGGCGATGACTAATGACTAATGACTAATGACTAATGACTGATGACTGATGACTAATGACTAATGACTACTGACTGATGACTTCTTCTATGCTAACCCGACGGCGACAATCAAAACATCGATAACTTTGATGGCAATAAACGGTGCAACTGCTCCGCCCAATCCGTAGATTAAAATGTTCCGCTGCAATAGTTGATTTGCTGTCAGCGGTCGAAATTTTACCCCGGTTAATGCTAGGGGAATTAATGCGGGAATAATTAAAGCATTGTAAACTAATGCGGATAAGATTGCTGATTGACCGCTGGCTAAACCCATGATATTTAAAGCGCCAACGGGGGCAAACATTGCCGGAATAATGGCAAAATATTTGGCTATGTCGTTGGCTAGGGAAAATGTGGTCAGCGCGCCGCGAGTAATCAGCAATTGTTTGCCAATTGTCACTAAGTCAATGAGTTTTGTGGGGTCAGAATCTAAGTCCACCATGTTTGCAGCTTCTTTGGCGGCTTGGGTTCCAGAATTCATCGCGAGTCCCACGTTTGCTTGGGCTAGTGCGGGTGCGTCGTTGGTTCCGTCTCCTGTCATTGCTACTAATTTGCCTTCTGCTTGTTGCTTGCGAATTACTTCGATTTTGTCTTCGGGAGTTGCTTCGGCAATGAAGTCGTCAACTCCGGCTTCGTCGGCAATTACTGATGCTGTAATTCGGTTATCTCCGGTGAGCATGATGGTGCGAATTCCCATTTTTCGGAGTTGGTCAAACCGATCGCGAATTCCCGGTTTAATCACATCTTTCAAATAGATAATTCCGTAGGTGTCGCTACCTTGACAAACAGCTAACGGCGTGCCTCCCAAGCGCGAAACTCGCTCGTAAGCTTCATCGAGATCCGCGCCGATATTGCCGCCGCGCGATCGCACAAAACCCTTCACCGCATCCACCGCACCCTTGCGAACCTCCGTACCATCGGGTAAATCGGTACCCGACATCCGGGTTTTTGCCGAAAAATCCAGCCCGGTTGCGTTAGCGCGATCGAATTTTGCTGTAGCGCCCAACTTTTCCGCCAAACGGACGATCGACTTTCCCTCTGGAGTCTCGTCAAACACGCTAGCAGCCAGCGCCACACTCGCAACCTGATCCAGCGAATGACCGTTTACCGGAATAAACTCCTCGGCTAAACGGTTCCCCAGCGTGATCGTCCCCGTTTTGTCCAAAATCAGTGTATTCACGTCACCGCAAGCCTCTACGGCGCGCCCAGAGGTCGCTATGACGTTAAATTGAGCAACGCGATCCATCCCCGCAATGCCGATCGCGCTCAACAAACCGCCAATGGTTGTTGGAATCAGCGCCACCAGCAGCGAAATCAGCGTTACCACGCCCACGGGAGTTTTCACGTAATTGCCGATCGGCGGAATCGTTGACACCACAATCAAAAACACCAGAGTCAGCACCGCCAGCAGCACCGTCAGCGCGATCTCGTTCGGCGTTTTCGAGCGTTCAGCGCCCTCCACCAGCGCGATCATCCTGTCCAAAAACCCCTTACCGGGGTCGGCCATCACCCGCAGCGTCAGTTCGTCGGAAAGGATGCGCGTCCCGCCGGTAACGGAACTGGCGATGTCCGAACCCGGTTCCTTGAGCACTGGGGCGGATTCGCCGGTGATCGCAGATTCGTCCACAGATGCGACACCTGCGATCACTTCGCCGTCAGCGGGAATGACATCGCCTGCGATCACTTTAATTTGATCGCCACGTCTCAGGGCTGTCGAACTTACTTCTTGAATTGAACCGTCTGGTAAGAGTTTGCGGGCTGTGGTGTCGGCTTTGGTCGATCGCAGCGCGTCTGCTTGCGCTTTGCCGCGCCCTTCTGCTACCGCTTCGGCAAAATTAGCAAATACCAAAGTGAAGAACAAAATAAATGTGACTAAACCGTTGAAAACTCTCTGATTTTCGCCGGGAACCGGGCCGAACAGCGTGGGGTCGATCGTTAATAATGCAGTCACAATTGTGCCAACCCACACCACAAACATCACTGGATTTTTCAGTATCACCCGCGGGTTTAGCTTGACAAAAGCTTCTTTGAAAGCTCTTTGATAAAGACCTTTTGTATTTGCTTTGGGCGTATGTTTGCGAGACTCGCGAGGGCCTCTGGAACGGGAATCTTTTTGAGAATTGGGGGTATTGGAAGAAGCCATAATTTGGATTTTAATGAACCGCAGAGGACACAGAGAACACGGAGAAAGAGGAGGGTAAGGCTGACAATTTTTCGCTACTGAGGTGGAGGAGTTGGTGTTGCTAAAGGTGTTGTGGGTGCAGTTATCGTTGTGGGTTCCAACTTAGCGCTGCTAATTTCAAATCCTTCTGCAATTGGCCCTAAAGCTAGAACTGGGAAAAATGTCAGCGCGCCCAGAATTATGATTACTCCTGCTGTGACGCTGGTGAATAAAACTGAGTCTGTTCTGAGTGTTCCGGTTGTTTCGGGAACCAGTTGTTTGTTTGTCATGCTGTCAGCTAAAAGCAGCAGGGCAAAAATCGGAACGTAGCGCCCTAAAAGCAAACTAAAACAGGTGCTTAAATTCCACCAAAGTCCGGTAGATGCGGGTTGAGAATCTCCTAATCCTTCAAAGCCAGAACCGTTGTTAGCTGCGGCTGAAGCGTATTCGTACATCACCTGTGAAATGCCGTGAAATCCGGGGTTGCTGATGCCGCTCAAGCTGTCGGTAAAGGCGAGTGTAATTGCGCCAGGGATTAAAACTGCGATCGGGTGAACTAACAAAACCACGCTGGCTAAAACAATTTCCTGCTTTTCAATTTTACGTCCCAAAAATTCGGGCGTTCTTCCTACCATCAATCCTGTGAGAAATACGCTCAAAATCAGGTAAATAAATAAGTAAGCTGTTCCGGTTCCTTGTCCGCCCCAAACAATTTGCAGAAACAAGTTAGACAGAGTAGCAAAACCTGCGGGAGGCATTAAAGAATCGTGCATTCCGTTCACGGCGCCGCACATTGTGCCAGTTGTAGTCACGGCCCAAAGGGCGGTTTGCGACCAGCCAAATCTAACTTCTTTACCTTCTAAATTTGGTTGCACGGAACCCAGTAAATTATTGACTTGAGGATTGCCTTGATATTCGCCAATTGCGGCAGTGCCAATCAAGACAACATAAATTATAAATACCATCCAAAAAATCAGCCATCCCTGCTTTTTGTTGTTGGCAAATTTGCCGTAGGTGTGAATCAGCGCTGCTGGGATGGAAACCATTGCTAGTGTTTCCAGCAGGTTAGTAAAAGGGTTGGGATTTTCAAAGGGGTGAGCCGAGTTAATGGCAAAAAATCCGCCGCCGTTTTCTCCGAGTTGTTTGATGCTTTCAAAGTGAGCTACTGGGCCGCGGGCAATTACTTGTCTGCCTCCTTCTAAGGTGGTGGCAACTTCTGGACCCGCGAGGGTTTCCGGTACTCCTGAAATTAGCAATAGCAACGCGATTATTAAAGATAATGGCAGGAGAATTCTGGTAATTGATTGAATTAAATCGATGTAAAAGTTACCTAACGGGCGGCCGGTCAGTCCCCGAATAAAGGCGATTCCTACTGCTAAACCTGTGGCGGCTGAGGTAAACATTAAAAAACCCAAAGTTAACTGCGATAGATAACTATATGTTGTCTCGCCGGAGTAATGCTGTTGGTCGGTATTTGTGAGGAATGAAATTGTTGTGTGTAGGGCGGTATCCCAGGTTGGTGCGCTGAGGCTGGTGGGATTTAAAGGTAGCACTCCCTGAAGCATGAAGATTAGAAAAACAAATATGCCCATTGCTACATTGCTGTATAATAGCGATCGGGCATATTGCCAGCCTGTCATGGAATCTACAACACGGATGTTGCCTGCTTTATAGATGAGTTGTTCTACTGGTTTAATGGCGGGATCGAGGATGGTTCGTTCTCCCATGTACACCCGCGCCATGTAATTGCCCAAGATGGGCGCGATCGCGATTAAAATGATTAGGGTTAATCCGATTTGAGTTAATCCTTGCAGCATAACTTAGTTAAAAAATCCTCGTTGTTGAATAAATCCGCTTCACTCCTCGGAAAATAGCTTCGGAAGGAAGTCCACAAAACCGGGTGAATTTTCTTTAAGGTTGCTTCTAGTTCGGGGCCTATCGCCCGATTAATTGCTACTGCTAAAATACGATCTCCGCAGAAAATCGTTGGAATTTCGCTGGCTATAATTAATCGGTTTTCTCTTGTTAATCCCAAGCAATAGCAGTTATTTGGCAATTGTATGGCACTTAGTGCTATGCCACAATAACTGCTGTTGAATTGGATCGGTATTTGAATGAGTTTTGGTTCTGCAAAGCTCATGAACGACTCCCGCAGGCCGCAAGGTTAGGTTTACTTTTATTGATTAGTCTACAGAAGTTTGGGGTGTTTGATAATTAGTCATAAGATATAAGTTACTGTTTAGAATTTATGCTTATCTGCCATATATTTTTACTAATAGGCGAGCGTTTAGATGATGTTTGAAGTCTATACTTGCAGGTATAGATTTTGTCTAAACGCTATTTTTGGGGGGACAATGTACGGAATATTTCAGGATTTACGCACTCCGACTCAAAAAATCGGCTTTTTAGCGGAATTAATGGCTATAATTGAGTTTTTTGGTAAAAGATCCCGGTTTCTGAGGGTCAATCTTTCCGGGACGGGTCATTTTAAAATGGATTGATTAGGAATGTTTAAAAGCTTATTAAAAATCCCCAAGAATGTACTAATTCAAGAGAAGTATTTGCGCGGAAGATGGTCGATCGCACTTTTATTTGCGATCGTCGCACTGCTGGAATTTACCACGCCGTCTGAATATCTTTTTGGATACTTGTACACGGGGCCGATTTTACTGGCAAATTCGCGCCTGAGTCGGTTGGGTAAGTTGCAAATTACGCTGGTAGCGGCAGCTTTGACGCTGTTAAATTTGTTTGTTCCTCCCGGAGAAACGATCGCCCTAGCAACTGTTGCAAATAGAGCGATCGCAGTTATGGCTTTGGGAGTGACGGGATATTTGAGCGATCGCAACCAGCAGTACCAAGAAGCGATCGCGATCGCCAAAGCTCAGTTGCAGTCTCAGCAGCAGCTAGCCAGCATCCGAGAGGATTTTGTGTCTACTTTGACTCACGACTTGAAAACGCCGATGCTGGGGGCGATCGAAACAATTAAAGCTTTTAAATCGGCAAAATTTGGCGATGTTACTCCCAGTCAGCAAAAGGTTCTCGAAACAATGGCGCGATCGCACAAAATGTCACTACAATTAGTAGAAACGCTGTTGGATGTTTACCGCAACGATACTGAAGGTTTGAAACTGCAACTTGCGCCCGTAAATTTAGTAGCTTTAGCAACAGAGGTAATCGCCACACTCGCAGATTTATCGGCGGCGCGTCGAGTTTATATTAGTACGAGTTACGGAGAGTCAGATTTCCGTCGCTCCTTGTGGGTAAACGGCGATGCAGTCCAACTCCAGCGCGTTTTTGTTAATTTGCTAACAAACGCGCTCAACCATTCTTCCCGAGGCGGCAAAGTAGAAATTGTGATGGCATCTCATTCAAATTATCAGGTAGTGAAAGTGAGCGATAGCGGGTTGGGAATTACCGCAGGGGAACTCTCGCACCTATTCGAGCGTTTTTATCAAGGAAATAGCGATCGACAAGCTAAAGGATCGGGATTGGGATTATACTTATCTCGCCAAATTATTGACGCGCACGGCGGTATAATTTGGGCAGAAAACAAATTACCCCACGGTGCTTTGTTTGGATTCCGACTACCAGCAATCTCCGCCAATGAAACCTAATTCTCCCTTACGAATTCTGCTAGTTGAAGACGACGAACTGTTTCGGTTGGGACTGCAAACTCGATTGCAGCAGGAAAGTTGCTTGCAAATAATTGCCGAGGCGGAAGATGGCGAAACTGCGGTTGAATTGACTCAAGAATACTTGCCGGATGTGGTGGTTTTGGATGTAGGTTTGCCGGGAATTGGTGGCATTGAAGCGTGCCGCCAAATTAAGCAGCGACATCCAGAAATTCCGGTTTTAATTTTAACATCCCATTCCCAAAAATCGTTAATTGAAAGATTGATGGCTGCGGGAGCTCACGGATATTGTCTCAAGGGAATTGCGGCGGAAACTTTGGTTTTGGCAATTCGATCGGTAGCGTCGGGCGCTTCTTGGTGGGATAAGGGCGCAACTGCGGAAATTAGGGCAGTTTTTACTCATCCTGAACCTGTGAAAGTCGGGGGAAAATCGGAAGTTTTAGACAATCCGCTGACGAAGCGAGAACAGGAAATATTGGCTTTAGTTGCTAGTGGGAAAAGCAATCAGGAAATTGCACAAATATTGTACATTGTGCCGGGGACTGTGCGGGTGCACGTTCACGCGATTTTGCAAAAGTTAGAAGTGCGCGATCGCACTCAAGCAGCAGTGCTCGCCATTCAGAAAGGATTGGTAGCAGAAGAACTGTTAGGCGATCGATCTTAAGTCTGGTAGTTGATAATAATTGAGACTTACGCATCAAACCCAAAGAAACCCGGTTTTTTTGAGATTGAGGGTTTTCAGGCGTGTATTTTCCCAAAAACCCGGTTTCTAGCTATAATACAGCGTATTCCAGGTTGATGAAATACACACTCCCAACCGGGTTTCTTTACAGTTCTTGCATCATATCAATTCCGGTTGCACTCCTCATGATGTTAACTGTTAACTGTTAATTGTTAACAGTCAACAGTGCAGGCGATAGTATAGTTTACGGTTGCTGTTGAACGATCGAACCAGTCTTGATGCTGATGACGCAAAGCCTCAAGAAAAGAGAGATCAATAAATCAGAGGCGGCATTAATTAGTGTTCACCTGCCAACATCTGCGGTTTTACGATTCAAAACATAGTAAATCGCCCAAATTGCCATCGCCCGCAAATAGTGACTCGCCCGAAAAGTTCCCCCCGCCGTAATCGCTTCCGGCGTGCGAAACTGCAACCCATTCTCATAAATCTGCTTCACCACCGCATCCGTCAATTTAAAGGCTTTATCCTCCATCCCCATCTGTACCAAAAAAGCAGCCAACCCAAAATTAATCCCCGTCCAAACTTCCAAAGGATGAGTCGCATTGGGATTTTCCGGCGAACCGTTCAGCATTACCCCATTCGCAGCCCCAAACTCGCCATCGTTGAACTTCAAAAAACAAGAATCGTACACAGTTTCTAAAGCGCTGACTGCACATTCCGGTGGCACAATATCCGGCAATCCTAACAGCTTCGCGTAAAATTGACCGCACAGTTGGTCGGTCATCACCACTTCGGAATTACTCTCGCTGTCCAAACGGTAATATTGACCGTTCCACAGTTTTTCTTGATAGCTCGGTCTGGCTTGTAACAGCCAACTGTGATATAATACTATCTTTGTTTGAGGGTTAGGAATTATCTCCGGTGCTGCATCTTCCAAGATTTCGCCGATCGCGATCGCACTCTCCAGCGCCGCCAACCACAAACCCCCGCAATACGCACTTATTCCCCGCATTTGCCAATCATCAAACGTCTGATCCGGGGCTCCCGAATTCTCAGGAATGCCGTCGCCATCCTCATCAAAGGTTTTCAGATAAGCCAAAGCCTCAACAATTGCCGGCCAACAATCTTGCAAAAACTCGCAATCTGTGCCGCCAGTCAACAGGAAGTCACGATAAACCTGCAATACAAAATCGCAAGGTAAATCCTTCCACAAATTGCAATCTTGATAGCTAGTATAATTCGTTTTCTCCCAAGGATGTTCGTTAGGCGCGCCCAAATCGTGCGGTGTCGCACCGACGGCTTTTCTAATCGCCGAAGCTTGATTCCAGCCAACAATTCTCGGCGTATCGTCTCCCGCAGAAATTGCCCTAGCAAAAGCAATCATTACCGACTTTTCTAATTCCGGCCACAGCATCAACAAAGCAAAAGAACCGTAAAGCCGCACGTCCAAACTTTCGTACCAACGGTAATCAATGCACTCTAAAACCCCAAATTGACCCTTCGGATCCCGTTCGTCCGCCGCACTCCAAAGAGTACCGCCGTCAGTCAAAATGTACAACTCATTAAACAGCGCCATTTTGAAACTGTCGGACAAATCTGTGCGTTCTAAAATAGGTTTTTGCCAAGCTTCAATACTTTCGCGCCAAGTATCCGAATGCTTCATCGCCGTGCGAATAATCGGCCAAACATTTTTGCCATTCCGCCCGAAGAAATCGGTATAGCGGCGGTAGTACCAAACTCCCGATGCAAACTCAGTAACGGGCAAATCCCAAGCTATAATAAAGGGAATTTTGCGAGTTTTTCCCGGTCGAATAGTAAAGCGAACTGCGATCGCACAAGCCAACTGTTCTCCGGCGGCTGCGGCTGTCTCATCTTTGTCATCCAACAAGAAACCTTCAGCAGAAAAGTTGCGCCAAATTTCGTCACCGTTCCCCGCCGGGTTCCAGCGAGTTTGGTAAAATACTTCTACCGCTGGATTAGTAATAGTTGCGATCGCCCATTGTCCATCCCCCTCTTGGGGTTCGTCCTCAGCAGTCAACCGCGTCATCACGCAACCGATTCGGTGAAAATCTTCCACCAACAAATTCATATTCCCGGCACTTTCTCCCCACCGGGATTGATAGTCATAAAATGGACTGCCATCATCTCGCACCATCACTTCCGGCGACTTGTTGGCATTAGTAAACCAACCGACAATATTCTCCCAAGTCAGCATGATGCTGAGAGTAATCGGCGCATCTGTAGGATTGTGCGCTACCCATTCAAACATGGCAACTGGGTAACTGCTTTCCTGATAATTGTTAGGCAAAATTGGCGAAAATTGCTCGCAGCTTAATTGAGCCTGAAACACATTTTCGTAAACAAACCAACTGCGCGGATACAAAGCATGATAACTCCCCGAAGAATTAGACTCTTCCCCGGTTCTTTCTTCTTCTTCCCTTCTTCCTTCTTCCTTCTTCTTTTTTCCTTCCGATGGATACCATTTCCAACTAGATAAACTGCCATCGGTAGGCGGTTCAGTGGAAAGTGCAAAAGCTTGTTTCTTGCCTTGAGTTTCTTCAAAAACGCTGAACTGACAAGCGGGCAAACTGCGAAAAATGTGCTCGCCGCCGTCAATGTGCCAGAGGTTAAAGTCGCCGCGGGACGATCGCCCGATGCAGCCGGCACCGAACCCACCCAGAGGCATTCCGTGCCAGGGCCCGTCGTCTAGATTGCTGGCGTAGCGGACTGTATAGGGATTCTCCCAACCCATGCCTATGGGACGTTTCCAGGTTTGTGGGGGGATGTTTGGATGAGATGTGCGATCGTTATTCATGTGATTAATCTTAGCGCTCGATCGAGCTTTACAATTTTTTTTATTTTATTTTAAACTTTTATCGCTCGAACCAATACCGATATTTCCGAAGATTCTTGACGGTTGATTGTTGGCTAAAAGTAATTGCGTTCATGGCTGCCGGATTAATCAATTCTCCAATCTAAAATCTAAAATCTAAAATCTAAAATCTAAAATGGTTTGGGCGATCGCCTAACGGGGAAGAATATCATCTAGGCGAATTTGCCATGTCTTTAACAGAGGAGAAATAATCGGTTGACCAAGGCGAAATTGTTGCTGACTGTAATCTTGGTCAATTAGTTGGCAAACGGTGATAGTAGGTTGTTTTGGTTTACCGATAAAAGCCACACCCCCCAATCCGCGATAATCAACTATCCAATATTCTGGAATCCCTAAAATAGCATATTCTTCAACTTTTCTGGCGTAATCTGTTTCCCAGTTAGTGCTGACGACTTCTACCACTAATTTAATAGATCGTCCCAGCGTAATCACAGGTTCTCTTTCCCAAAGAGGTTCGCTGACAATAGCAGTTTCATCTAACACGACAATATCGGGACGGCGGGCAGTAGCTGCATCTGAAAATGGACGGATCAAACAAGTGCGGGGAATGAACCAAGGTAGTTTTTCGGCTGCGATGGCGATGCCGATTTGAGTTGCCAGTTTACCGCTGACGGTTTCGTGGGGGCCTGTGGGTGACCTGTCAACTAATTCTCCGTCAGCGAGCTCGTAGCGGAAGTTGTCACAATATCGATCGAGGAATGTTTCAAAAGTTAGGATTTTTTGCGCGGTGTAAGCCATTGGAAACTAATAATTTTTTGCTGAAAATCTTATTCTATCAACTAACCAAATCCTAAATCAGAACCTTTCCCCGCGTGAACCAGAGCCAACTTTTCGTAACGCTTAGCGTGTTCCACCAACTCGGCTGCTTCTTCCTCAGAGACATCCCGCAGGCGTTTGGCAGGCACTCCCGCAACTAGCGTGTGAGGGGGAACGTCCTTGGTGACAACCGCCCCTGCACCGACGATAGAGCCTGTTCCCACCCTCACTCCGTCCAGGACGATCGCCCCAATCCCGATCAGGCAGCCCCGTTCAATGTAAGCTGAGTGAATCACGGCTCGGTGTCCGACTGTCACGAAATCTTCCAAAACCGTCGGTTTCCCCGGATCGCCGTGCAGAATTGCTCCATCCTGGATATTGGTACTTGAGCCGATCGCAATTCGCTCTAGATCCGCCCGCACCACCGCCCCGTACCAGATACTAGCGCCCGCAGCCACCTCTACCCTGCCGATGACAACAGCACCTTCAGCGACAAAAGCCGCTTGGGATAGATCGGGCCTGGGCCAATAGGAAGGAAGTGCAGGCAGAGGTTCGTTGAGATTGCTCATTTGTTGGTCGATCGTTATACTTCTAGCAGATTAGCTGGTTGTTGATACGGGATATAATAAAAGTATTTGGCACTTTTGCAGAGAAAATATGCTGGGACGCAAATAAATGATTGAAGTTGCCTTGCAATACCCGATGTTTGGCCCGGAAATTCAGTGTCCCCACTGTCGCCAAACAATTCCGGCTCTAACGCTAACGGATACCTATTTGTGTCCGCGTCACGGGGCATTTGAGGCAGATCCAAAAACGGGGGAACTGGTTCACCTTCAGTCTGGGCGGCACTGGCGCCGCTGGGAGAATGAATGGTATCGCCAGCACACCCACCCGGACGGGATTCGGTTTGAAATTCACGAAGCGCTCGATCGACTCTATACTCAAGGCTACCGAGCAACTCGCGTGATCGTTGCTCAACGCTATCGCGACTTAATCAGCGCTTATTTGGAACGCAGCACGCCTTGGCGAGGCCAGTCGGAATCGCCACGGCCGAGGCTGTACGGTTTGCCTGTGGATTTTAGCCCCGATCCTCAAGAAGACCCTTGCTGGGAAGTGATTAATTTTGATTTGGAAAAAGAGCCGGGAGTTCCGATTAGATATCCCTATTTTCGGTTGTTTGAATAAGTGAAGGAAGAAGGAAGAGGGAAGAAGGAAGAAGGAAGAAGGAAGAGGGAAGAAGGCTCTATTGCTTTCGCGCTAAAGATGCGACCGTTTTTAATTACGAATTACGAATTTACCCTCTAAAATCTAAAATCCCCAGCCGGAATTCCTACTTCCCTTCTAAAATCTAAAATCTAAAATCTAAAATCTAAAATTGAATGCACCACGCCTCGATTCGCACTGCTAACATTCACCGGGCGATCGCCTTTTACGAACAGTTGGGATTTACTGTGAGCGATCGCTTTACTACAGGTTACACCCTAGCCTGTTGGATGGAAGGTCTCAACGGACGCATCGAACTAATCCAAATCCCGGAACCCAAACCCGCACCGGATGCTTTCGGAGACGAGCATTATGTTGGATATTATCATTTATCTTTTGATTTAACTGAGGCGACAACTGACTTGCCTAGTTGGTTGCAGTCTCTGAAACAGCGGTTTGAGGAAGCTGCTAAAGACCAACCAAACCAGTTTCAAGCTTTGAAAGTTTTATTAGAACCGACTCAACAGGCGATCGGGCAAAATGTTTACGAAGTAGCTTTTATTGCCGATACAGACGGTTTACCCTTAGAATTTATCCGGCGCATGAAGAGCTAATTAAGTCAGAGTTGAAACACTTCAGAAATCCCATCAGCGTGCATCTGTGTTCATCTGCTGATATCTGCGGTTAAAAAATCCCAATCCCACTAATCTGCTTTAATCCGGATATCAATTAACCAATAACTTCAGTAGAAGGAATAATGGGCGTTGCTGATTTACGGTATGAAAGGCTAAATATGCCCGTCATAGAAACCAGTATTCACAAAGCGTTTGGATTTTCAACTTATTTTTTTCATACCATGATTAAGCAACACCGATTTTTTGGGTGGCAATCAAGTATAATAGCAGTAATGTTTCTTTACTTACTGCGGTTATAGCCCGTTCGAGTCGATGCTCTAGTTCCTCAACCGTTTCCTGGATTTCTACCTGAAATTTGTTGGCCATATTGGATCTCCTCTACTTTAGCCTATATGAGCGTGTACCTTCATAGTGAATTGGTATTAGACAGAATTAATTACACAAATACATAGTAGAAGGATATTCCAGGCAAAATTATGAGTTAATTAGAATTTCCTATGTTTATCAGGAAAATAAATCCTCTTTTGTCTAAATTGCTACAGCGAATTCATCGCCAAAGCCAACATTATCAGGTACGTCAGAGAGCACATTGCCTCATATTAGCTTCGCAAGGAGTAAAAAAAAGAGAGTTAATGAATATTTTCAGAATAAGTTATAAGACACTCTATAAGTGGTTCACTCGGTGGGAATTAGAGGGAATGATAGGACTTTATAATAAACCAGGAAGAGGTGAAGAGGCACTATTTAACTCTTCGCAGAAAGCCCAAATCAAAGACTGGGCTAAACAAGAACCAAAGCAATTAAAAAATGTTAGCCAAAAAGTTCAAGAAGCCTGGGGATAAGTCCGAGTATAAAAACAATTTTAAGATTCTCGACTTAGCTCTAGGTGAAGAATACCCCCGCTATCGGGGAGAACTGATGAAACCTACAAACTTTACTGTTATAATTGATATGGCTGAAACCTTAGCAAGCGAGCAGCCATTTTTACTCGTCGATTTTTAGGATATTGGCCGTCATATCTTTGGTGAGCTAACCCTTAATCCTAGTTCTGGCATGGAAAAATTTGAGCCTCCTGAGTATGACTACAAGCTTGGGCAATTGATGCCGTAATGGTCAAAACAGCAGTGTGAAGGATTAACAACTCAGTGTTTTGATATTCCGTCAGTGAAATTGTGTGTTAATTAAAGTTCTAAAATATTCTCCCAAAGCAATTTATTTCTTACAGCGATATGGTGCTAAATTCTGGATCAAGAATCAATCAAAAGGTTTGTTTTATCTGTGGCGCTGGTCACTCTGGCTCTACGCTTCTAGGACTTATACTGGGAAGTCATCAGGATTGTTTCTACTCGGGAGAGGCAAGGAAAGCCAGATTCATGCAAAATACAAACTACCCCATAAAAAGAACTTGCAACCTTTGTGGTATCAATTGTCCAGTTTGGAAAGATTTTATTACTAGCACTCACCTAGACTTATACGAACAAATATCGCTCAAAACACAAAAGCCAATTGTAATTGATTCTACAAAAAACACTTCTTGGCTAGAAGAACAAATAGCCACTATTCAAAAAACATCTTCCCAACCTTTTTTGATATTTCTCCAAAGAGATGGGCGGGCAGTTATCAATTCCCGCACCAGAAAATATCCTCAAAAAAATGTCAAAGAAATAATTGATGATTGGAAGGAACTCATTAATGAAACCCAAGAATTGTACCGTCATTTTAATGGTAATAAAATTAAAATAAAATATGAACATCTTGCCACAAATGTAGAAAGTGTCATCATAACGCTTTGCGATTTTTTGGAAATAGACTATCAACCCCAAATGGTTAAATATTACCAGCACGAACATCATCCAGTAGGAGGAAACAACGGAACGAAGTTTTTAATAGTAAAGGCTCAACACAAAAATACAGAAGAATTTTTACATAAGGTATCAAAGCGTTGCTCAGATTATTACCAAAATCATGGTTTAGAAATTACTTTAGATTTGCGTTGGCGTCAAGAACTTGACCCTACTGTGGAGCGTTTATTTGAAGAAATTGCCGATAAAGAAAACGAAGAATTGAAATGGGAGGTGTAGCATCGAACCAACTTTTGATATTTCTCAGACCTCTTCTCAACTCAAAATTGTTCGGAGTATTGTAAATTTGCCATAAAAATTCTGCTATTAAGCGTTCACCCTCCACAAGGAGGCGGCTCATACCAATTCACTATGAATCTGCACTTAATATAGCTTCAAGGATATAGAACCCATTTGAGATCTTTTTAAGAGGATGCTAGCCGTTTGAGCATTAGCCGAATGAAACACAGCTTGAGCTTGGCATTGGAACGAGCGAGTGTACGGTCAAAATTCTTGATTAAGCTTTTACATCGATCTACCCAAGCATTTGAACGTTCAATTACCCATCTAGCCGCCACAGGCACAAATCCAGATTGCCCTTTAGCTGCCTTCTCTGCTTTTGATGGTTTGGCTGAGAGTTCAAATTGAATCTTAGTCATAATGTCAGGGTAAATCTCCTCCAAAGCTTGAGTGAGTTTTTCAGGATGATAGCCGTTATCTAATAAGATGGTTGTCTTCGGTAACTCGACAGGTTTCAATTTGAAATAATCGATGTTTTGGGAAAACATTTCAATCAAACCACAATCATCAGATAAGCTAGCTTTGGTGCAATGAGTAAAGAACGGAAAGCCCAGGATATCGACGGCTAGGTGTCTTTTGATACCGTTTGTTGTCTTGTAAAAACAAAACCCTTTCGACTCAATACTAGCATTACAAGTATTTTTTACCCATGAGTGAATCAACCATGATTAATGTCGTCCACTGCGGTTTTTTTTGACTTGTTCACGCACCTTGCTATGTAGCTGTACCAAGATTAGATCGAGTGCACCTTCCTCACACCAATTCTGGTAATGCCAAAATACTGTCGAGTATGGCGGTAGATCTCTGGGTAGGTCAGACCAATTACAACCATTTTTGAGTTGATAAAATATGCCGCCCGTGAACTTGCCGTTTTGTCCACACTGGTGGCCTAGTTTTCTTCTTCTGGGGCAGTAATGGCTCGATGATTTCCCACTCTTTGTCACTCACATCGCTCGAATAACCCATTTTCAGCCCTGACCTGCTTAACTTTACTGATTCTACCTGATCGACTGTTGTCAAGTCGATCGACTGTTGTCAAGTCGATCGACTGCTGTCAAGCCGATCGACTGCTGTCAAGCTGATCGACTGTTGTCAAGCCGATCAACTGCGGCTAGCATCCTCTTAAAAGATCTCAAATGGGTTCTATAGTCTAAACAAGATTGGTTATGTTATATTTTTAATATATCTGTACAAAAAGAAGAAAATCAATGCTTAAACGTCTTGGAGTTGGTGCTGTACTTCTGGTTTTAGCAGAATGCTTATCCGGTGGCGCCGCTTTGGCAGATAATTTTGGGGCGATCGCTACATCGGATGCTACAAGTGCCTATGGTTTTAGCTACGACCACTCAACCCGTGCTGCTGCTCAAAATAAAGCATTGGCAGAGTGTTCTAAAAATGCAGAGGATTGCGCGGTTCGAGTCTGGTTTAAGAATAGCTGTGGTGCTGTATCGGACAATGGTACTCATGTTGGTTGGGGACTTGGTGATTCTCGCGCCGAAGCTGAAAACAAAGCAATGAGCGCACTTGAGGATTCAGGAAGCATAGTTGCTTGGGCTTGTACCACACGATAACTCAACTTTGAAATTGGGAATTGGGAATTGGTAATAGGACTAGAGACTAGAGAAAGCTAGACCGCCACCGCTCCGACCGATACTGCCAACAATCCGATCGACATTGCCAACAATCCGATCGCTCCAACCGTGGCAACCTTGCCAGACGTTAGACCCGCGCTAGACCCGCGAACTTTGCCTGTGATGCAACTCTACCAGCCTTGCCACTGCAAAGGTGGTAATCAAATAAGCCCGACTGTCTCGGACATGGGCCACGTAGAGCTCGTGAATGTGGGCTAAAGCCATAACTAAGGTAGTGCCCATCCGCTGGCGGCCTTGGCGGCGTTCGGTATCGTTACGACTGGCGATCGCCAGTTGTCTGTCGATCGTCAAAAGATCTCAAATGGGTTCTATAAGCTTTCCAAGTTAAAAACTCAGGCTTGGAATTAAAATACCATGAAAAAAATCGATTTAGTTTTTAGAACTGTTGGCGAAAGAACATCCCAAATAGCCTTAGACCTAGCTATCAAAAATATTCAGCCTCGTCAAGTTCATATTATTGAAAATGTTAAACCTTTTGCCCACGCTGTTCAGCAAATGCTGAAAATGAATTACGATTGTGATTTTGTTGTCTTCATGGATGCTGATTGTTTAATTATGGAGGATATGTCTCCTTTCCTTACCACCAATAGTTTGCCATACGTAGACTGTTATGTTCTTGATAAATTCAGAGGTCATATTCATTGTGGTGTACATATTACTAGAATTGATGTAATAAGAGAAATGCAAGCAATTAAAGTACCTGATAATGATGCTAAATATGTATTAAGACCTGAATCAAGAACTCGTGCACTGGCACTAAAAAAACTGAAGCTAGGAAAAGCATTTAAGAAATTTAACATTATCCATGATTTTTTTCAATTCTATCACCATATTTTTGCCAAATGTGCTTTGAGAGAACTGAGAAGTCGCCAAGATTATCATCAAGCTAAATTAACTATTTGTCAGGAAGATTGGGGAAGACAAGAAAAAGATTTAGATTTTTGGGTTGCTAAATATGCTGTAAATTATGCAAAAAAATATATTTCAAAGCAGGCAAGTCAGCCGGAAATTGCTAGGTTTATTGAGGATTTACCAAATATTGCTCTCCGCGAACTTAAGCAAATGAATATTTTGGAAAAAGCTCCTTTAACGTTAGCCGAAACTATAGAATTTTCAAGTAAAATTATTATTCAAAGACCCATGATAAGTAAAAAAATGAAAGTTTTTGGAATTGGTTTGAGTCGCACGGGAACTAAAAGCTTAACAATGGCATTAAATATGCTAGGGATTAATGTTGTTCATTATCCTGATGATGAGACAATTTTACAAGACCTGATGGCTGCTAAGTATGACTTTTCGATTCTCAATGATTATGATGGGATTACAGATATAACGGTAGCTCCTTTTTATTCTCAGTTATATAAATTATTTCCTGATAGTAAGTTTATCTTAACCGTGCGTAATAAATCATGTTGGTTAAAGTCTTTAGAAGCTCACTGGTCAAAGAGGGCTGCGTTTGATTTCGATCCTAGTAAGGAGACTAAGATGCAGATCAGAAGATTATTAAGAGCGGCTGTTTATGGTACTTATGCGTTTAATGAAGATAGAATGTCTTATGTTTATGATTTACATTATAGAAATGTGCTTGAATATTTTAAAGACCGTCCAGAATCTTTGTTAATTATTGATGTTTGTGATGGCGAAGGATGGGAAAAGCTCTGTCCATTTTTCAATTTACCTATATTAGAAGAACCTTTTCCTTGGATGAAGAAGAAAACGGTTTTGACCGAAATATTGTCAGGGGTGAAGTGATTTTGCTATATCGAACGCAGGAAAATCGAGCTTGGTGCAAAGAAAGAGGAATTAGGATGAGTGGCGTTCCTCTAGGAAGACCCAAAAAATATTAGCAAGTCAAGGAAGAAACAAGCTCAGTCAGACAAGAGAAGTCGTAACTCAATTTGTCACAAAATTTGGAGAAGCTAAAAGAAGATTCAGCCTTGGTAGAGTCATGGCTAAACTTTCTAATACTTCTGAAATAACCATCGCCATAAATTTTCTGGTGATGAATCTTTCTGCCCTGCTACGGCAGGCTTTTTGGCTTTTTTATGTCTATTTCACAACAAAAACCTTTTTTCATGTTTTCTGCCTGTGACGATTAGCACAGATTATGTTCTCTTAACAATACTTAAAAAAATGGGTAGCCAGAAACCGGGTTTTTTCACCAAAATACTCGCCAAACACCCTCAATCTCGCTGAAAAACCCGGTTTCTTGATCTTTGTGTATCAGCCATGTAATTACTTGCCCGCAATTGAGAACAATTATTATTATTAATTAGTTCTCACCGTCACGACAAACTCAACAATATTTTTCTAAAAAATAGCTAGATTTTGAAATCAAAATCTAGTAAATTATCTTTTTAACCTATAATATGAACATCTATTCATACTATCAGACATAAGCAGAAACCCAGAAAACACCATGCAAAAAGCCAAATCGAGCGATTCCGGTTGCTGTAGTGACGACGGCCACGACCACGACCACGACCACGGCCACGGCCACGGCCACGACCACGACCACGGCCACGATCACGACCACGGGCACGACCACGGGCACGACCACGGGCACGGAGATTTCAATCTGAAGCAAGAATTGATTCCTGTTATATCCGTTGTTGTACTATTTATCGGAGGTTTAATTTTTGAAGAACAACTCCACAACACGCCCTATTCTATAGGTGAATATCTGGTTTTCATCCCCGCCTATCTTTTAAGCGGATGGAATGTTTTAACCATTGCGGGGCGCAATATTCTGCGAGGTCGATTTTTTGATGAAAATTTCTTAATGACTATAGCAACACTCGGCGCTGTCGCTATTCACAAACTCCCTGAAGCAGTCGGTGTGATGTTGTTTTTCAAAATCGGAGAACTTTTTCAAGAATTTGCGATCGGGCGATCGCGTCAATCGATCCGATCGCTTTTAGAAATTCGCCCAGACAGCGCCAACCTCAAGCAAAATGGCGACATCAAAAAAGTTTCGCCAGAAACCGTAGCCGTCGGCGATATTATCCTTGTCAAACCGGGAGAAAAAATTCCCTTAGACGGTGAAATTATAGACGGCAATTCTCAGATTGACACATCTGCATTAACTGGAGAATCTGTACCTCGAACCGTGAAAGTTGGAGAAACAGTTTTAGCAGGAACAATTAACCAGACAGGAGTTCTCACCGTCAAAGTTACCAAACTATTCGGCGAATCTTCAATCTCCCGAATTCTGGAATTAGTAGAAAATGCCAGAAGCAAAAAAGCTGAAACTGAGAAATTTATCACAAAATTTGCCAGTTACTACACGCCTTTTGTAGTATTTGCATCGCTAGCAGTGGCTTTAATTCCGCCTTTGTTCATTTCAGAAGCAACTAATGCCGATCGCTTTTTATGGGTTTACCGCGCCCTAGTCTTGTTAGTTATTTCCTGCCCTTGCGGATTGGTGATTAGCATTCCTCTCGGATATTTTGGGGGAATTGGCGGTGCAGCTAAGGGCGGTATTTTGGTTAAAGGCTCGACTTTTCTAGATACCCTGACAGCAGTCAAGACAGTTGTTTTGGACAAAACAGGAACTCTGACAAAAGGAGTTTTTAAAGTAGCACAAATTGTGCCTACAAATGGTTTTACCCAAGCAGCGTTAATGGAAATAGCCGCTAAAGTAGAATCTCAATCAAATCACCCCGTCGCGAAATCTATTATGGAAGCTTACGGCGGAAAGATAGATTCATCGGATGTTAAAGATTACGAAGAAATAGCTGGACACGGCATTCGAGCAAAAGTAAATAATCAAATTGTGCTGGCTGGAAATGACCGTTTGCTGCACCGAGAAAATATCCCTCACGATGTCTGCAATGCTGAAGGTACTGTCGTCCATTTAGCGGTAGACAACAGCTACGCTGGCTACATTTTAATTGCTGACGAGCTTAAGGAAGACGCAGTACAGGCTATTCGCGACCTCAAAAAATTAGGTGTTGAGCGCATCGTGATGCTAACAGGAGATAATCAAGCTGTAGCCGATAGTGTTGCGAAAAAGCTCGGTTTAGATTCCTATTTAGCCGAGTTATTACCCGAAGGAAAAGTCGAGGCGATCGAAAAACTGATCGGTCAATCTAAAAAAGGCGATAAAATTGTCTTTGTGGGGGACGGAATTAATGATGCACCCGTTCTTGCGAGAGCTGATGTGGGCATAGCGATGGGGGGTTTGGGCTCCGATGCGGCGATCGAAACTGCCGATGTTGTAATTATGTCAGATGCACCGTCAAAGGTGGCTGAAGCAATCCAAATTGCCCGAAAAACTCACAATATTGTCTGGCAAAATATCATTTTTGCCATGTTAGTCAAAGGCATATTTATTGCTTTGGGTGCTTTTGGGTTAGCTACCATGTGGGAGGCAGTTTTTGCTGATGTTGGGGTAGCTTTAGCAGCTATTTTCAATGCGACTAGAGTTTTGAAATAGAGTGTTCGCAGGGCGGGCATTGCCCAACTTACGCCACAATTGAAACATACATTTTGAGGTGAAAAATACTATGCGTCGTCAACGTTCTCAGCCCTGGATTCACCGCTATTCTCGTCCCATCACGGCAGGAATTGCCTCGATAGGGGCTGTGATTACTGCCTATCTAACAGTGGTCAAGTTATCCAACGGAACGGCAGTTTGTCCGATCGAAGGCTGCGATATCGTGCTTTCGAGTCCCTATGCCTATGTCTTTGGTTTGCCTCTTTCTTTGTTCGGTTTTTTGGGCTATTTGAGCATGATAGTTTTTGCCGTAGCTCCCCTACTTGTCAATCCCGCAGAACAGAAGAGTCTCCGCTCTAAGTTAGAGTCTTGGACGGGACTATTTCTGTTTGCTGGTAGCACGGCTATGACGATTTTTAGTGGCTATCTGATGTATGTACTGGCTGTTGATATCAAAGCAGCTTGTATTTACTGTATTGCCTCTGCTTTATTTGCAACTAGCTTGTTTTTCTTAGCATTAATCGGTCGCGAATGGGATGATATCGGGCAACTATTTTTTATAGGAATTCTGGTGTCTATGTTAGTGCTGATTTCCTCTCTGGCTCTTTATGCTGATGTGAATAATCTCGGTACAGCTAAGGAGACTAGCATGAATACCACAACATCTTCCGGTACTTCGGAAATTGCTTTAGCGCAGCATTTAAAAAAAGTGGGAGCTAAAATGTACGGATCTTATACCTGCTCTCACTGTCAAGCGCAGAAGGAAAGTTTTGGCAAAGAGGCGGCTCGAATTATCAATTATATCGAGTGCAATCCTCAAGGGAAAAATGCGAGGCCTGATCTTTGCCAAGCTGCGAAGATTCAGGGAACTCCCACTTGGGAAATTGACGGTAAGTTTTACCAAGGGCAAAAATCGTTGCAGGAGTTAGCTGATTTATCTGGCTATCAAGGAACTCGCGAATTTCAATTTCTCTCAAATTAGGAACGTTGATAATAGTGATTTTGGCCGATCGACCTTATCGCAGTCGATCGCCCGCACCTCAGTTCAATTCCGGTTGCACTCCTGGTGATGTTAACTGTTAACAGTCAACAGTCAACAGTCAACAGTGAATTTACTATTCCGATGAAGAGAGGATTTGAGATCGCGGTGAATCGATCGGACTTGATATGAAGCTCAATCAAACTACAAAAATAAAACCCGCACTGGCGGGTTTTATCTAAAAGTTAATTGTAAATAACTGCCAATTTCAACTATTTCTTGACACCAGGAGCCTCGTTAGCAGCAACGGGACGAGTTGAGGAAGCCGTAGTTTTCAAAAGCGCGATCGCCTGCGCGTAAACAGGATCGTCCTTAGTCGCAACCAACATCGGTTTGTTAGCTAATTTCAGCTTTTCTGCGTCGCTGACTTCGACTTTGACATCGGGAGTAACGCCCTTGTGGCTGATATCAGTACCGTTGGGAGTATAGTAGTGAGCGATCGTCACCGCCAATCCCGAACCGTCAGACAAAGAATGCACCGACTGCACCAAAGCTTTGCCAAAAGTTTGGGTGCCCATCACAGTTGCGCGCTTGTTGTCCTTGAGAGCACCGGCCAAAATCTCGCTGGCGCTGGCGGAGTTGTCGTCTACGAGCACCACCAAAGGCTTGTCAGTGATCGCAGTGCGGTTTGTCCGCATTTCCTGAGAATCGCCCACCCGATCGACTGTACGGACGATCGCCCCTGTATCCATCCACATCCGGGCAATATCAATGCTCACCCGCAGCAAACCGCCGGGATTCCCCCGCAAATCCAACACAAAAGCATCAGCTTTTTGAGCCGAGAGCTTTTTAATCGCCGCCTCCATTTGTTCGCCCGCGTGGGAACTAAACTCTTGCAAGCGGATGTAACCGACTTTCTCGCCGCCTTCATCCTTGAGGCTGTAGCGAACCGCAGCTACCTCAATTCTCGCCCTAGTCAGAGTGATATCAAACTCACTTTTGCCCGGACGAGCCATCCGCAGCGAGACTTTCGTGCCTTCGTCGCCCCGAATTATCTGAGCCGCATCCGAGACAGTCAAGTCCTTGGTAGTTTTGCCATCAATCGCCAAAATCGTATCGCCCGCTTGAATCCCTGCTTTCAGGGCCGGGGAATTTTCCATCGGTTCGACTACCGTAATCGCTTTCGTTTTCTCGTCTTGTTCCAGCCTCATCCCCACCCCTGTCAGTTCCCCAGAGGTTTGATTCGTCAGCGCTTGGTATTGCTTCGGGTCCATGAAGCGCGTGTAGGGGTCGTTTAATTTCTCTAGGGCTTTGCGGAGGGCGGTATAGGCTGCTTCGCGAGAGGTATAATTTTTGCTCAGCAAGTCGTTCCGGGCCACTTGCCAGTCAGTCTTGTTAAAACTGCCATCGACGTATTCTCGGTTCACAATTTGCCAAGCTTCGTCTAAGACAGCTTTGGGGCTATCTTGAAGCTCGGCGCGGACTGATTGACTCAGGCCAGGAACGAGTAAAGATATCGAAGCGGTTGTGGCCATCGCCCCAGTGAACAGGGCTGCCTGTAACATAGAAAAGCGTTTGCGGGCTTGATTCATTGAATTATGGCTCAATTCGATTTTAGATTTTTGATTTGAGATTTTATATTGCTAAAAAATCTCAAACTACCATTTAAACTATTGTGTGGAGGCTCTACCATCCCTTTGGATAGTTTAACGAGATTCATCGCCGATCGCCAACCAATCATTACTCTATTTTAATAAACTTAATTTTAAACTTGGATTTGAAGGTGCCGTGGAACTTAAAATCGAACAATTTTCGCGTAAGTGGTTGAGCCTGCTCATTAATGGAGCGATCGGCTCTGCAGCGCTGGCGGGAGTGATTACCATGCAGTCGAACGGGCAATTGGGCGGAATGCCCGCAGCTAGCGTTCAGGGACAGAAGCCTGTCTCTGCAATGTCTGCCGCCGATTTCAAGCAAGCCTCCCAGCAAGAAGCCCTGCGGCTGAAAATGCTCAAAACACTTCCTAGTTTTGGGTTTGACAATTTAATGGCCGACTGGACATTTCTGAAATTTTTGCAGTATTTTGGCGACGATGAAGCGCGAGACGTGACGGGCTACAATCTCAGCCAAGATTATTTTGACATAATTACGCGGCGCGACCCCAAGTGGGCTGACATCTACCTGTTTTTGTCCACAGCCGTTTCTTTTTATCAGGGAAAGCCGGAAACTGCTATTAAGTTGATAGAGCGCGGTACTAACGCCCTTTCGCGACAAAATCATCCCCAAGCGTGGATTGTGTGGCGAACCAAAGGTATTGATGAGTTGCTGTTGTTGGGCGATATTCCCGACTCAATTCACTCTCACGAAATGGCCGCTGATTGGGTAGAAAACACAGCCGACGGCCCGAAATTAGCGCCCATTTTTCGAGCCACTGCTGACTATTTGCGCCGAGATCCCGATAGCGTGCCGGTGCGGTTTAACGCTTGGAGTACGGTTTATGCTCAAACAACTGATAAGTTGGTGCGGCAAAGGGCGAAACAAGCTCTTGTTAAGTTGGGAGCTCAGGTAAAAAAAGATAAAGATGGAAACGAGAGTTTTATTTTGCCGCCCAGAAAGTAGTTGATTGTTGACTGTTGACGGTTAACTGTTGACTGTTGAGGGCGGGCACGCACCATCCACCGCCCCTACTGACGGTTGACTGTTGACTGTAATTCTGCAATCTCAAATCTCAAATCTCAAATCAGCTTGAGTTAATTCGCGCCATTCACCGGGTTTCAAGTCATTTAGTTGCAAATGCCCGATCGCACTTCTCACCAGCCGCAGCGTCGGAAACCCTACTGCTGCGGTCATCCGGCGCACTTGGCGGTTGCGGCCTTCTGTGAGAGTCATTTCCAGCCAAGCTGTGGGAATGTTTTTGCGAAATCGAATCGGGGGCTGGCGGGGCGGCAATTGGGGTTCTGCTGATAATAATTGCACTTTTGCCGATCGAGTCCGATAATCTTGAATTGTGACACCAGTTTGCAAAAGGGCGATCGCGCCTGCATCTGGAACCCGTTCCACCTGAACCAAGTAAGTGCGAGGATGAGCGAATTTTGGATCGCTGAGGCGGTGCTGCATTTGTCCGTCATCGGTTAACAGCAACAAACCTTCGCTATCGCGATCGAGCCTTCCCACCGCATAAACATCAGGAATCGGAATATAATCTTTCAGGGTACTGCGTTTATTCTCGCTGGAATTGTCAGTAAACTGAGTTAAAACATCGTAAGGTTTGTAAAATAGAATGTAGCGATAGGGCATGACCAATTAAAAATTAAAGATGTACAAATAGTGCAAGCAAAAACAATATAACTCCCAAACGAACACCTTCTATCTCTCTTCTCTCCTCCGCGCCCTCTGCGCCCTCTGCGGTTCATAAAAAAAATAAATCTTATTCACTAACTATTCAAACCTGCTATAAAATATTCAGCCTTTAAGAGCAGCAAAAATCTCAACTACCCAATTTTACCATGCCCGAAGCCACACACCGCGTTTGTATCGTCCTAGGAACTCGCCCGGAAGCGATCAAACTAGCCGCTGTAATTCAACTGTTCAAAAATTCACCAATCTTTGACACCCAAGTAATTTTAACCGGTCAGCACCGAGAAATGGTCGAGCAAGTAATGCAAATGTTCGACCTGAAAGCCGATCGGGATTTAGCAATTATGCAGCACCAGCAAACCCTCACAGACATTACATCCCGCAGTTTGCAAGGTTTAGAAGCCTGCTTCAAAGATTTGCAGCCAGAAATCGTATTAGTGCAGGGCGATACAACAACAGCATTTGCAGCAGCTTTAGCTGCATTTTACCAGAAAATACCAGTCGGTCACGTAGAAGCCGGATTGCGAACCGACGATTTGTTCAATCCCTATCCCGAAGAAGCTAACAGGCGGTTGATATCTCAGCTCACAAGGCTGCATTTTGCCCCAACAACGCTGGCTGCAGAGAATTTAGGGCGATCGGGCGTTTTAGGAGAAATTCATCGTACAGGCAACACAGTAATCGACGCTTTGCTATCCGTCGCCAAACGCCAACCAGAATGCAACATTCCCAACTTAGATTGGAGCAAACATCGCACCATTTTAGCAACAGTCCACCGCCGCGAAAATTGGGGAAAACCCTTAGCAGGAATTGCTAGGGCATTCATCCAAATTCTCGATAAATTTCCCGATACAGCCTTACTCTTACCGCTGCACAGAAATCCGACAGTTCGGGAACCATTAAAAGCTCTTTTAGGCGACCATCCAAGAATCTTTTTAACCGAACCTTTGGACTACGCTGAATTAGTAGGAGCCATGCAGAGAAGTCATTTAATCCTCACAGATTCCGGCGGCTTGCAAGAAGAAGCACCGAGTTTGGGTAAGCCTGTTTTAGTATTGCGAGAAACCACAGAAAGACCCGAAGCAATTGCCGCCGGAACCGCTAAACTTGTCGGCACAGATTCTGATATAATTACCGCAGCAGCCACCGAATTGCTGAGTGATTCTGCCGCTTACGACGCAATGGCAATGGCAATTAATCCCTTTGGTGACGGTTGGGCTGCCTCGCGGATTTTGAAAATTGTTGAAGAGTATTTTAGTGAGAAAACTGTTGACAATTAACGGTTGACGGTTGACAGTGAGTCGAAAAACTGCAAACCGATTCTCAACTATTTATTGGCTGAGTCCGACCTCTATGGGAATCTCAATCACAAACTTCGTGCCTTCGCCCAGGGTGGAATCACACCACAGTTTTCCTCCATGCTTTTCCTTCACCACCTGATAGCTAATGGATAAGCCTAATCCTGTCCCCTTGCCTACGGGTTTAGTAGTGAAGAAGGGCTCGAATAGGCGCGATCGCGCTTTCTCTGGAATACCTGTACCGTTATCGGCGATCGCAATCTGCACCCACTGTTTTTTTGTTTTGGTAGTCTTAATCCAAATCCGATTTGGTTGGTCAGCAATATTCTGAAAACTACGTCCTTCATTGCTCTCTTCCAAAGCATCGATCGCATTTGATAGCAAGTTCATAAACACCTGATTAAGTTGACCTGCATAGCATTCTACCAACGGTAACTCGCCATATTGTCTGACTACTTCAATGGTTGGGCGTTCTGGGTTGGCTTGAAGGCGATGTTCTAAAATCATCAAAGTGTCATCAATGCCTTCATGGAGATCGACAGCCTTGAATTCCGAGTGATCCAGACGAGAAAAGCTACGCAACGAAACCACAATGTCCCGAATGCGAGCGCTGCCCACTTTCATCGACTTAAGAATCTTAGTGAGATCCTCTTTTAGGAAGTTTAGATCCACATCGTCTAGGTCATCTTGAAGTGATGGGGACGGGTTGGGATGGTCCATTTGATAGGCATCTAGTAATCGCAGTAAGTCATGGATGTGATCGTTGAGATGAGACAGGTTGCCGTAGATAAAGCTTACCGGGTTGTTGATTTCGTGCGCTATCCCTGCCACCATTTGCCCCAGTGCCGACATTTTTTCGTTATGCACCATCTGACTCTGGGTGCGGTGCAGTTCTTCAAGGGTACTCTCTAGTTGTTGCACCTGTTGGTTCAGTTGCCGATCGCGAGCCATAAGTTGCTCTGCCATACTCTTAAATCCCTGAGCTAAAAGCCCCACTTCATCCTGACTATCAACCGGAATACCAATGGCTAAATTGCCTCTGGCCAATTCCTGGGTTGCCTCAGTCAGTCTTTGAATGCGACGGCTCAGAGCTTGGGTGAGACGGAAACCTCCGATCATCACGACTGCGATCAGGACACTTCCTAATAGACCAAAGCCGCCCACCACAAACCATAAATGCTGTTCTGCTTGCTCGATTTCCTTAGCAGACTTGAGTACAGCAATTTGGAGATTTGCCCCATCAAAACTTTGTAATTCGATTGTTGCGATCAGGTATTCTTCACCTGCAATCCTGATTTTGGTGGGCAACCCGTCTGGCTGTCGAAATTGCCAAGGTCGATCGCGCGGAAGTGGCAAAGTAGCAGCCGTCACCTTCTCGCCGTCAAAAGCCACCAAATGTATGGATGTGTTGCCACGAATCGACTGGAGCGCTGTGTCGTCAATGGCTAATCCCGCAACCAAACCAGCTAGGATCTTTTGAGATGATTTGATTGATATTAACCCAATCATGGAAGACGGAGCCCTGTTTTCTGCCAGGAGGATTCCCGATAACTCTAGTCCGGTTCGGGCGGCACGGTTCACAGAGGCATCCTGCAATGTCGCCTGTCTTATTGCTCCCAACTGTGAAGACACTAAGACTTGACCATCAGCGTCAACTATTCTGATCAAATCCAGTTTAAGACCAGCTTGGATTGGTAATATAGTCCGCAGCAATAAAGGGCGATCGCCCTTTATTACTGCTGTGATGACATCATTATCCTCACTCACCGAACGGGCTTTCAAACTGAGTGATTCTTGCCTTTGCTTTAGAGATTCCCGCAGCATACTAGCCAGATCCACGATCTCCTTTCGCGCCATTTGTTCTAAGCTGTTTCTAGCAAAATAACCAAAACCCAAGCTTCCGAGAGTCCATAGACTCAGAAATGCAAATAACAGAGGCGATAACAACTTGGCGGAAACGGGTAACCGCGCGTATCTGGATTGGATGGCCACAGCTCTTAATCCTTGGCGGATGGGGTCACGAAAATAAAGCCAGACTCCTCAATCGCGTTGATTCCTGGCGGACTAGAGATGTATTGAAGTAGCGCTTGGGTAGCCTCGGTCGGTTTTTTGTGCCAGAGAATTGAAATTGTCCGAACCATCGGATATTTGCCCGCTTGGACATTTTCTCGTGTTGGTTCAACCCCGTTGATGCTGAGGCGGTTGACAGGTAGTTTATGGGAAATGGCGTGAGCCAGGGAAAAGGTACCGATGCTGTAAGGAGTGCTTTGAATTGCCTCGATCAATTCCCCTTCTTTCCGAAATACTACTGCTTCTAATGAATTTTTTAAATCTGCTCCTAGGTAATATTTCCGCAATAGCCGCTTGGCAGATTCATCTTCTGGGCGATCGAGCAGCACAATTTTAGCATCGGTTCCTCCGAGTTCCTTCCAGTTAGTGATATTGCCGCTATAAATGCCTTTGAGGTTTTCAGTAGTGAGGTTTTTTACCCCTGTGACGCTGGGATGAGTGGCCACTAAAAGGGCATCGTGGGCAACATCACTAGACTCTAAAGTGCCATCATTTTCTTCTGGCTTTAATGTTCTCGATATTGCACCTACATCGACTAATGTCTGTTTAACCCCATCAATTATATTTTCGGACTGCCCTGGTTCTAGTTGGGTAATTTTGACGTTTTTTGCGGTAGCTTCGTAGTTAGTTTGCAGCACCTTCATAAGACCCAACGTGCTGCTTGATGCCCCAACTTTAATCGAGGTTTGGGTTTGCGTTGCGGCAGTCGTGGGCGCTGTTGTCGTCGTGGCACTGCTGGTTGTCGTACTGCAACTGGGCAGCCCTAGCAGGACGATCGCACTTAAAGCTAGGGTAACTAAATTCGGTTTCATTTTAAAATTCCTATGCTATTAAAGATTATCTGGGTACTATAGCCTTTCTCAGAAAGATGAAGTGCCCGACGTGCATAGGGCATATCTCACTTTTTTGATAACCGCTATAGAAACTCAAGTTTTTGAGTATTTTATAGTGAACCCAACTCGATCAATTGAGTTTTGAGTTTTGATCGAAAAGGAGTTGATATCTCAGGCTTAATTTCACCCCTATTAAATTTTATGCTAAATAATTAAATTTTTCAATGAGTCGATCGCAACGTTTTGTGATTCTGTTTGATATGATTAGCGATCGCATCCTACTTATTATAGATGCGATCGCAGACAATGCAGCCCGACCGAGTAAAAATTACTGTTACAGGTCAATCTGGAAGCTTTTATCCTGACTAATTTATCTTAATTGCCAGTTACAGATGAGTTTTTTTTGAGCTTCATAGATCGATTTGCGATCGAGGTAAAACGACTAAAATCAGAAATCATTTGATTTAGGTGAGTTTCGGTGGTGTCGCTAAGAATGTTTGCCTTGTCAGTTAGATATTCTTAAGGAGAAGGAAGTTGTGGCACAAAATTGCTGCTGCCTTTATAACCGGATAAAAGAGCAAGTTTTTCCAAAGATTGCCTGCCGGTGTAATATTTGCCCCGAATTTCCCAAGTGGGATAAGCTTGAATCTTCGCAGCTTTGCACAAATCAGGTTGAGCATCTTTCCCCCTGGGATCGCACTCAATGTAAGTAATCGCGGTAAATGCTTGTTTGCCGAAAAGTTCTTGTTGGGTGTGACAGTGAGGACACCAGTAAGCACCGTACATTTTAGCTTTGATCGTCTGCAAATGGGTTGCTAAAGCTATTTGATCCGGCGCGGATTCGCTAAGAATCGGGGGCGCTTCTGGTTCGGTAACAGGCTGTGTGGCAGGAGGTGGAGGGAGGGTTTGTGCTAAAGTTTGAGTGGATTGGTTGCTGAAACTTAACTGTGCAATTCCTCCGTCTGCTTTGGTACTGCCGAAAATCCCCAGAGTTAGGAAAATTGCGATCGCACAAAAGTTGAATTTGCTTACTTTCATCTTGAATTTCATCTGGGATTTGCTAGGATTTCGCGAGCTTGATTCATAGCCTCTACAGCATTGTGTACCACAAAAATGTTATTTTTGCCTAAATCTTTAAAGAAAAGTTGACTTTCCCAGCTATGATTTAACAAAATAACTTGTTTGTGAGCTTTGATGGCGAGGGCAATTTCCGAAGCGGTACCCGCGCCCGTACCGCAGGCAATTATGACATCTGAAGAAAGAATATTAATGTTATTTCTGGCGTTTCCCATATCGGTGACAATGGCAATATCTACAGCCTCGGAAATGCCGCGAGTATCGTTTCCCGGAAGGATGCCGATTGTTAAACCGTTAGCTGATTTTGCACCTTTGTTGGCGGCATCCATCACGCCGAGATTTCTGCCGCCAGTTAGCAATATCCATCCAGCTTCGGCGATGAGTTGTCCGAGTTGATAGGCGTTTTCTAAGTCGGTTGATGTGGCACTTTCGCCTGGGCCCATGATGCCGACGATGATTTTTTTCATATTTTATGGTTGAGTATATCGCATTTTTGAAAGAGCGATCGCCTGTATAAATCTGGCGCAGAAAGGGTGATCGCTCTTCCCAATTTCTGATTGCCAAATTACAGGTTGTGTGAAGGTTGACAAAAAATGGCAAAATCTGCCATAATTAAGATAACGAGTTAAATGAGGTAAGTAATACCCGTGACAAGCATGAATATTTCTCTACCTGACTCAATGCGAACTTATATAGAAGCACAGGTAGCTCAAGGTGGTTATAGTACAGCTAGCGAGTATTTTCGTGAGTTAATTCGCCAAGACCAAAAACGCAAATCTTCAGAACGTTTGGAAGCGATGTTATTAGAGGGTTTGGAATCGGGAAATCCTACGGCGATGACTGAGGAAAATTGGAGGGAGATTCGTCAAGCTGTGCGATCGCGTATTTCCCAGAATCAGGGGTTCCAGGGAGAAAAATGACCTCGCTCCAAAAACGTCCGCAAGTTATCCGTGATTTGATTGAATTAGCCACTTACATTGCGGAAGATAATATGGATGCTTCCGATCGCTTTCTTGTCGCGGCGGAAGAAACGTTTAAACAGTTAGCCCAAACGCCAAAAATGGGAAAACGCTGTCAATTTTCTCATCCTAATTTAATCGATGTGCGACAACAAGCTATTAAAGGTTTTAGAAGATATCTGATTTTCTACCGTCTGATAGACTCAGGGGTAGAAATTTTGCGCGTGATTCACGGGGCACGGGACATCGAAGATATCTTGGATAATGTTGATGAGAATGAGTAAATCTTTACTCTTGAGGTGGGAAGTTGAAGAGCGATCGCCCTTCTGGATTATTGGAAAGGGCGATCGCTCTTTTTTGACCGCAGATGGATGCAGATTAACGCGGATGTAAGAAGGGATCTCGCTCTTTTGATGAATTATGGGCGAGAGCCTTTCTGAATTATTAGAAAGGACGATCGCTATAATTCCAGATAGCGCTGCAATTAACTCTTGGACGAGATAAAATTCTTGATTTTCATCGAAGTGGGCGAATAGCTGCGGAATGCGATCGTGACTACCTAACTTGTACAGGTGTTGAGGCTCGCTTTAAAACAGGCGTTTGGCTTCTTGCAGCAAGAAGGGATCATTGGACTGGGGCTTGAATCTCTTAACCACGCGCGGGGGCTTGTCGGGTAGATATTCGTCCTGTGCTAAGTAGGTTTCGCCAAATCCACCTTTACCCAATAAGCTGATTATGTAGTAATGTCCGCCCATAGTTTTGCCAATAATTATTTTGTTGTGATAATATTTTTGATAATTATCACACACTCCGATCGAATTCGGCGTACTTCTCTAAACCGTCCGGGAAGCAGCTTTATTAAAACTCAATAACTGGAATAAGGCAATGACTACAAAATCGCTCGCAGATTACGATCGGGCTATTCAGCTTAATCCTAACTTAGCTGCTGCTTACAGCAATCGGGGTGCAGCCAAATCTGCTATTAACGACAAACAGAGTGCAATCGAAGATTACCAAAAAGCCGCTGATTTGTATAAGCAACAAGGGAATACAGGTATTTGGTATCAACGGGCTGTTGACAACATGAAAAAACTATCCAAACAGTAGCGATAAACTGAGAATAATCATACCTTCAGATGACTTACCAACTCTTGAAAAGTATCAAGCGGAATCGCCCAACTCAAAGCTTCCATCTGCCGAAAAACAGCCAGAGAAGGCACACTCCCATCCGCCAACTTAAACACATCAATTCCCCCCAAAGGATATTTCGATTTGCCATTAATCCCCACCAACTTACCCGAAATATCCCATACAGGCCCGCCACTCATGCCCTCGGCAATATCATTGCTGTATTTTTGATTGTTCCAGTAAAGTGTGAAAGCAGGCTCATAATTATACCTCATTCGCTGACATTAACAATTTGATATACTGATATAATTATTACACTAACTGCCTCGACACCAACTACTAATCGCCTTTAGGGAAAGTAGAATAATCTAGAAAAAACAATCAAATGAATAGAGGACGAAATTTCCAGGCGCGAAGAAATCATCCTCCAGTCACCTAGGCGAAGTCTAAAAAATATCCCCAACAATCATCCCCGCCAAAATCACAAACCCCACCCAAACATTTTGGCGAAAAATTTGACCGTAAACAGGCTTAGGAATATCCGCATTCCGCAGTTGACTATATTGCAAAAACCACAAAATAGCCGCCGCACTAATTGCCATCCAAAAACCAATATGCAAATGTAAATTAATTCCCATTGCTGCTAACAAACCGACAGTCCCAACAAAGAAAAAACCCACAGCATTAGCGGCATTATCCCCGAAAAATATCGCGCTGGAATTCACCCCCAAACGCAGGTCATCTTCCCGATCGCTCATCGCATAAACTGTATCAAATCCCATCGTCCAAAACACGACTGCACCCCACAGTAGCCAAGTCGCTAATTCTAATGCGTCAACGGCCGCACTCCAACTAATTAAAACTGCAAAACCCCAAGCGATTGATAACACTAATTGCGGTACTGGAAAGACTCTTTTTGCTAGGGGATAGCAGATAATTACTGGTACGGCGGCGACACACAGCCAGAAGCTTAAAGGATTGAGATAAAATGCAAGAATCGCCGCGCAAGCAAAGGAAATTAAGGCAACTCCGATTCCTGTTTGTACTTTCAGGGCGCGGGATGCTAGGGGGCGCGATCGCGTTCTTTCGACTTCGGGATCGATATCGCGATCCCACAAGTCGTTGATCACGCATCCAGCCGCACTGGTGGCTAAGGTTCCTAACACTATTACGCCAACTAATGCCGAGGGCGGTCTCCCGTCTGCTGCTAAAAACACGGCCCAGAGGGCTGGTATCATTAAAATCAGCCTTCCTGCTGGTTTGTCCCACCTCAAAAGCTTTATGATGGTTAGCAATGTGGATTCGGTTGGGCGATCGGACTCTTGAAGCATTTTAATTATAGATTTTAGATTTTTAACTTTAGATTTTATCAAATTTTAGGCACAATCACCTACTATAGCGGTTCTAAAAAAAGTGATGTATGTCCCGATGCCCGATGCCCGATGCGCGATGCGCGATGCGCGATGCCCTAATTCCCAATTTTTGCTGATTTAATAGAATGCCTCACTGAATTCGTGAAATAATCATAAATATCTGTCAACCCCGATACACTCCAATGGTTAATTCACTTGCTGCTGCGGAGTCAAATCGCATTATTGCTGCTATTGATATGGGTACTAACTCGTTTCACATGGTGGTGGCGCGAATCGATCCGAAATTGCCCGCGTTTACGATTATTGCTAGAGAAAAAGATACGGTTCGATTGGGCGATTGCGAGGCTAAAACAGGGTGTTTGAAGTCTGAGGTTATGCAAAGGGCGATCGCAACTTTGCGCCGTTTTCAAGATATTGCTAAAACTTTTAATGCTGAACAAGTCATCGCTGTAGCTACGAGTGCGGTTCGAGAAGCCCCTAACGGGCGCGAGTTTCTCAAACAAGTTGCTGACGAATTAGACCTAAATGTTAGCTTAATTTCCGGTCAAGAAGAAGCGCGGAGAATTTATCTCGGCGTACTTTCGGGAATGGAATTTAACAATCAGTCCCAGGTAATTATTGATATTGGCGGCGGTTCTACTGAGTTGATCTTAGGAGATAGTTCTGAACCGCGCTGTCTCACCAGTACCAAAATTGGTGCTGTACGCCTGACTGGAGAATTTGTCAAAACTGACCCGATTAGCAAGGAGGAGTTTGCCTATTTGCAAGCTTATATTCGGATTTCGCTGGAAAGACCGATCGACGAATTGCGAACTCAATTCAAGGCTGGCGAAACTCTGCGTTTAATTGGTACCGCTGGAACCATCGAAACTTTAGCAGCCATTAACGCTCGCGAAAAGCTGGGAACAGTTCCGAGTCCGTTGACCGGCTATCAACTCAGCCTAAAGGATTTGCGCGATTTAGTCAACCGTTTCCGCAAACTTTCTTACTCAGAAAGACTGGCAATTCCCGGAATGTCGGACAAGCGGGCAGAAATTATTCTCGTCGGCGCTTTGATTTTACAGGAAGCGATGACACTATTAGGAATGGAATCGATCACTGTGTGCGATCGGTCTCTGAGAGAAGGTGTCATTGTTGACTGGATGCTGAGTCACGGTTTAATAGAAAACCGCTTGCGCTATCAAGGTTCAATCCGCCAGCGCAGCATTCTACTGATGGCTGAAAAATATCAAGTCAATACAGAACAAAGCGAAAGAACCGCAGAGTTTTCCCTCAAATTGTTCGACCAAACCCAAGGAATTTTACACAATTGGGGCACCGAAGAACGGGAGTTGCTGTGGGCCGCCGCGATTCTGCACAACTGCGGTTTGTACGTCAGTCATTCGGCGCACCACAAACATTCTTACTATTTAATTCGCAATGGTGAGTTATTGGGATACTCTGAAACAGAGATTGAAGTAATTGCTAATTTGGCTCGCTATCACCGGAAAAGCCCCCCGAAAAAGAAACATGAGAATTTTGTAAGCCTCCCCAAAAACTACCGAGAAATAGTTAGTAAACTCCATCCTTTTCTGCGACTTGCTGTAGCTTTGGACAGGCGGCAAATAGGCGCAATTGCTAATTTTAAAAGCGAACACCGCCCAGAACTTCGAGAGTTTCACTTGCGGCTTCAACCGCTCGACTCCGAGGACGATTGCGCTTTGGAAATGTGGAGTTTAGATTACAAAAAACCGTGTTTTGAAGATGAGTACAATCTCAAATTAATAGCAACTTTGGAGGGAATATGCGGTTAAAAGTCATTGGTCATTAGTTATTGGTTAGTTGTTATTGGTTATTGGTTATTGGTTATTGGTTACTTGCTACGAATTTCCAATTTCCAATTTCCAATTCTCAATTCCCAATAACAACTAACAGCTAACAGCTAACAGTTAACAGTTAACAGCTAACAGTCAACAGTCAAATACAAAAATGTCAAATCCCTTGCTTTCCCTCAACTACGAACCAGCCCTCGAATCCCTCGGCGGTGACTATTTTGATGAAGTCCCCGCAGCCGATTTTCCCCAACACATCCTCCGTTTTCGCAACGACAAATTATTGCCCGTATTGGGTTTAGATCCCGCACAAGTAACCGACCAACATTTCATCGAAGCCTTCGGTAAATTTCACTGCGTGCGTCCCTTTCTCGCACTCCGCTACCACGGCTATCAATTCAACGAATACAACCCGAATTTAGGCGACGGTAGAGGCTTTTTGTACGGTCAAGTTCGCGGTACTGACGGCAGACTTTATGATTTCGGGACTAAAGGTTCCGGTCGCACTCCCTACTCGCGGCACGCTGATGGTAGACTCACTCTCAAAGGGGGAGTTCGCGAAGTTTTAGCCGCCGAAGCTTTGCACAGATTGGGAGTTCGGACATCTCGCTGTTTTAGTTTAGTTGAAACTGGGGATGCTTTGTGGCGGGGCGACGAACCCTCTCCCACGCGATCGTCCGTAATGGTGCGTTTTAGTCACTCTCACATCCGTTTTGGCACGTTTGAAAGACTACATTATATCCGCCGCCCGGATTTAACTAAAAAACTTTTAGATTTTGTAATTGAATATTACTATCCTAAACTACATTTAGCAGCTAGCAATTCTGGTACTTCTTCCGAAGAAAAGTATGCGCTATTTTATGCAGAGTTAGTCAAACGTGTAGCCGAATTGGTTGCTCAGTGGATGGCGGCTGGTTTTTGTCACGCGGTGCTAAATACTGATAATATGTCGATTACTGGAGAAAGTTTTGATTACGGGCCGTTTGCTTTTATTCCAACTTACAAGCCGGAATTTACAGCAGCTTATTTCGATCACTACGGTCTTTATTGTTACGGAAATCAACCGTTTATTTGCAAGGGGAATTTAGAGAAGCTTCAGCAACCGCTAGCAGCGGCAATTCCTCAAGCTGATATGGATGCTGGTTTGGCAAAGTTTGGCGATCATTATAATGCAGCTTACCGCAAGTTGATGCTGAATAGATTGGGATTTGAGGATTTGCCAGAAGCGGATGGTGATGAGCTTTTGAAGTTGACAATTAAGATGCTGGCGGAGTCTCAAGTTGATTATCACGATTTCTTTTGGGAATTGCGCCGACAGTTCGATCGCACTTGGCGAGATGATGCTAGTCTAATCTTTAGCGAGGCGGAACCAGCAGATTTGTTAGCACATTGGCGGCAGTTTTATTGTCACGTTTTGCAAAGTTTGTCGGCGGACGATATGGATGAGATGGCCCAGAGGTTGCGCCAGCACAATCCCGAACAATCGCTGTTGAGGCCGACGATTGAGGCTGTTTGGGAACCCATCGCTCTTGAGGATAATTGGCAACCGTTTTATGATTTGGTTGAGCGAATTCAAAATTATTAAAGGGAATTGGGCGGATCGAAGCGGAGGGATGGGGCGTTGTTGACTGTTAAGCTGTCACGCAAATAAACATTGCATATTCAGGGCGGGCAGGATGCCTGCCCCACAAGAGTTTTACTGTTTTTTGACATACAGTTTCAATGCCGCACAATTAACAACTAACAACTGACAAATAAGGGCGGGCACGCACCATCCACCGCCCCTACCAACTAACAACTAACAACTTACAACTTACAACTTACAACTTACAACTTACAACTTACAACTTACAACTTACAACTAGCTACTTAATTTTTTCAATCTCAAATTGTGTGTCTTTGTAACCGCCAGTCAGTCCTTGATCGAGAAAGATTTTGCCCGCTTTTTCTAAGTCGCTAATTGCTCCTGCTTTGTCTCCCAACGAGCGGCGAACCATTCCTCTACCGTAGTAAGCTGCTGCATAATTCGGATTCAGCCGAATGGCTTGCACATAATCGCCGATCGCACTATTGTAATTATTTAACTGCTGGTAAACCTTCGCCCGATTGGCGTAAGCTTCCGCATCGTTGGGATTGAGGCCGATTGCGGCAGTAAAATCTGCGATCGCCCCCTGGCTATCTCCCCCTGCGTGGTGAGCCAAACCGCGATTGCTCAAAGCATTATAATTGTTCGGATTTAGTGTCACCGCTTGGGTGCAATCGGCAATTGCTTTAGGATAATCCTTCAAATTTAAATAAGCAATGCAGCGATTGTTGTAAGGAACCCCATCTTCATCGCTCAGCGAAATCGCCTGAGTGCAATCGTCAATAGCCGCTTGATACGCTCCCAAATTCAACTGCGTGCTGCAACGATTAGTGTAAGCATCTCCACTCTTGGGATCGATCACAATTACCTGAGAATAATCCGCCAAAGCTCCCTGATAATCTCCTAAGTGAAAGCGAGCTCTCCCCCGACTATAGAAAGCATCAACATTCTGAGCGTCGAGTTTAATTGCTTCAGTATAATCTCCGATCGCCCCCTGCAAATCTCCGCTCCCGGCGCGAGCCAGCCCCCGCGAATGATAAGCTTTAACCAGCTTCGGCTGCAACCGAATTGCTTCAGTAAAATCCTGAATAGCCATATTGTAATCTTGTAGTTGTAAATACGTAATTCCTCTTTCATAATATGTATCAAAATCGTTGGGTTGGATCTTCAAAACCTGAGTATAATCCTCAATCGCCCCGCGCTTGTCGTTAAAATCGTTGCGGGCTAATCCCCGGTTAAAATAAGCCTTAAAATATTTAGGATTGAGAGCGATCGCCTGAGAATAATCTGCAATTGCTTCTTGATATTTTTTTAAATCGTAATTAGCATTTCCCCGCAGATAAAAACTATCAGCATTGTTAGGATTTAATTGAATTGACTTGTTGAAAGCCTGCAAAGCCGCCTCCGCATCTTGATTGCGAGACTTTTCTACTCCCTGTTCGTAATATTCCTTAGCTTTAATCGGATTCGGGCGGCTGCAATAACTCAACAGAAATACCAGAGATATCGCCCCTAATCCAGCCAAAATCAGCCACCAAAACCGAGGGCCCAAACGTGATGCAAAACTATCAACAGACCGTAAACTATTAGGAGCCCTACTTTTCTTTTGAGCTGTATGAGGTTCTTGGCGGTGCGTCAGCTTGCTGAGAGCGGCCAAAACGTCCTCAGCCGATTGATAGCGTTTGCCAAATTGGTGACAGACCATTTTGTCAATTATATTTGCCAATCCCGGAGAACATTGAGCTCGGTTGCGCCAAACAATTTCCCCGGTATGAGAAGGACTCGGATCTTGCAATTTTGGCAAATCGGTACCGGGTAAACCCGTGATAGCTTGGATTGCCATCATCCCTACGGCATAGAGATCGCTGCTAAATTGGGGGTTGCCTTGAAATTGCTCGATCGGCATATAAGCCGGAGTCCCCGTCGCAATGGTGCGCGGAAATTCTGTATCGAAATCGATGACGTGATTCGCAACTTCTTTAACTGAACCGAAGTCAATTAAAACTAATTTGCTGTCTGGTTTGCGGCGGATTAAGTTGGAGGGATTAACGTCGCGATGAATCACTCCCTGAGAGTGTACGAAGGCGAGAAGTTGTAATATTTCTTCCAACAACGACAGCACCCGTTCTTCCCGCCAAGGTTGACCAGCAACAATTTCCCGATTTAGCGCGTGTCCAGGCACAAACTCTTCTACCAGATAGAATTGATTGCTTTCTTCAAAATAAGCGAGCAAAAATGGAATTTGATCGTGTTTTCCTAGCTTTTCTAATATTTCTGCTTCTTGTTTAAATAAGCGGTAAGCTGTTTTGAGAACTGCGGAAGTGTTGCTGGGAGGACGAAGTTGTTTTACTACACATTGAGGGTGGCCAGGTCGGCGAGTATCGACAGCTAAATAAGTTTGTCCAAAAGCTCCTGAACTGAGAATTTGCACTACTCGATAACGCCTATCTAAAAGTTGACCAACCATGTTCATACCGATATTTGATAATTGGTAATTGGGATTTGGAAATTGGGAGTTTATCGTGGGAAATTGGTAATTTGGAGTTGGTGATTGGGAATTGCTGATTGGTGATTTTGCCTTTTTCTTTTTTCCTGCCTCATTCTTCATTGTTCGTTGTTCCTGATAACTAATGACTGATGACTGTTAGCTGTTAGCTGTTAGCTGTTAGCTGTTATTGGGAATTGAGAATTGGAAATGGGAAATTCGTAGCAAGTAACCAATAACCAATAACTAATAACCAATTCCCAACAACTAACAACTAATGACTAATGACTACTGACTCATGACTACTGACTAATAGTTTATTTAGGGTCGTTTATTTGTGCTTGTGCGTTTTGGAAACCATCGGCTCTTCCTTGTTCTAGAAACAGTGTTGCAGCTTTCTGAAAATCTTCGATCGCCCCAGCCCGATCTTTGAGTTGGCGGCGCACGAGGCCCCGGCTGTAAAAAGCAGTAGCATTGTTGGGGTTGAGCCGCAGCGACTGAGCGAAATCCTCAACCGCTAAAGGGTAATTTTTTTGTTCTGAGTACAGGCTACCGCGATTGCTGTAAGCTACGGCATCACTGGGATTGAGCCCAATTGCTCTGGTAAAATCTTCTACAGCCCCGAGTTTGTCTCCCGAAGCCGATCGAGCTAATCCTCGATTGCTGTATGCTTTGGGATTGTTGCTGTTAAGTCCGATCGCCAAACTGCAATCTTCAGCAGCCTTTTGAAATTGTTTTAAATTTAGATAAGCAATGCAGCGGTTGTTGTAAGCTGCTTCATCTTTGGGATCGAGATTAATTGCGCGGGTGCAATCTTCAATCGCTTTGTCGTAGGTTGCCAAATTTAAGTAAGCGCTGCACCGATTGGTATAAGCATCAGCTTGTTCTGGTTCCAATTCGATCGCCTTACTATAATCTTCCATCGCTCCTTGATAATCTGCCAGATTAAAGCGCGATCGACCGCGACTGTAGTAAACGCTAGCTTGTTTGGGGCTAATTTGAATCGCTTGGGTAAAATCTGCCATTGCTCCAGTTTTGTCGCCCGATGCCGATCGAGCTAAACCCCGATTGCTGTAAGCTACAGCATCGTTGGGAGTGAGCCGAATTGCTTGAGTGTAGTCTTCAATGGCCGTGCGGTAGTCTGCCAAATCGTAGTAGACTAAACCCCGCTGAGAGTATGCCTCACCGTCGCTCGGACTCAGCCGCAATACTTGGGTAAAATCCTCCACGGCCCCCCGCTTGTCGCCTGTGTCGAGGCGCGCCAAACCTCGATTATAGATGGCTTTGGTGTGGCTCGGATTAACTTTAATTGCTTGCGTATAATCTGCCTTTGCTTGCTCTGTCGCACCCATGTCGTAGCGAGCATTAGCCCGCTTGTAAAAAGTTTCGGCATCGCCAGCATTCAGGGCGATGGCTTGAGTATAATCGGCGATCGCGCCTGTTTTGTCACCTTGTTGTGCCTTAGCCACGCCGCGGGCGAACAATTCTTTCGCCCTCGCCGGACTTTTAATATGTCCGAAGTACATGATGACTGCTGTCAAGATCGAAGCGGAGACTATTGCAGCCAACAGCAGCAGTTTAGTAGGGCGCTGGATGGGCGGTTTACTCCTAGGCTTGGTGATGATGGTGGCTGGCGACGGAGGGGCATCCCATTTTACGGCGATTTGTTTGATGTCTGCCAAAACTTCGGCTGCTTCGTGATAGCGTTCTTCTTTGTCGGAGCGCACCATTCGATCGATAATACGTGTTAGAGTCGCCGAACAAGTTGCCCGATTGTGCCACGGAATCTCGCCTTTTTTGTTGTTTCTCAGGGCGCTGAGTTCCTTGGGTGAGAGTCCCGTTACCGCAAGCTGGGCGATCGTACCTAGAGCGTAGATGTCGCTATTGTAGTGGGGGTTGCCTTGCGATTGCTCGATCGGCACATACAAAGCCTGCACCGCCAACTCCTGTTTTTTTCCCAAAGGCGATTTAACAGACTTCGGCGGAGTTTGCGCCCACAAATCACAATTAACAAGTTCCGGGTTAATTTCTTTGTCTAAGCTAAAGTCAACCAACACAAATTTTCCGTCTGACTCGCGCCGGATAACTCTGTCTGGTTGAATTCTGCGGTGAATAAAGCCCTTGGAATGGATGAACGCCAAAATTTCTAATATCGATGATAGCAAAGTAATTACTTCATCTTCTTGCCAAGCTTCACCCACAATCAGTTCTTGACTCAAAGGTGAACCCACAATAAATTCTTCAATTAAGTATAAACTTTGATTTTCCTCAAAATACGCCAATAATTCGGGAATTTTGTCGTGTTTACCCAATTCCTCAATTATTTCTGCGTTTCTTTGAAATATAACTTTGACTAATTCGGGAGTTTGCGAACTTGTGCCGGGAAGCCGCATTTCTCTAACCGTGCATTGCGGATACCCGGGACGGTGAGTATCTGCTGCTAAATAAGTTTTTCCCACCTCATTTGAGTCTGTGACTTTAATGATGCGGTAACGTCTGTCTAGAAGTTGACCAATCATGCTCTGCCCTCTACCCTGTCAATGTTCCATTATCGCATGAAATCAGGATAGCTCACTGTGGTGTCAAACTTTTAGCTATTGATTCCGGTGTGCCAAGCAGCCGAAAAAATAGCCCGTAGTAGGACTACAGGTGCTGGCAATTTAAAGAAAGGCTATCGCCGAAACTTTGAGCCTTGTCTGAATTTGAGCAGTCCTGGACGCAGTGTTAAAAGCCGGGATGCAGTATTTCCGTAAAAAACCAATTTCTGCGTCGAGGACTATAGCATTAAGATTAGTCCCAGTCTGCTGCCCGTATCGGTTGACTGTAAATGCAAACCCTGAACTTATAGTATAATTTAGTAACCGAGCAACAGATGACTTAAAATGAACGTACAACTGGTTGACTCCCTAATTCAAGTTATCTTATCTCTCTCCGCAGACGAGCAATTAGCGATTACGGACAAATTACTAGAAAACATCCCGTATCCTTCGACTCAGGAACTTATGCAGCTTTCTCAAAACGGTGGCTGTTTTGACTTTTTGCAGGACGAACCTGATATTTATACGATAGAAGATGGAGAACCTATTGCGTGATACTAAAAAAAGGAGATATTGTATTAGTACAATTTCCATTTACTGATTTGAGTCAGATGAAATTGCGTCCTGCTTTAGTGCTGTGTGCTATCTAAAATTCTGATGAAGTTACTGTTTGCTTTATTTCCTCTCAAAATGTTGCAAGATTAAACAATGAAGAGTTTGCCCTGAATGTGGAAGATAGAGAATTTCCAGCAACTGGATTGCGACTATCATCTAAAGTTAGAGTAACTCGAATAGCTACCCTCCAACGCAGATTATCAGACGATTGGGTGAATTAGGAAATCTCTATATACAGCAATTAAATGCCTATATAATCGAGGTATTGCAGATAGGGCGATCGAGATAATTATTGAACTCTAGAGCAATTAAAAATGGCTGAATCACTAACAAAAGGAGGAACGATCGCAGCGATCGCCACTGCCATAGTTCCCCAACAAGGCAGCGTCGCCATTGTGCGACTTTCCGGGGCTTCCGCCTTAAAAATTGCCGAAACTCTGTTTCGCGCCCCAGGACAGCAAATTTGGGAGTCTCACCGCATTCTTTACGGCCACATCCGCCACCCAAAAACTCAAGAATTAGTTGATGAAGCTTTGCTGTTAATCATGAAAGCGCCGCGTTCTTTCACTCGCGAAGATGTGGTGGAATTTCACTGTCACGGCGGGATTATGGCCGTCCAACAAGTTTTGCAGTTGTGTTTGGAAAGCGGGGCGAGATTGGCGCAGCCGGGAGAGTTTTCGCTGCGGGCTTTTTTGAACGGGAGGCTCGATTTAACTCAGGCTGAAAGTATTTCAGATTTGGTGGGAGCAAAATCACCTGCTGCTGCACAAAGTGCTTTAGCTGGTTTGCAGGGAAAATTAGCCCAGCCAATTCGCAAATTAAGAACAACTTGTTTGGATTTGCTGGCAGAAATTGAGGCGAGAATTGATTTTGAGGAAGATTTGCCTCCTTTAGATGAAGCTAAAACTTGCTGGGAAATAAATCATGTTTTGGCGGAACTGTCAACAATTTTGACGACGGCGGATCGCGGTGAATTGTTGAGAACCGGTTTGAAAGTGGCGATTGTGGGGCGGCCGAATGTGGGAAAGTCGAGTTTGTTGAATGCGTGGAGTAAGAGCGATCGGGCGATCGTCACAGATTTGCCCGGTACGACGCGAGATGTAGTAGAATCGCAGCTAGTTGTGGGCGGCATTCCGGTGCAGGTGCTCGATACTGCCGGCATTCGGGAAACTGAAGACAAGGTAGAAAAAATTGGGGTCGAGCGATCGCGCGCTGCAGCAAAACAAGCCGATTTAGTATTGCTAACAATTGACGCAGAATCTGGTTGGACAGAGGGCGATTCCGAAATTTACGAACAAGTAAAGCACCGCCAGCTAATTATAATCATCAACAAAATCGACCTAGTAAAAACCATCCCCGAACTACCTTTTTCCTCGGAAATTCACCCTACAGTTACCGCATCTGCCGCCCTAGAGCGAGGCATAGAAAACTTAGAAACAGCCATCTTAGATGCCGTCAGCCACGGAAATTTGCAAGCAGCAAACTCCGATTTAGCAATCAATCAGCGGCAAGCAGCAGCCTTAACCAAAGCCAAAATTTCTCTGGAACAATGCACGGATACTATTAGCAACAAATTGCCTTTAGATTTTTGGACAATAGATTTGCGCGGTGCAATTCAAGCATTGGGAGAAGTTACGGGCGAAGAAGTGACAGAATCAGTGCTAGACAGAATATTTAGCAAGTTTTGCATTGGGAAATAGATCAGACGGCGGTTAAAACCGCGCCTACAAAAACTAAGTCCGCCTCCGCGGACTAAAGAAAACAGGTAATTTTAAGCGCCTGGTCTTCTTATCTTCAACCCGCGGAGGCGGGTTTTGTTTGTGTAGACGCGGTTTCAACCGCTGAGTTTTCTGTTGCTACGTGTTGATTATTTCATTTAACTCATATTATCTCTACTAGAACGATCGCCCTAAAATTCACGATCGCGGTCTTCCCAGAGTAGTAATATAAAGCACAGCCTCGCTTGTAGGAATACCGAGAACGTCATTGACGCGATCGTCAAAAAAGCCCGCGATACCGCTAACACCCAAACGCAGTTGAACCGCTGCTAAATTCAACCGTTGGCCCAAATGACCCGCGTCCATGTGCAAATATCGGTAAACTCGATCGCCATATTTTGCTACAGCCCTGTTCAAATCCGCCGTGTGAAACAACAGCGCCCCCGCATCTCGGCCCAAATCTTGCCCCAAACACAAAAAATGCAACTCCCTGCGGAAATTTTTAAACCGAATTTGCCGCAACTCTTGAGCTTTCGGAGCATAATAATAACAGCCTTCCTCCAATCCATGCACTCCCGAAACAGCAATAAAAGTCTCGATCAAACTCAGATCGAAATAATCGGGATAACCGTCTAATCCTTGGTCGATATAGTGCTGTGGCTGGTAAGTAAAATCGAGCAAGGCTAACAGTTCGCCCAAGCTCAAAGAAGCACCAGTATAAGCGCGGGTAGAACGCCTTTTGAGGATAGTTGTTTCTAAAGTTTCCAGATTGACTCCCCAAGGAATCGAAGGACTGACAGTCGAAATTTTAGTACAAAATGGAAAATTGTATTTATCCTCTAAATCACCTTCTTTTTCATCAAATTTCCAGCCATCCGTTCCGGTGGGGTCTGAATCTAACTGTGTCGCTTTGTGGAGGTATCCCAACAGTTGACCTTCGGAAATTTTAGGATAATCTGTTGTGGTGTTTCCGGGCAAAGCTGTTTTGAATTTGGGCAAATTTTGGTCGATATCCAGCAAGTCGGCTAACGCAACTACACAAATCGCTCCTTCTTGCTCCGAGTCGATGTACAGTAATTCATTGATAGCTGCATCGGCGAATCCTCCAATCAGGTGAGGTCGGTAATCGTTGATGGCGCAAGCTAACTCGATATTGCTCAATAAATGACCGGTATCGAGGAAAATTCTGCGGTAAGCCCGGTCTTCGTAACGCCAAGAAGAACGGAAGAAAACAGTAGTAATCGCGATCGCCAGTTGGGTATTTTCGAGCGCCGGCGATCCGAAACAAGCAGCTTGCAACCCCGACCAAACTTCACTGTTCCAAAAATGAACGAGTGAATGAGTTCTGCACTGATAGTTGTAGAGTCCGGCGGGCAAATGTGGCGTGCCGCGGGAGATTAAATAAACCTCTGCAGGGTACAGCCCGCCCGCCGACGGTGCGGATCGCAAATACAGATAGCTCTCATCTAGCGTCTGCACCTTCGCAGTCAACCCGTAGCTGCACAGCAACAAGCTCGACAAGCGGTGCCACCAACCGGCATCAGCCGCGGCCTCGCGATCGTCCGAGGGGTCTTTTATATAAGGCTTTAGGTCAAAATACGCACCAATTTTATATTCTTTGAACGGCACCGGTTGCTCTGTCCAATCTAGCTGTCTGCTTTTGGCAGCAAGGGTTTCAGGGTCATATTTCGTCCGCTCGTGGTAGTGCTCAGCCATAGAAAGAGGAAGTTCTGGCATATTTCAGTAGAAGATGGGCTTTGGTTTGTCGATCGATCTTGAGATTACTGACTGGTTACTGACCGAGCCAGCCAGAAATTTACAAATATAAAAAAAATCTTAGAAAAAATGCGCTCGTTGTTACACAAGCTTAACATAAGAGAATGCTTAGGTATAAATACGCAAACAGTAATAGCCCTTTATTATCGTTATGGACTGGCTACAATAGCTGTCCTCATAAAGAGATGAATATGCAAAAGCTAAGCGCTGAGCAATTGTTAGCTCAGTATTCTGAAGGCAAGCGAAATTTTGACGCAGTTGACCTAAGTGAACATAATTTATTTCAAGCAGATTTAGCAGAAATCAACCTTTCTGGTAGCGTTTTGAGGCGAACTTATTTGCCCTACGGAAATCTGACTCAAGCCAATCTTTTTCAAACACAGTTGCAGGATGCCGAATTGGGCGACATTCAGCTTTATCAAGCAAACTTGTCAGAAGCTAATTTGTCAGGAGCAAATTTATCTAGAGCAAATTTACGCCACGCAAATTTGCAAGGTGCTAATTTGCAGAAAGCTAATTTACAAGGTGCGGATTTGTACAATGCCGATTTGAGCAATGCCGATTTGAGCAATGCGGATTTGAGCAGAGCTAATTTGGAGAAAGCAAAGTTAACTAAAGCTCAATTAGCTGGCTGCAACTTATTTCGATCGCGCTTGGCAGATTTGTCGGAAGCTGAGTGCGATCGCACTACCATCAGCCCCGAAGGATATTGATGATTTCCAGCGCTGCGGGCGATCGGCTTCATTAGTCGTGAAGCGTAGCTATCCCGAGCGGGAATCGCCCTTTTTAAAATTTATTAACATTTCTCGACACGGCGGAAAATGTGAGTTACAGTCGTAGAGAACTTATCGCTTTGCAACATTGACAATAAATAACACATTTTTTCAGTGGAAAATAAGAGATAATTTATGAATTTTCCCGACAAAACAGCCAGAGAACTTCGGCACAAAAAACAAAATTTGCGGAGGCGCGAACAAGAAATTTGGCTCCGCGAACTAGAAGCCGAAATCGACCGCTCAGTGCCAGAACATCTAACACGCAAGTACGAAGAATCCGATAGCCAAGTTAACGGCACACTCAAACAGTGGCGCAGAAAAATCCTAGCCGTAGCTCAATTTACAGGCATTGTCATTGCTGTTGTCGTTGCAGTTCGCATCGCATCTTGGCTGGCAACTACGCTGATAGTTGGATTCATTGCTTTGAGCGCTTACAAAATGTTTATTGAAGAAGATATAAATTGAAAGTTCCCAGCCGTAAAATATTAGGAAATACCCATGAACCTTAAAGTCGAAACCAGCAGTTTTCTCAACGATTTAGAGCGAGTAGCCGCCGTCCGCCGAGAAATTGCAGGTCGCCTCAGCAACATCGCCACAGCCATCAACCAATCAGAATTAACAGCAGCGGAAGCATCAGGAAAACTAGGTTTAGAAACAGACAACGCGGACATTGATATCGCCAGTAAAAACTTGCGCCAAGGAGTCTTTCGGCTGCTAGTGCTAGGCGACATGAAACGCGGTAAAAGCACTTTTCTCAATGCGTTAATCGGCGAAAATTTACTACCGAGTGACGTAAATCCCTGTACAGCTTTGCTGACGATTTTGCGCTACGGTTCAGAAAAAAAAGTTACCGTTTATTTCAATGACGGCAAAAGCCCAAAACAGCTAGATTTTAAAAGTTTTAAACAGAACTACACAATTGACCCCGCTGAAGCTAAACGCCTAGAAGAAGAAAAGAAACCAGCATTTCCCGATATCGATTGCGCCGTAGTAGAATATCCCTTACCTTTGCTAGAAAAAGGCATAGAAATAGTAGACAGTCCCGGACTGAACGATACAGAAGCCCGCAATGAATTATCTCTGGGTTACATCAACAACTGCCACGCTATTTTGTTTGTGCTCAGGGCAACTCAGCCTTGCACAATGGGTGAAAGACGTTATTTAGAAAATTACATCAAAAATCGCGGATTGAGCATTTTCTTTCTGATTAATGCTTGGGATCAGGTGCGGGAAAGTTTGATTGACCCAGACGATCCTGAAGAATTGGCAGAAGCCGAAGGGAAACTGCGGCGGGTTTTTCAAGCTAATTTGGCTGAATATTGTTTGACAGAAGGACACGATATTTACGACGAGCGAGTGTTTGCAATTACCTCAATTAAGGCGCTCAGGTTGCGGATGAAAAACCCGGATGCGGATTTAGCAGGAACTGGTTTTCCCGAGTTTATGGCGGCACTGAATACGTTTTTGACGCAGGAAAGGGCGATTTCGGAATTGCGTCCGGCGAGGACTTTGGCGCGTCAAATTTCTGCTCGCGTCCGCGAAGCTGTTGGACGCCGTTTACCATTACTCGATCGCGATGTCAATGAGTTGAAAGAAAAGATTAATTCAGTTGAGCCGGAGTTTAAAAAGCTGACTCAGATTCGCGATGAATTTCAACAAGAAATTATCGCAGTTAGAGATAGTAAATCGCGGGCGATCGCAGATTCTTTTCGCGCCTACGTTCTTAACTTAGAAAATACCTTTGAAACAGATTTCTTACGATATCAACCAGAGCTGAGATTTCTGGATTTCTTCAGCCAAGGCAAGCGAGAAGCCTTTGAAGCATCCCTCAAACGAGCATTCGAGCAGTACATCAACGACAAACTCGCAGCTTGGACTCTCACGGCTGAACAAGAGATGAATTCAGCATTTTCGCAACTCTCGCAAAGTGCGGCAAATTACGGAGCATCTTACACGAAAGTGACTGAAAAAATTACAGAAAAACTGACCGGGCAAAAAATACCAGCAGCAGTCAGCAACTCGAAGGAAGATAATTCGCCATCTTGGGCAAAATGGGCAATGGGATTGTTTTCATTAACGACCGGGAACCTGGCAGGCGTAGCTATGGCAGGAGCGGGTTTTGACTGGAAAAATATCTTGCTTAATTTAATTACTGTGTTGAGCGTCAGTACGATTTTTGCTAGTTTTACGGGGATTGTTTTGGGGCCGCTGTACTTGGCTTTATTGGGGATGGGTGTTGGGGTTTTGCAAGCAGACGGAGCTCATAAACAGTTGGTGAAAGCCGCGAAAAAAGAGTTAGTGAAATATCTGCCGCAGGTGGCTCAAGAGCAGTGGCAGCCGATTCATGATGCTGTGAAAGAGTGTTTTGATGTTTACGGGCGAGAAGTGGGCGATCGCATGAATGCGGATATTAATTCTCGGAAATCGGAGTTAGATAATTTGCTCGAACAAAAGGAATCTCGCGAGATTAATTGTCAGGCTGAATCCCAGCGGTTGAAAAAATTGGAGGCTGATGTTTCTGCCGAGTCGCAGAGTATTGAATCACTATATCAAGCTTTCCTAGCATCTGCTAACTGAGATAAAACAACAATATGCAACAACCCGAAATTTATCAACACCTGACTGACAATCTCAAATCAGCACTCGGTATTCTCGAACTTGAGAAAAACTCCCAACTTTACCGAGATACCACCTCAATCTGTGACTATCTCGCCAAACCAACTTTTCAAGTTGCTGTCTTTGGCCCGTTTAATTACGGCAAGTCAACTTTGCTGAATGCTTTGCTGGGAAATCGGGCTTTGCCGATCGACCTTGTGCCCACTACAGGTGCTGCCATTTATGTCAACTATGGCGAGGAATTGCACGCAAAAATTACCCTGAAAGACGGCACGGAAATTAGCGAACCGGGGACTGATGTTTTGAAACGCTACGCCATCCTTGACGACGCGAGACAAATGCGGGATGATGTGGCGGCGGTGAATGTTTACTGTCCCCATCCATTTCTGCAAACCGGTGTGGAATTGCTGGATTTGCCGGGAACCAATGATCGGGAAGAACAGGATAATTTGGTTCGGGATAAATTGCTAACGGCTGATTTGGTTGTGCAGGTTTTAGATGCTCGCAAATTGATGACTTTAGGGGAACGGGAGAACTTGAGAGATTGGTTGAGCGATCGCAACATCAACACTGTCGTCTTTGTTGCCAATTTTCTCAATTTACTCGAACCAGACGAACAAAAACAAGTTTACAATCGCTTGTTGTTTGTTGCCGAAAGTTTTCGCTCCAACTTACCGAACAATATCAGCAATATCTACCGCGTCGATGCTTTGCCGGCGTTGAGGGCGAGGCTGAAAGGAGATGTGGCGGCCGCCCAAACTACAGGAATTGCCACCTTTGAATCGGCTTTGCAAAGTATTGTGGCAGCTCAACAGGAACAACTAGCAGTTAAGTTGCCCAGAATTGAAGCTATAGCTACTAAAATTTGTCAATCTCTCCGAGCCAAAGCTGAAACTGTCGCTGCAGAAATAGCTGCCGCTCAAAAAAAGCACAAAGACAAAATTGAAATTAAACAAAAAGCCGAAAAACTGATATCAAAAGGCTTTCAAGCCAGCGTTTCCGATTTCGAGATTTGGCTTTACCAGCCCACACTTTTGCAGCGGTATCAATCGGAAATGGCGGTGTCGCTCCAGGAAGGAAGTTTTGATGCGTGGAAGCTAAAATTTCAGCGAGAGGTCTTACATCAGCAGCAAAGCATCGCAGAATGGGTAAATAAAGCTTGCGAATTCTTTGAGAAAGAACAGCCGATCGCGCTTTTGATTTCGTTTCCTCCATCCCCGCAAGTCTCTTTACCGGAACCGCCGCCACCTCCACCTCAAAAGTCGAACGAGGGCGAAGTGGCTCCAGTGGCGATCGCCACAGGCTTAGGTTGGCTATTGGGCGGGCCTGTGGGAGCCGCAGTAGTCGGCGGTGCTAGCTATATTTTGAATAAAAGAACTGGGTATGAAAAGCCGCCTGAATCGTCAGAAGCTTATCTCAATCAAGTAACGGAAATTTGCAGCGAGGCTGCTAAAAACTATCTCGCTCGCTTCAGCACCGATACTTTTTCCATGCTGCAACACTACAAGGAAATCGCCGGAAAAGTTATCTGTTTTCAAGACAGTAAAGAGCCACTACAGACAAATATTCAGCAATATCAGATACAGTTAATCAATAATTTGTTAGAAAATATCGAATCCTGCCTTCAAATGACTAAATCTGTAATTAACGGCAAATGATCCGAACCGACATTGCGGCCAGTACGAATCTTCAAAACACCAATTTCTTTGCTGACTAGAAAGTGATCGATCGGAATATAAGCCAGCGGCATAAAAGTCGGCCAAGTCGGTAAAATGCCAAAGCCCGATCGCGCATTTCGCAAATTTCCGGTTTTTACCATATTTTTGTAGAAAGGCGACCACATTGTGGTATTTAAATCCCCAACCACAATCAGCGGATTTTTGATTTGGGCTGCATACTCGCCGATGGCTGCTAGCTGTTTATTGCGATCGATAAAACTCTCCTGTTTGATCGGCACAGTCGGATGAGCAAGAATCAGAGAAATGATTTTACCTTGAAATCTCACATCTGTAAACAAGCTCTTTCTTCGCTTTGAAAAAGCTTTAATAGAAGCATTTTCTAAAGGCAGCTTGCTGTATATTGCACTGCCAAATCTCTCAGATTCTTGCAGGTTGGAAGAGTAAGGAAAAATCTCGCTTAAAACTGCTAACTCTTTTGCCCAAACTGTGCTGACTTCGACAAAAACCGCGATATCAGGTTGTTCTGCTTTAACCAGCGATATCACCTCAGAATAGCGTCGGTTACTCGTTAAAACATTTGAATGCAAAATCCGCAAGTTGTGTGCGCTAGTTGCTCCTGCAAATGCTGGCGCTGGAAAGTACCAAGGAACAATTTCAGCCAAATTAACGATCGTGCAAAATGCGCTCACCAACAACCATCTTTTTTGGGAGCGCACCAGAGCGAAAAATATCAAAGTAGAGAAACCAACCAGCAGATATTGTACTTTAAAATGAGAACTCAATTCAAAAAAAATGTTAGTTATTCTCAAATAACCGACTATTGAAAATAGGGCATTTACACTTGCTGCGATAATAAACCATTTTAAAATTACGTGCTTCAAGCTAATGTTTTTGTTGTTGCTGCTGTACATCACCGCCCATTTGAGCTTGATTTTAAGGTCGTTAGTAATCGGCAATTTATCAATTTCTGTTACCAGTTGTTCTGGCGGGTGCAACTCTCGCCGCTTTTGATAAAATCTCACCACCAAGCCATCTACCACAAAATAACTCACAGAATTGGCAACAAATCCTGCAAATACCAACACACCTAAACCGATCAGCATACCAAAGGAACCGCCGACTTTGACCAAACCCGACCAAACGGCTGCATCACCTGTTTTTCCTGTAGCTAATATGGCGATAAAGAGCATTAAAGTCGGCAATCCGATAGTGATTGTATTTCTGATTAATCTGTCCATTATACAATTTTATATTTTAGATTTTAGAGGGGGATGAATGATGCAATTTCTATAGTCATCACTACGGACTGGTTGACTTAATAACGGCTTGAAAAAATAAATAGACTCCTTAATTCTCATATATTTCTAATGGTAAGTTGTCGGGGTCTCGGAAAAATGTAAACCTTTTTTCGGTAATTTCGTCAAGGCGAATTTCTTCTACTTCTACTTGTTGGGATTTTAAGTAAGCAACTGATGCTTCTATGTTCTCAACTGCAAAAGCTAAATGTCTCAAGCCACAGGCTTCAGGATTGTTAATTCTTTCAGGAGGATGGGAAAATGAGAAAAGCTCGATGGTGTCGCCATTTCCGACTCGCAAATCTAGTTTGTAAGAATTTCTCTCGGTTCGGAAAGTTTCTTTGATAATGGAACATCCCAATACTTCTACATAAAATTTCTTCGACGCTTCGTAATCCGAGCAAATAATCGCCACATGATGTATTGCCTTTATTTTCATCTGAAAAAAGTTAGTTAGTTGGGTTTTTCTGAGATGTTGCACCATTCTCAATAAGCTTTTATGAACAGGCTCTCCGGCCTGTTCCACAAAGAGTAAATTTTCTTGTGGAACAGGCCGGAGAGCCTGTTAAGCGAGAATAGTGCAAGATGCGAGGTTTTTTCAAATGCACAGCACGCTATTAACCAATTATATTTGACGATCGCAGACTCGGCGACAAACCCTGCGACATTCAGGGCGATCGACCTTTATTTTCCCCCGTCCAAATCTTAATTGAAAAATTTCTGCAAAAAAAAGCACCCTACTTGATAAGATGAGAGTTTTGCAGTCAATCACCCAATTTGCATCTCAGGAGACAAGCATTATGGCCCGTATGTATTACGACACCGACGCTAACCTAGACCTGTTAGCCAACAAAACAATTGCTATCATTGGCTACGGTTCCCAAGGACACGCCCACGCCCTCAACCTCAAAGACAGCGGTATGAATGTCGTTGTCGGCTTGTATCCCGGTAGCAAATCTGCAGCCAAAGCAACCGACGCGGGTTTAACAGTTCACCCGGTAGACAAAGCAGCCGCCGCCGCTGACTTCATCATGATTTTATTACCCGATGAAGTTCAAAAAACTATTTACAAAGAACAAATCGAACCGAATCTTTCCGAAGGAAATGTTTTAGCATTTGCTCACGGTTTTAACATTCACTTCGGCCAAGTTGTGCCCCCAGCCAACGTAGACGTAGTAATGGTAGCCCCCAAAGGCCCCGGACATTTGGTGCGCCGGACTTACGAACAAGGCGAAGGTGTTCCGAGTTTGTTTGCAGTATATCAAGATGCTTCCGGTCAAGCGCGCGATCGGGCAATGGCCTATGCTAAAGGTATTGGCGGCACCAGAGCCGGCATCCTGGAAACCACTTTCCGCGAAGAAACAGAAACCGATCTTTTTGGCGAACAAGTAGTTTTGTGCGGCGGTTTGAGCGCCTTAATTAAAGCTGGATTTGAAACCTTAGTTGACGCTGGATATCAACCAGAATTAGCTTATTTTGAATGTTTGCACGAAGTTAAACTTATCGTTGACTTAGTAGTAGAAGGAGGCCTCGCCAAAATGCGCGACAGCATCTCCAATACTGCAGAATACGGCGATTTAACTCGCGGCCCCCGCATCGTCACCGATGACACCCGCGCCGAAATGCGGAAAATTCTCAGCGAAATTCAATCCGGTCAATTTGCTCGCGAATTCGTTCTCGAAAACCAAGCCGGCAAACCAGGTTTTACTTCCATGCGCCGTCAAGAAGCAGAACATCCCATTGAAGAAGTTGGCAAAGATTTGCGAGCTATGTTTAGCTGGTTGAAAAAGCAAGCCTAATCGATTATAAAGTTTAGATTCTTCGGCTTTGCTCCGAATAAGTTTGAGATTTTAGATTGAACGAACAATCTAAAATCTGAACTGCTAACTAACCCGAAAGTGGGGAGTAAAATTGCTCGTTGCTCGTTACCAGGCTCTGCCTGGTAATGCAGGTGAGGAGACTCTGCCTCTCTCTACCTTGTCGTTTCTGGAGAGAGAGGAGTGAAAGATGTTTAAGTTAGTGATTTTTAGTTTTTTACAAAAAAGTGGCTAGATATTGTTAAAGAAACCTGGTTTGTCGCTGTTAGCTCAAAACTATCTACTGGGAGTAGGACTTTTTTGCAATTTCTCAATCTGCTGTTCTCTTTTCTCGTTGAAATCTCTCGGCCTCAGCCAATTCGGCCACAACCCGACGAAGAAATTTCTACTGGCGACGCTGGTATCTCTTATCGGTTTGGGCAGAAAAGTTAAACTGTCACCGTAAAGGGTAAACAGCACTATAAACAAAAGCAACAGCGGAATAACATTTTTTTTAGGCATGGCAGTTTGGGAGTGGAGTTTGTGAAAGCGCTTTGTTATATTTTGCCCTGGTACGGACAAAATATATCAGCAACGGCTCAAGAAAAATAGACCTCAGCAGTTTCGGAGACGGCAATACCGTTTCCCCTACCCCAAAATAATCAATTTTCGTCGGTTAAAGGTGTAACGATTCCGGGATTAATTGTAGGGAAATAGCGCGTGCAGTTTCCTGATGGTTCGACACTTCGGCGAGGTTTAGGTGCAATGTTTAACAGTTAACATCATTCCGAGACAATCGAACACGATATAACAAGTTATTAGCAAAAATCGAAGTTGTGGAAAATAGTTTGTGGGTGCATTTTTGTTAATTAGCTGACAAAAAACATAAAAACAATCAAGTGACACGCGAGAGTGTGGAAGAGAAATCCCAGATATTAAATTGTATTCAGACACAGGTATATCTCAATAAATCTCAAAATATAGTGAGCATAAATGGTGTAATCTTAGTGAAGAATAGTAATTTACGTTAATTAATTTGCGACTGATAATTCAACCCTATGTCTTTTACAATCACCTCAAGCATTGGCTTTTAATTTTTAATATTTCTAGCTTAAAAGTCGGATTTCTAGAACTATTAAATATGATGAATAAATGTTGTGGATATACAACATTAAACTCTGGATAAAGTTGGTCTGCCGTTGTTTTATTTTATCCAGAGTGATGAAAGAGCGCTAGTTTCGGAGCGGGACGACTTTTCCTGGTTTCCGGCATCTGAGCGTAAATCCATCCCTCCTGTGTTTCAAAAATCCGTCTTTGTGCTGAAGCTACAGCCCTTTGGCGATCTAGAATATGTAAGTTAGTGCTTACATTAATTAAGATGAGTAGAACGAATCGAAGTGCAGCGGAAACGCGCGATCGCCTGTTGAAAGCCGCGATTGAAGTTTTCTCTACAGAAGGCTACGTTGGAGCGACAACTCGTGAAATTGCTCGTGTTGCAGATGTGAGTGAAGTCACTTTGTTTCGCCGCTTTCAGAGCAAAGAGCAAGTGTTGAGTGCGGTTGCCCATCACATTACAGCATTGCGGACGGAGGCGTTGGCGCATCAAGACGAATGGACTTATGACCTACGCCGCGATCTCCTGCATTATGCAAAGCTCCACGACGATATGTTGGAGGAGTACGAAGCTCTATTTCGGATGTTTATTGGTGAAGCTCACCGGCATCCGACAGAAGCACTGGAGGTGCTTCAGCAATCATTTTTACCGCTGCGTGAAAAACTAATTTCCTATCTACAAACCTGTGTTCAACGCGGCAGTGTTTGTCCGAATGTTGACCTGTCACTGGCAGTGGATCAATTGACTGGAATGCTGCTGTCGGGTATGATTCGCCGCCATGTTTTTCAAGTAAACCGGGGCTACAGCCGTAAACGATACATCGAAGGGTGTGTGGATTTATTGGTGCGGGGAGTTAGCACAGCAGCGTCTTCTTTAAGTCGTACTTCGTCTCCAGAATGAAGGTTCCTGACAATTTTCGTATGAATTTGGCATTTGTGGATTGAAGCACCCTAACCCCTTGGGGTGGTGGGAAGCACCTGCCGTTCGCGATCGCAGAAGTAGAGACGAAAGATGGAACGCCCTCAAATACAGAGTCAATCAATTGAGCCAGATTCTATGGATATTCGGGCTTTTACCGAGTTGGAAGAGTCTGAGCCTCAAGACCAACAAAACGCTCAACAAAACGCTCAACAAAAGCGAGCAAAACCATTAAAAAAATTGAAACAATCTACCTATGATGCAGCCGGGTACGTGCAGGGACCGCTCAAGTGGGCGATCGCCCTGACGGCTTCTCTGGGAGCGATTCTAGAAGTCATTGATACCAGCATTGTGAACGTTGCTTTAACAGATATGCAGGCGACATTAGGCGCAACCGTGACCGAAATTGCTTGGGTAGTAACGGGTTACGCGATCGCCAACGTTGTGATGATTCCGCTCTCAGCCTGGTTGGGGGACTTATTCGGCAAGAAAACCTACTTTGTCTTTTCCATGATCGGGTTCACAGCAGCCTCGATGTTATGCGGTTTATCCATCAACCTGCCGATGTTAGTGGTAGCTCGGATTCTTCAAGGCTTCTGCGGAGGCGGACTGTTGGCAAAAGCGCAAGCGATTCTGTTTGAAACTTTTCCCCCTGCGGAACAGGGATTAGCGCAGTCGGTGTTTGGGGTTGGGGTGATTGCAGGTCCGGCTATTGGTCCCACGCTAGGCGGCTATCTGACCGATACGTTAGGCTGGCGCTGGATTTTCTTTATCAATTTGCCAGTCGGCATTGTGGCTGTCATCATGGCGATCGTCTTTCTCCGACCAGACTCGAAGCAACACGGACGGAGCCAGCAGAAAGTAGACTGGACAGGAATTGTACTGCTGTGTATTGCGGTAGGTAGTTTGCAAGGATTTTTGGAAGAAGGGGAAAAAGAAAACTGGTTTGAATCCGGTTTCATTACGCTCCTGGCGTTTGTGGCGGTTGTGGGGCTGTTTCTGTTCATCTGGCGAGAACTCAGCACCAAAGCACCAGCAGTTGACTTGCGGGTTCTGCGGCATAAATCCCTGGCAGCCGGTAGCCTTTACTCTGGTATTTTGGGCATGGGGTTGTACGGAGCCTTGTTTGCTGTACCGCTGTTTGCTCAAGGCGTGCTGCACTTTTCGGCAACGCAAACCGGATTTCTACTCGCTCCTGGAGCTTTAGCGTCCGCCATCATAATGGTTTTATTGGGCAAAATTTCGACTAAGGTGGATGCCCGCATTTTAATTGCGCTGGGAGCCTGTGGAACGGCAGCCGTGATGTTTGAGCTGGCAAAAATCACGCCCCAAACCGGAACTGATAATTTGTTTTGGCCTCTAATCTGGCGCGGTGCAACTACGGTTTTGATGTTCCTGCCCCTAAGTTTGGCAACATTGGGTTCCATCCCCAAAGAAGATGTATCGGCTGGCTCCGGCTTCTATAACTTGACTCGTCAGCTCGGTGGTAGTATTGGCATTGCCATTCTGACCTCATTGCTGGCTCAACGAGAGGCTTTTCATCGAGCCATTTTGTTGGCAAAGTTAACGCCTTACGATCCAGAAACAACGGAGCGGCTCAGTGCACTCATTGGTTTGTTTCAGAGTCGCGGTTCTGATGCCGCAACCGCCGAACAACAAGCCCTCGCCGCGCTCTCCCAATTAGTCAATACGCAGGCAGCCGTTCTATCCTACGCAGACATTTTTCGCTTTGTCGGCATTGTCTTTCTCTGTTCGCTGCCATTGCTGCTGTTTCTCGGCAAGGGAGGCGCTGGAGCCAAAGTACCTGCTGCTCACTAATTGCTTGATTTTAAGCAAAGTGCTGTATCAATTCCACTTGTACCGTCAGGTAATTGTTGATTGTTGACTGTTGACTGTTGACTACTGACTGCTAACTACTGACTACTGACTACTGACTAAGGATCGAAAACTTAATAACTTAAACACCTCCTACAGTCCTCTCTCCCGTAAGTTGCCTTCCTCAAAGGAGGCAGAGCCTCCGGATCTGCATTACCAGGCAGAGCCTGGTAACGAGCAATCGCTTGAGTTATTAAATTTTCATTCCTAATGACTAATGACTACCCTTCGAATTCGCTCAGGGCAAGATGACTACTGACTACTGACTACTGACTACTGACTACTGACTACTGACTACTGACTACTGACTACTGACTACTTATTCTCTTGAATGAAAGTTTGCACGACTGCATTAGTTTCTGGGGGAATTTCTGTTATTAGGCGCACCGGAATTGCGTTTGTTGAGGCAAATTGCGCGTATTCTGGGGTTAAAAAGATAGCATATTTGTCGGCTTCTGCTGTTAGTTGAGCGGCCATTGCCAAACTGATAACTTTAATATAATTGCGTATGCTCGCGGCTTGGTCGCCGACAAGTTCATCGCCGGTAATTACTGTGCTCGGCCTCCCAACTTGGTCTAAGGTTGTACTCGGATCTTTGACGCTTAAGTGGGTTCCTCCTACAAATCCGACTAGCCATTTGGGTGAGGGAATTTTTGGGAAGCCGGCAATTTGTTCGACTAAGGCGGGTGTTGTTTTGTCTGCTGAAGATGCTACTATTAATGTGGGAATCTTAATTTTACTTAAGCCTGTTTCTCCAAATAGTAATGATGTTGTGGGATTCATGACGATCGCCCTTTTAATCCTCGCATCCCGCAATTGATACCGTTCTTCGGGCAATCCCGCCGCCGCGCACTGAATCCCTTCGCCCAAGCTAAACCCAATCAAATCGCCCTGACAGCGCTGTTTGAGCCCGCTCAATTGCAGTTCGGCACCCGCTACGGACAAGGCTGTGGCGCCGCCGAAGGAATAGCCAACTATCATCGATCGGTCGATCGCGATTTTCCCCCGTAAGTTATCATCAGTTTGGTTCAATTTTGCTAGTTCGTCGAGCACAAAACTGATGTCTTTGGGACGCTCTAAAAACTCTTGAGGAGCTAATAACCGAGACTTACCCGCAATCGCAGCATTGGTGTTCGTTTCGTTGCTTCCCGGATGTTCCAAAGCAGCCACCACATAGCCGTAAGACGCTAAATGCTCGGCCAAATAGCGCAAATCCGTGCGGACAGAACCCAAACCGTGAGAAAAGACGATCGTTGGTTTGTCAGCCGTCGCAGCTTTCGACCAGTAGACATCAACTGGAATGCGCCGATTGCGGGCGCTGTCGTTCAAATCTAGCTTCAATACCTGCACAGAATTGGGGCCCGGTAGGCTAGGGTCGAAAGGCAGGTTAAGCGCCGGTTTAACGGCTGCTAACTGAGGTGCGATCGCCGCCATAAACCGCTGAGTTTGCCAAAAACCCGCGTTCAAATTTCCCAAAACCGAGAAAGCTCGATCGAGATCCACGACTACCCGCGAACTCGGATAAGATTCTATAAAACTCAGTACCGACAAGCCTTCCGGTGCGTTCGCACCCAACACCAAAGCGGCTCGCAGCGCTTGGACACCGGCACCGTCGCGCCTCGGTATGACTGTCGTCAAATCAGTCAGGATCGCACTCCCAATGCGCGTATTTAGCAAGTTGCTCAAACCGACTACATTGAGGGGGATTTTCGCAGTTAGCGCGCCAAAAATTTGACCGCGCTGTGAGTCAGACAGCAAATTGGCGTAGGTTTGTAGTTTTTCGGGTACTTTTCCGGTTTTTGCGAGTTCGCGCAAATCCGCAACCGATATTGACGATTCTAAAATACCTTTGCGGAGAACAACGGTTTCTGCAGCTTTTGCAGAGGATGTGACGCTGCTGAAAGTGCCGATCGCGATCGCGCTACAAACACTCACCATTGACGAAAACCATCTGAAATGGGGTCTAATGCTCATTTTTATTTGATTCAACTAGAAACAATATCACTATATTCTCAGAAGTCTCTCAGATACCGAAAAATTGCCTCAGATGTCGAGAAATTGTGCTGAAGTCCGCTCTAATTTTTGTATAATTTTTTGTATTAGTGCGATCGGCTTTGCTCGAAGGGCTTCCATCACCGAAAGCCAGCGAGGACGATCGCACAGCGTTAAGGCCAAACACAGATGATCCCATTACACTAGACCTTTTGTACTCAATCGCACACAAGATCGAAAGCATCTGCGTCCATCAGTATTTATCAGCTTAAAATCTGCGGTTAACCGGCTCTATAGAATATTTATCCAACTCAAGTATACTTTGCTTGTCGCTGCTAATTCCATACACTTGATATCGGCCAGCAAGCGAGAGTAAATCCGCTGTAAAAATAGACTCTCTTGCATTTTAACCGCAGATGAATGCAGGTAGATCAGACGATCTGCAGTTAAAATATTACTTAAGATTTAGGGAAATAAACCACAAGCATCGAAAGATCTTGATGAGCGCGGGCGATCGATTCCGGTTCTTTAAGAGTTCCCGGTTGTTCCCACAAATTCTGCGACTGATAAATTGTTGGTAAAATCAGCAAATCATGTTCTAACAACTGCTGCGAAACCTGCTTGACAAAATTTCCCCGCACCCGATTTATCGGTATCTCAGAAAGAATTTCTATCTTAGTGGCACTTTTGTTAGCTTGTTCGCGTTTTGTCGCCACCAACAATACTTGTAAACTCGCCTTAAGTTCCTGGGCCAAACTCTTAGCAATATCCACGGTTTCCGCAAATCCAAACCGAGTCAAATCGCTGTCAGTTATCGCTAAAATAACTCTGGCTGTATTTTGGATAGGATGGGGAAATCGAGCAATCAGTACCGGTACGGGCGATCGCCTCACTATATTATCAATGATGCTGCCAAAAAAATTGTCGCGAGTCGTGGAAAATCCCTTCCAACCGCAAACAATTAAACTAGCCTCGCGTTCGGTTGCGCTCCGCAGAATTCCGCGATCGATCGCATCATCTATCCTCGCGATCGGTTCCACCGCACAATCAGCGGCGTTAGCGACAGTTTCCGCAGCCCTCAAAAGTTGAGTTTGCTGCATTTTCTGTGCCGGCGAAATTGGTTCCCCGCGATCGGACAAAATATGCAGAGGTAGCAAAATTCCCTGGGATGTTTTAGCTAAAATCAAAGCCAAACGCAGCAAATTATCTTCCGTATTCGGGTTAGCAACAGGTACTAAAACTCGATCTCCCCATGAATGCTTTCCCGAAGTAGCAGCCGGTAAACTTGACTCCGGCTCCTGCATTTGTTGACCCCACCGAGATACAATCCAAGGAGAAGCGACACAAGTTACTAAAATCATGAAAATGATGCCGTTCACCACTACGCGATCGACCAATTCAATGTTAAAAGCAACCGTAATTGCAGCCAAAGTAGAAGCAGCTTGAGCAGCAGAAAGACCAAACATTACCATAATGTTGGGAAACTTAAAACCAAAGATTTTCCCCGGTATCCAAGCTGCCAAAAACTTGCTCACCAATTCTGCTAAAATTATCACCCCCGCCACCAACAAAGACTGCGGCTGCTTCACCAAAATTAGCGGATCGATCAACATCCCCACAGAAATCAGAAAAAACGGCACAAACAGCGTATTCCCAATAAACTCAATCCGATTCATCAGCGGACTCATTTTGGGGATGATTTGAGTAATGGCAATTCCCGATAAAAACGCACCAATAATTGGCTCAATTTGAATCATTTCGGCTGCGTAAGAAACCAAAAACAGCGTAGCCAGTACAAACATAAATTCGGCGTTTTCGTCGTGACCAAATTTCTTAAAAAACCAGCGGCCGATTTTGGGGACTCCCCACAAAGTAGCAAAAGTGTAAATAGCAAGAGATGGAATTAGAAACAGCCAAAAATCGAGAGTCAGATTTCCTTTGTGAGCTTTAACAACAATTGCCAGCACCAACAGTCCCAAGACATTTGTAATTAAAGTCCCGCCCAAAGTCGCAGTAATAGTCTGAGTTCGCATCAATCCCAATTTTGTCAAAATTGGTAGGGCTAAAAGCGTGTGGGTAGCTAAACAAGAAGCGACTAAAATTGAAGCAAGCAAGCTATACCCCAACAGCAGCATTGCTCCAGTCCCCAATATCATCGGTAGGGCAAAAGTAGCCAGGCCAAATATGATAGCTTTGTCAGCATTTAGTTTGAGGTCATCGAGGCTAGTTTCCAGTCCCGCTAGGAACATCAAAAACAGCAATCCTACAGTACCTAACAAAACAATAGTAGCGTCTCGTTGCAGCAAATTGAGACCGTTGGGGCCGACAATTACGCCAGCAATAATCAAACCGACTATTCCCGGCAATCGCAAGCGCTCAAATACTAGAGGGGCGATTAGCATGATTGCTAAAAGAACCAGAAAAACGGGAACTGGAGCGGTAATTGGCCCGGAAGCTAGCATAAATTTTTATCCTACATATTCGCACAGAATTGCTACTAATTTTTCCCTAAAAACTCTAAATATTTATCAATCTAAAGAGGGATTTTGGAAAAATTGCAGTTGTTATTGTTGATAACTACAATTGACCGGAATTGACTCGGTTTTTTAGCAAAATATCGGTTTGTAGTGAGGACTTTAGTCTTTATCTAAATCCAAGGACTTTAGTCCTCACTACAAACCTATTGAAAATTCAAAACTGGGAAAGGCTTTGCTGCTTCCATCTGCGCCGCCAAAGCAATTAAAGTTGCTTCCGCTGCCGGCCGCCCGATAATTTGAATGCCCACGGGTAAACCGTTATCATCTAAAATTGCCGGAAGTGCGATCGCAGGCAAACCGCTAGCATTAAATGGCGGACAAGGAGCAACCCAATTAATAATCCGCTGCAAAGTTTCCTCACAACTCAAATCAGCCCACTCGCCGATGCCAATTGGCGAGTGCATATAAGTCGGTAAAACTAAGACATCAAAATTTTCAAAGAATCCCACAATCCGCCGTGAAATAACCTGCATTTGATTCACCGCCCGCAGATATTCTCCCGCAGAAACAGTTCTTTCCAACAACCAGCGATTCATCGGTTCCAAAACTTTGCTGGGAATGCCGCTTGCACCCGCCCCAGACTGCCAAATTACTGTAAAGGGTTCGATTAAACCCGTAAAATCAGGGCATCCCGGTTCGACATCGTGACCCAAATCTGCCAATAATTTTACGGTATCGAGCACCGCTTGCTGACACACAGGCGCTGCCTCACCGACGGGAGCAATATTGGTAGAAAAAGCAATTCGCAGCTTGCCCAATTTTTCACTGGCAGACTCTAGAAACGTGGGATTTGGGTCTGGTAGCCAGTACGGATCGCCGGTTGTGTACCCTGACATTACATCCAAAAGTGCGGCCGCGTCAGCCACGGTACGCGCTAGAGGGCCGTTGGCAGAAATGCCGCTTAGGTAGTCTCCGACTGGTGCCCAGGAAACTCGCCCGCGCGATGGTTTGATGCCGACTAAACCGCAGGCGGAAGCTGGGCCTCGGATCGAACCGCCGCCGTCTGAACCTTGGGCGATCGCGCACAAACCGGCCGCTACAGCCGCTGCTGAGCCGCCGCTGGAACCTCCGGGCGTGTAGCCTAAATTCCAGGGATTGCGCGCGGGCCGGAAACCTGGGGGTTCGGTGTAAGGCAATGAGCCTATTTGAGAGGTTGCTGTTTTGCCCAGAATGTTAAATCCGGCTGCTTTGATCCGCCAGACTACTGACTCGTTGTAGGGAGATATGTTACCGTGCAATGCCTGAACTCCGTAAGTACAGGGAATGTCGGCAACTGGTGTCAAGTCTTTGATGGCGATCGGCACTCCGAAAAACGGTGGCAATTCCTCTGACTTGTTTAAGCCTGCTAGGTGTTCGGTTTGCGCTGTCGCTAGTTCGATCGCCCGATCGGCCGTTACTGTAAAATAACTACCAAGCTGATGGTTTAATCGATCGATCCGTTCCAAGTACAGATTGACAATTTCTAGAGGCGATACTTCCCGATCGCGGATCGATTTCGCTAATTCCAGGGCTGGAGTAAAAGCCCGATCGACAGAATTCATCGGTTTAAGTCCTTAACGGCTTTATTGAGTATCATTTTATACTTGCTTACTAAGTAAAAATGTGGGCTGTAAAACAATATTTCCCATGTCGAAAATCCATATTCGATAGTAGCTCGATTTGACTCGCATCCTGCAAGGGGCAGAATATTTCCTTACAGGTGCAACGCCGTGTGCTCTTCTTTTGGGATAGACTGATCGGAAGAGTCCAGCTTTTGTGAAAGAGACGCTCTTCGGGCGATCGGCATTGTGCCACTTCCACAAATCCTCTGTTCGAGTCAGCCTTCTCAGCAAACCAAGGTAGCGCATATGACACAACAGCACCCGCCAGCACCTCGCCCGCCCCTACCCGGAGCACCCCCACCTCCAGGACTGCCCCGCCCTCCCCTCCCAGGCATTCCCAGAACAGCAGGAATGCCCCCCCCACCAGCACCGCCCGCACCAGCGCCTCAATCTTCAGCCACACCTAAAAACCCCAACTCTAGCAGCGGCGGAGTTCCGAGTTTGAAAGAGCTAGTAATCCGAGCCAAAGAAGAAGGAGTATCCGACCTTCACCTCGGAGTAAACGAATTCCCTCGCTTCCGTACCAGGGGCGAAATTGCCGACATCGGCTATCCACAGACAGATTTAGATACGTTTTTTGGCTGGCTGCGCGAGTGCATGAGCGATGAAGAAATAGAAATTTTCCAAAAAACCCTAGACTTTGACGGCGCTTTCGACTTCGGCTTTGTCCGCATCCGGATCAGTTGCATGGACTCCTTGGCAGGCCCGGCGATGGTGCTGCGGCTAATTCCTGCCAAAATCATGACAATGGAGGAATTGAAGCTGCCAGATGTCTTTAAGAAAATATGCGGCTACCACAAAGGACTGATTTTGGTGACGGGCCCGACAGGTTCGGGCAAGTCTACCACCTTGGCCGCCATGATCGACTACATCAACAAGAATAAAGCCTACAACATCATTACGATCGAAGACCCGGTAGAATTTGTACACGAAAGCAAAAAATCCTTGATCAAGCACCGCGAAGTCGGCCGGCACACCCTCAAGTTTATGAATGCTCTCAAAGGCGCACTGCGACAAGACCCGGATATGCTGCTAGTCGGAGAAATTCGGGACAGAGAGACGGTGGAAATCGCCCTCAAAGCCTCTCAAACCGGTCACTTAGTTGCAGGAACCCTGCACACCAACAGTGCGATTAAAACCCTGAACCGGATTCTGGATATGTTCGCGGCGGAAGAACAAGAGGCCATACGGGTGTCAATTTCCGAATCCCTAGTGGCGATTATTGCTCAACTGCTGTGCAAAACCACAGATGGCAAGCGGGCAGCTTTTCACGACGTTCTGATCAATACCGACGTGGTTAAGGAATACATTCTGAAGGGGCAGAATGAGGAAATTAATCAAATCATGATCAAAGATACTTATGAAGGCATGACGACGATGAATAAGTCGCTCTACGGTCTTTATCAAGAAGGCCGGATTACTGAAGAGCTTTGTGTAGAAAACTCGCCGGCCCCGAACGAAATGGCTCAGATGCTCCGAGGTCGAGTCTAAAATTCGAGTGTTAACTTTTAACTTTTAACTTTTAACAGTTAAAAGTTAACTTTTATGTGTGTACTTCAATGAAAGTCGATCGCCCGAGTTTGCCGGAATTTTTCAAAGGCATTGCGCTGTTTACACCGGGGGGAGACTTAATCTATTGCATAGACCCCCGCAAGCAAAATCAGTGGCACTTGCAGTTGTGCGTAGCTTTACAGGAAATACTCGGTTTGTCGGAACCGCCACATTTTTTGATACCTTGCTACACGGCCACCGTTGACTGTTGGGGTGATCGGATCGATCGAGAGTTGCGGGTTGTCGCCGAGGCATACCCGCCGGTGCTGCGCCATCAAACGCTGCTGAATGCCATTTTTGGCACTGGGGACTTGGTTTGGGAGGCCCGCAGCGACGAAATGTGCGAACCGATGCCGATCGCCACTTATTACAAACAATTCCCCGAACTCTGGGAAAATCACGACTTAGTTGTACAGTATCCCCTCTCGGTTGGGCGATCGGACTTTGGCAGTTTCCCGATCGTACCTCCCTCGCGCTTTGGACAATCTCTGCAGGTAGCGCTTCCCCAACCCGCAGCCATCACTCCACCGCCACCAACTCTAGGATACGTTTTGCGGCTGTTTGTTTCCGGCATCAACCAGAGTACCGAACGCACCCTCGAAACATTACATCAATTGTTAGAACAATCCCTCAATCTTCCCTACACTTTAAAAGTAATTGATGTTTTAAAACATCCCGAACAAGCTGAGGCGGATCAGATTTCAGCAACACCTACTTTGATTAAAATTTGGCCAAAACCGGTGCGACGAATAGTCGGGGAATTGAACGATGCCGAAAAAATAGTGCGGTTGCTGAGCAATTCAGAATTTTAGATTTTAGCGATTATTGAATACTGGCGATCGCACTCGGTTTTGCAGGAGTATTCGCTGTGAAAAATCCAAGTGCTATCGCTGCCATTTTCGTCGGATTGACTCTCCGCACAGATGCTCCCAAAGTCGATCGGCTCAATCAGGAAGACAAACATCCGGCGCGCACAAACCCCCTAAATCTAAAGTTGTGACTTCCAGCGTATCCAACTCAACTCGCCGAATGACGTGATTGTTTGTATCAGCAACAAACAAATGAGACCCGATCGCGCTCAAGCCTGAAGGTTCAGAAAACCGAGCCTTGAGACCAGTACCGTCAGCCAAACCTGCAGTACCATCTCCAATCATCGTTATGCAAGTACCGCTGCGGTGGTCTATCCGCTTAATTTTGTGATTGTAAGTATCAGCAACCCACAGATAATTTTGACTGTATTCCACACCCAAACAGTGCTGCAATCTCACATCTTCACCGCGGCCATCTTTATCCCCAAAACCAAACAGTTCACCGCTACCGCAGACAGTACGCACCTTCGGGTCTTCATCTACACCGAGGGCGCGAATCGAACTAATTTCGCTGTCAGCAACAAACAACTCCGATCGATCCGTAGCCAAGCCGCTGGGCTGAGAAAAAGCAGATTCTGCCAGATTTCCGTCAACACAAGATTCCCGGCCCGTACCTGCATAAGTGGCGATCGTGCCAGTGTCTAACTGCATTTCCCAAATTTGGTGGGAACCCGCCATTGCAATAAAAAGTCTATTTCCAACCCTTTCTAAATCCCAAGGCGAATTCAATTGCGTTTCTAAACCCTTGCCGCTGCGGGGTGCAATTTCGTGACTTTGTTCGCCAGTACCAGCAACAGTTTCCACCCGCTCAGTTGTAAAATCAATCTTTCTGAGAGCGTGATTTTCCGTATCAGCAACATAAAGAATTTGACTTTCTGCATCAAAAGCCATACCTTGAGGGGCAGAAAACTCAGCTTCTTCAAACTTGCCATCAGTTAAACCCGCTTTCCCCGTACCGATGACGTGCAGCACTTCACCTTCAGTAGAGCTAACAACAATTCGATTGTGTCCAGAATCTGCAACAAACAAGCAAGAACCAACCAAGCTTTGTTGAACTGAGTTCGCAGGCCCCGGCAATACAGTTTCATCTACAGATTGATTGTCCTCAGTCATTTCGCCCAAAAGCGCTTCATTTTGGTCAAGCTGTTTTGCTTCCATTGAAGTAATGGCAAATGCCAGCACTTTACCGGGAAAAGCCAGCGGTGTTGATACAGGTTTGCGCTGTTTTTCTAACCTAAAACTGAGTTGTTTAAAGTTGAGCACCTTTTTATCTTTGTATTCAGCAATTAACTTGCCAACTAACTCATCAAGTGCTTCTCTATTGCCTTCGCCGGAAACAAAGCCGACGACATAACTTTCAGGATCGATCACCATTAAAGTCGGCCAAGCGCGAACCGCGTAGCTTTGCCAAACTTTCATGCCACTGTCTACGATTACGGGATGTTCAATATCGTAGCGGAGGATAGCTTGGCGGATATTTTCTACTTCTTTTTCGTTTTCAAATTTAGCCGAGTGCACGCCGATAACTGTGAGGGAATCTTTATATTTTTGTTCGAGGTATTTTAAGTCTGGGAGGACGTGCAAGCAGTTGATGCAGCAGTACGTCCAGAAGTCGAGGAGGACGACACGCCCTTTTAAGGATGCAATGGATAAAGGTTTCTCGGTGTTAAGCCACGGGTACTTTACGGGGAATTCTGGTGCTCTGACGCGAGGCATGGCATCTCCTGGTAGGGTCTGAATAATTTTTTACCTTCTTTAATTTAGCGGGAAGTTTCGCGGCATGGGGAAAAAGGGAGGTTAAGGAAACCGCCGAGGGTGCAGAAGGCGCTGAGAAGGAGAAGGGAGGAAAGATGCCCAACCGTCGTTATTGCGTATAAATACTTAAGGAATCCATCGTTTAGACAAATCCAGGAATCTTAGCCAAGATACTTGACATCTTGGGCTAGCAGGTTTAATCTATTTCTATGAACCTTAGCCAAGATTTTTAGGAAGTGGTCAATGTCAAAGATCATCTACGATCTCATCCAGCGCTTTGAGGTAGAAAATGGAGTCCCTCGCCTGATTTCAACCAAAATTGAGGTCATTGAAGGCGGAGAGGATTTGATATCGCTAGCTACCCGTTTGCTGAAGCAACTTGGTTTCTACGAAAAGTTTGAGGAGAAACGAACATCTCAATATGTAGGATACAGACTTAAGAATCCTGGGAAAGGAGATAAACGTTATCAACTTATTTTAGGTCAGCGGAAAGAGGGTTTATGTATTTCTATTCCTGAAGAAGTTTTAGAACCATATCTCTTGCAACTGAAGTCTCACACATATATCGAAGAGGAACTAACCCTAGGTTACATTATAAAAGGAATTTTTTGGGTATTACCAAGCAAGAAAAGTTTATTTTTAGAGTCACTTCACCCTAACTATTGGTCTCTTTTCGAGGAAGGTGAAATAGTAGGCGATTTTTATTTGAATAAGTTAAGAGATGAAGATGGATATGGATATGGAACTGTGTTACCCAGCAGAATTTTAGATGAATTTAACCCCAATACTTTGAGCGACCCCGAGAGCTATCTGGTTCTCAGTCAAGATAAACTTTTTCCTTACACATTCCAAGTATGTATTAGTTATAGTGCTATTTTAGAAGAGTTTTTGGGTTATTTCGTAAAAATTATATTAGATTATGAAGCGGCTGTAGTTAGCAGCAAAATACAGCGAAATTAGTCGGACTTTGGAAACTAACTTTTAGGATTTTGATGAAGCAGATAAGGAACCTGGGGTTTCTCATAGAACTACAAATCATTAACTTGATACTGGAGCAAAACTAATGTCTGTAAAAGCCAAAAGACTTGTCAACTCTTACGAAGAAAGAATGCTTGAATTTCTTCATACCTGTGTAGACAACAACTATAAAATTCATACACAGGTTAGCTTGTCCCAAATTTGCGAACAAGTCAGCAACCTTGACTGGGAACTCAAAAAGTTTTTATTTAGCCCCAGTGCTGTCGATGCTCTAATCACAGACTTAAACTACAATCCTTGCCTAGTAGTAGAGTTTCAGTCTCAGTACCACGATAGCCCAGAAGCGAAAAAGCGCGATCGTAAAAAAGCTACTTTACTTGAGTTTGCCAAAGTTCCCTTAATTTACTCGCGGGTAAAAAACTGTGGTTTGTTATATCTCTCGTCTCAAGATGAGGAAGTAGTTTACAATTTATACACAGGACAAAACAGGAAAAATGCCCAAGCACTAATCACGCAATATTGCAGGGAATCAGTCGCGCCTCAAGTCCCGGATATAGCTTGGTAACTAGGAATAGTTAGGTTATTTATGTCCGAAAATACCAAGCTAATTAATATATGGCTTCTGGGCGGGTTCACCAACAATACACTCTTCTTGCTTCTCCCAAATTTTATCCTTGGTTTTCCCTGCAATTATTTTCCAAAATAACCAATACACCGTTAATTTTTTTGTGTTCGATCGCACTTGCGATCGAGTTAACCCACAGATTGATATTCTGCGGTTCTCCTTGCAATGGCAATAGAACCCGATTGCGGTAATATTGCTCTCTATCTCGATCGCCTTTGGGTGACAAAGCCGCATTTAACCATTGACTAAAATTCTCATTCTCGATTTTAATCAAATCACCCAAAAATACACCCTCTACGACTTCTCCCTCGCCACCTAGCAATTGTTTAGCCCGATCGTTAGCGGTAAATAATGTTACCTTTTTTATCTGTGGAGATGACACCATTAGGGAGCGATCGCACTATATCTTTATGTCTGTTTTCTTCTTGTTTGACCTTGGAAAACAAGATAGCGTTTTGCAGGGCGACTCCTGCTTGGATGTTAAACGCTTTCATAAATTCCAGGTCGTTGCGATTGAAGCTCGCTTTCCACTGGTCGGGGGCCTGTGGCCAATCTGCCGGGTTGTAGGGGGGGAATTCTCCTTTTCGTTTTTTATTAATTAAGTGGGTGACGCCAATCAATTTGTGGGCTGAGTTAAATACTGGCATACAAAGCATACTGCAAGTGCGGTAGCCAGTTTTTGGGTCTATTTTTTTGGCATTTTCGGCGCGGGGGTCGTCGTATACGTCAAAGGGAATCAACAGCGGTTCGCCGGATTAGGCGACGATGCCTGCAAAACCGGCGGTTCTGGGTATGCGAAGTTCTTTAAGGTCGCCACCGATCGGGATTTTCGTCCACAGTTCGTCTTTATCTTCGTCGAACACCCACAAGATACTGCGATCGGCGTTCATGAGTTCTTGGGCCTGATCCATCACCCTTTTTAGGGTATCTTCTAAGTCTAGACTGCTCTGACAAAGAGCGTTGATGGCGTTCATCAGCGCTGTGGCGGCCCGTTGTCTTTGACTGGCGGCATAGAAAGATTTGGACGACTCTACAACTAAGCGAAGGGACGAGGCAAATTCTCTAAAAACTTGTTCGTCTGCTTGAGTAAACCCTACATTGTCAATCTGTTCGCCTAAAGTATTATAATCTTTGTGGTTTGGCTTGAGTTTATTAATCAGTTGGACTACTGCCATTAACTCGCCTGTTCCTTCATCGAGCAGAGGCATCGCCAGCATTGTATAACAGCGATATCCTGTTCTTTCGTCAATTTTTTTGACATTGACAGAACGTGGGTCATCATAGAAATCATAGGTAATATTTACCAGTTTTTTCTCCGTGGCTACTTCTCCCACAATGCCCCGATTAGCGGGAAATCTGATCTCTAAATTTTTGCCGTTTTCGTCTTTAGCGACAATAGCCCACAGTTCATTTGGCTCTTGATCGAATATAAAAATTGTCGTTCTATCTGCCTTCAACCATTCCCCTGTTTTTAGAGTAATGTCTTGGATCATTTCATAAATGATTGGCTCAAATTCTACACCGTCAATTATACAATCTATCAATGATAGAATTTGATTGAGAGTTTGACGCTCTCGATGTCCCTTGCAACAAACATCTCGCATCATATCTCTAAAATCCTCAGGGTTCAGAGGTTTAAAAAAATCGCTCAAACTCATACAATAACTCCTATCATAATTTTAATCAGGCACTGTCTAGAGATAACTATCAGCAGAATGAGTTGAAAGAGGTATATCTGCGGTAAAAGCTACCTCCCCCATTCCTAACCAAATCTAACAGCAACCGCCGCCGTTATAATGCCAAGTCGAATCAGTAATCAACACCTTATCCGGCATCAATCCCCCTAACTTCCCAGCAGTTTTATCGCACACCGCCGCCGGAACTCCGCGCTGCAAAACGTGGCCAGCCCCGTCATCAAACAGCTCTTCAGACCCCGTATAAATCGCCGTCTTGCCAGTAAAAATGCAAGCTCCGTCATCCGGTACATCCACTTTGAAAGACACCGAATCCAGGCTTTCTAACAGCAAATCCGCATCCAATTGATAATTGTGTTTGTCCAGCAATCGGTAAGGACGGCGCGCCCGCACTTCCACTTGCCCAAAACCCACGTCTACAAGGTGTTGAACATATTCTTCGTATGTCAAAGCACCGGACAAACACAAGGCCCGCAAGCGTTGGTCTTCCTTCAAATGCTGCGGAATGGGGCGAGTTGCGATCGGATCGCTCATTAACAACCTACCCCCTGGCTTCAACACTCGATAGGTCTCTTTTAATGCCTTAGCTAAATCCGCCGGTTCAAAGATATTAAACAAGCAGTTTTGTGCAACAACATCGACAGAGGCATCGGGCACCGGCAACGCAAAAGCATCGCCTTCGCGAATTTCTACAAAACTCGCATCAAACCAATCATTTTCTTGGGCTGCCTTTTGCAAGTTGCGTGCAGCCGCGTCTCGCATTGTTGCAACCGGGTCAACGGCAATCACTGCTCCTTTTTGTCGAGAAAAATAAGCAAATTGCAGTGCTTCTAAGCCGCCGCCGACTCCGACATAAAGCACGATGGGATTACCGACAAGTTCGGCGGCGTGAACTGTTGTGCCGCAGCCGTAGTTCATTTCTTGCATTTGTTGGGGGATGTTTAATCCTGGCAGTTGCAAGGGGCTGCTTTGGACGCAGCAAAGTCCGATTTGGGGTGTTTCGGCTACGTCGCTATAGAATTGGGCCGCAGTTTCGAGATAGGTCATTTTTGATTTTTCTGGTTTTTGTTTTTGACCGCAGATTGAGGCGGATTTACGTGGATGAACGCTGATTAATTCAGAAATATTTAGGTTTCCAATTTGAATTTTTGTTAGGATTTGGGCGGGTTTTCTGGTTCAAAAACTGTTCGTTCTGGGGCTGATTGGGAGTTTTCGGGAGTGGCAACTGGGGGCGCTGGCGCTATCAGATTGGGAGATGTTTCTGGTAGTGCAGGAGCGACTATTTTTGGTATTGGAGCTTTTTCGGTTATTTCTGGCAGAGTTGGAGAATTTGAAAAGGTATCGGGTTCGGTAACTTGATGCAAAAAGTTGCGGAACCGATTGTAGTATCCTCCATCTTCCTGTTTTTGTGTTGGGGGTGCTGTTTGTATCGGTTCTATTGTTTTAATTGGTTCTACAAGTTTGGGGGTTTGTAGTTGTGGGGTTGCTGTGGGTTGTGGTTCTATTTCTTGAACTGGTTCCACAATTTTCGGTGATTCTAATTCTGGTGTTGTTGTGGGTTTTGGTTCTATTTCTTGAACTGGTTCCACAATTTTCGGTGCTTGGAGTTGCGGGGTGGCTGTGGGTGCGGGTTCTGTTATTTGAACGGGTGCAACTTCGGGAGCAATTGTTCTATCTAAGTTAGGTTGGGTTACGGGCGTTTCTGGAACTGCTGCTTCGGGTTCGGCTGCTGGTATTTTTTCTACTGCTGGTGGGGGTGTTGGTTGTGGGGTTGGGGTTGGTTTGGGTGTGGGGGCTTGGTAGGTGCGATCGACTATGCCGCGAGCATCTGCTACCGTTAGGGAACCCCGCACTAATTTGGAAAGGGTGTCTTGCCCCTGGGGTTGGTAATTTACCAGTTTGGCTGTATTGTTAAAGGCGTTTTTGACGCTATTTCCCGCCTCGTCGAGCAATTCTAGCTGTACCCAGTTTTTCCCTGGCTTGAATCCTTTAAGATATATAGGTTGCCATTGGTCGATCGCAAAGCTTTGGCCGTTAACTGTGGCTCGAATTTTCCAATCGAGTATTTCATCTTGGGAATTTTGTTGCGCCACTTGGTGCAGGGGAGCATTTGTCAGGTAAAAGTCAAGCATGATGGGTTCTGCCCCGTAGCTGCCTTGGGGGCTGTTGTACGTTAAGAGGGGCAATGTTCGATCGGGATTATTGTTCTGTGTTTTGGTAAAAATGTGGAAGGTGGTTTGGGCGTAAGCACCTTCGTTTTTAAAGCTTTCTTCCCAAGGACGAGCCGCGAACACCCGCAGGGTATGGGTTCCTGGTTCTAAGTCTGAGAGTGTTAAAGGCTGGTTGATGTCGTAAACTGCTGCATAAGGTTGGTTGTCTAATAAAACTTGCAGGTGGGGCCCCAAACCCAAGTTTGCGTCTTTGAAAAGGGGTAAGTTCTTTACTTGGAACTGAACGGACACATTTATATCCTGAAGCACTTCGTCAGGTTTGGGATTCAAAATACTAATTTGAGGCTGATATATTTCTAGCGCCTGACGCAGTTGTTGAATGGCTTCTGGGGGAGAAACCTCTGAAATTTTGTTTGCTGGGGCGGTAGCTGAGCCACTCTTGTTCCCTGATGCGGGGAATTCGGACTCGCGCGCCCCACAACTTGCTAAACCGAAAATTAATACTGCTGCTGCGAACAATGCCACCAGCCTGCCCGCAACCGTTCTGTGCCAATTGATGCCAATCACGCAACCATACTCCTAGAAGCCTTCTCATAGGGAACTATAGCCCAAAACTGAATGTTGTATTGGGGAATTGCCGATCGAGAATTCCTGAGAGCTCTCTTCCTTGGGTTGGGGCTATGCGGGCGACTAATCCGAGCTCGCGAATAAATCTCGCAGCCGTTTTCCCAAAAATCTCTCTATAAACTGAGTATTCCTCAATTACCTTATCTTTGAGTTTTGTAAATTTAATTGCAATACCCCTTGACTTTTGCAAGGCTATGTGAAAAATAAAGGGCTGATAGCATCAAGAATAGAAGGTTTTTTAAGTATTGTTAACAAGCGATGAATAGTCCTGTAGCAAGCTTATAATTCATAAAACTCCCTCAAAAGGAGCAGCCGCATCAAACCTGATATTAAGGATGCGATCGGTTGCTTCAGATAACGAGAAGAGTTGGCAGTACCCAGATATATTGTTAGCGACACTGGGGAACTGGCTTCTTTAGAGAAGCAAAATGCTTGGGGAAACGGTACACCTGCATCTAACTCTGCAAAGAGTGAAGTGCAAGCAGTATCGATCAACCGAGAATACCCCGCCTAATTAAGCGTGGGAAATGTCAGATACAGTATTCAGTTCTCGTTCCTTGTCTTACCGAGAGGAGAGTCTTCATGACCATTAGTCCTCCAGAGCGAGAGGTAAAAGTTAGGGTAGTAGTCGATAAAGATCCCGTTCCAACTTCTTTCGAGAAGTGGTCTAAACCGGGACATTTCGATCGCACTCTAGCTAAGGGGCCAAAAACCACCACTTGGATTTGGAACCTCCACGCTAACGCTCACGACTTCGACAGTCATACAAGTGATTTAGAAGACGTTTCGCGCAAAATCTTTAGCGCTCACTTCGGCCACTTGGCAGTAATTTTCGTATGGTTAAGCGGCGCATATTTCCACGGCGCTAAATTCTCCAACTACGAAGCTTGGCTGACAGATCCAACAGCCATTAAGCCCAGCGCTCAAGTGGTTTGGCCGATTTTTGGTCAAGAAATTTTAAATGCAGATGTAGGCGGCGGCTTTCACGGAATTCAGATCACCTCTGGTCTGTTTCAACTGTGGCGCGCTAATGGCATCACTAACTCATACCAGCTATATTGCACTGCGATCGGCGCTTTGGTAATGGCAGCTTTGATGCTATTTGCCGGTTGGTTCCACTATCACGTCCGCGCTCCGAAACTGGAATGGTTTCAGAACGTAGAATCGATGATGAACCACCACTTGGCAGGTTTGCTCGGCTGCGGATGCTTGGGCTTTGCAGGACAACAAATTCACGTTGCTCTGCCGATAAATGCTTGCATGGACGCGATAGATGCAGGCGCACCCCTGACAGTGGGCGGCAAGCTGATTAAAACAGTTGCTGATATCCCCCTGCCGCATGAGTGGATTTTGACACCGGGCTTGATGGCTGACATCTACCCGAGTTTCGCAAAAGGTTTAACCCCCTTCTTCACCCTCAACTGGGGCGCATACGCAGACTTCCTGACCTTCAAAGGCGGTCTGAACCCTACTACAGGCGGTTTGTGGCTGACAGATACAGCGCACCATCACTTAGCTTTGGCAGTGCTGTTCATCGTCGCTGGACACTTCTATCGCACGAACTGGGGCATTGGCCACAGCTTCAAAGAAGTTCTGGAAGCTCACAAAGGCCCCTTCACTGGCGAAGGCCACAAGGGAATGTACGAAATTTTCACACAGTCTTGGCACTGCCAACTGTCGTGGAACTTGGCCTGGATGGGCTCTTTGAGCATCATCGTGGCTCACCACATGTACGCGATGCCTCCGTATCCGTACATCGCAACCGACTACCCGACTCAGCTATCCCTGTTCACCCACCACATGTGGATTGGCGGATTCCTGATTGTTGGAGCAGCGGCTCACGCAGCAATTTTCATGGTGCGAGATTACAATCCGACTCAGCACGTTAATAACTTGCTCGATCGCGTAATCCGCCATAGAGATGCAATTATCTCTCACCTCAACTGGGTTTGCATATTCTTAGGCTTCCACAGCTTCGGTTTGTACGTTCACAACGATACAATGCGGGCTTTCGGTCGTCCTCAAGATTTGTTCTCGGATACCGGGATTCAGTTGCGTCCGATATTTGCCCAGTGGGTGCAAAACATCCACGCTTTGGCTCCGGGCACAACAGCGCCTAATGCTACGGAAATCGTCAGCCACGCTTTTGGCGGCGGTGCAGTAGTAGTCGGTGGCAAAATAGCGATGATGCCGATCGAATTGGGTACGGCGGACTTTTTAATCCACCACATCCACGCTTTCACAATTCACGTTACAGTCCTGATTCTTTTGAAGGGCGTGTTGTTTGCACGCAGTTCACGCTTGGTTCCTGACAAAGGTAACTTGGGCTTCCGGTTCCCTTGCGACGGCCCCGGCCGTGGCGGCACCTGCCAAGTATCCGGTTGGGATCACGTTTTCCTCGGCTTGTTCTGGATGTACAACTGCATCTCGATCGTGATTTTCCACTTTAGCTGGAAAATGCAGTCGGACGTGTGGGGAACAGTATCGCCAGACGGCACAATTTCTCACATCACCGGCGGCAACTTCGCACAAAGTGCGATCACGATTAACGGCTGGCTGCGGGACTTCCTGTGGGCGCAAGCTTCTCAGGTAATTCAGTCCTACGGTTCGGCACTGTCGGCCTACGGTCTGATGTTCCTAGCCGGACACTTCGTATTCGCTTTCAGCTTGATGTTCCTGTTCAGCGGCCGCGGCTACTGGCAAGAACTGATTGAGTCCATTGTTTGGGCTCATAACAAACTCAAAGTGTCTCCGTCGATTCAGCCTCGCGCTCTGAGCATTATTCAGGGTCGGGCAGTGGGTGTAGCTCACTACCTCCTGGGAGGAATTGTCACTACTTGGGCATTCTTCCTAGCGCGAATCATCTCGGTAGGGTAAACTACCTTTAGGTTTTGGATTCAGGATTTGGGAGCAATCTCAAACCCAGAATCCAAACCTCGGAACCGAACCTCTTCAACGTTCAGGATTCAGGATTAATCAAGGCTTATGGCAACGAAATTTCCAAAATTTAGCCAAGACCTTGCCCAAGACCCGACCACACGGCGGATCTGGTACGGGATTGCCACAGCGCACGATTTTGAAAGCCACGATGGCATGACCGAAGAAAATCTTTACCAAAAGATTTTTGCTTCTCACTTCGGCCACCTAGCAATCATTTTCTTGTGGACTTCGGGCAGCCTGTTCCACGTAGCATGGCAAGGTAACTTTGAACAGTGGATTAAAGACCCCCTAAATGTCCGCCCGATCGCTCACGCGATTTGGGACCCTCAATTCGGTGCTCCTGCAGTAGAAGCTTTCACTCAAGCTGGCGCTTCTAACCCTGTTGACATCTCTTACTCCGGCGTATACCACTGGTGGTACACCCAAGGGGTTCGGACTAACGGCGACCTGTATCAAGGAGCTATCTTCTTGCTACTGCTGGCTTCTGTCATGCTGTTCGCAGGTTGGTTGCACCTTCAGCCCAAGTACCGCCCGAGCTTGTCTTGGTTCAAGAATGCTGAATCTCGCCTCAACCACCACTTGGCTGGTTTGTTCGGTGTCAGCTCTTTGGCTTGGACGGGTCACATGGTTCACGTTGCTATCCCCGAATCTCGCGGACAGCACGTAGGTTGGGACAACTTCTTGTCAACTCCGCCTCACCCAGCAGGTTTGGCTCCGTTCTTCACGGGTAACTGGGGCGTATACGCCGAAAACCCAGATGCAGCGAGCCATGTCTTCGGTACTGCCGAAGGTGCAGGAACAGCAATTCTGACTTTCTTGGGTGGCTTCCATCCTCAGACAGAATCTCTGTGGTTGACAGATATTGCTCACCACCACTTGGCGATCGCAGTTCTGTTTATCGTTGCCGGTCATATGTACCGGACTAACTTCGGTATCGGTCACAGCATCAAAGAAATGTGTGACGCCAAAGATTTCTTTGGCAAAAAAGTTGAAGGCCCGTTCAATATGCCTCACCAAGGCATTTACGAGACCTACAACAACTCGCTGCACTTCCAATTGGGTTGGCACCTCGCTGCTTTAGGCGTGATCACCTCCCTGGTAGCACAGCATATGTACGCGATGCCTCCCTACGCTTTCATGGCGCAGGATCACACGACAATGGCTGCGTTGTACACCCACCACCAGTACATTGCTGGTTTCATCATGGTCGGCGCTTTCGCCCACGGAGCTATCTTCTTGGTGCGGGACTACGATCCTGAAGCAAATAAAGGCAACGTGCTCGATCGCGTGTTGCAGCACAAAGAAGCGATTATCTCTCACTTGAGCTGGGTCTCGCTGTTCTTGGGCTTCCACACTCTCGGCCTGTACGTTCACAACGACGTTGTAGTCGCTTTCGGAACTCCCGAAAAACAAATCTTGATTGAACCAGTGTTCGCACAGTTCATTCAAGCTGCTCACGGAAAGGCTCTGTACGGCATGGACGTACTGTTGTCTAACCCTGACAGTATTGCTTCTACCGCTTGGCCGAACTACGCTAACGTGTGGCTCCCAGGCTGGTTGGACGGAATTAACAGCAGCACTAACTCTCTGTTCTTGGCGATCGGACCTGGCGATTTCTTGGTTCACCACGCGATCGCACTTGGCTTGCACACCACCACCTTGATTTTGGTCAAGGGCGCTCTGGATGCACGCGGTTCTAAGCTGATGCCAGACAAAAAAGACTTCGGTTATGCTTTCCCTTGCGACGGCCCCGGCCGTGGCGGTACCTGCGATGTCTCTGCTTGGGACGCGATGTACCTGTCTGTTTTCTGGATGTTGAACACCCTAGCTTGGGTAACGTTCTACTGGCACTGGAAGCACCTAGGCATCTGGCAAGGTAACGTGGCTCAGTTCAACGAGTCTTCTACCTACCTGATGGGCTGGTTCCGCGATTACCTCTGGCTGTATTCTTCTCAGTTGATCAACGGTTACAACCCGTATGGTACTAACAACTTGTCAGTCTGGGCTTGGATGTTCTTATTCGGACACCTAGTTTGGGCAACTGGTTTCATGTTCCTGATCTCTTGGAGAGGTTACTGGCAAGAGCTGATCGAGACTTTGGTTTGGGCTCACGAGCGCACTCCTTTGGCCAACTTGGTTCGCTGGAAAGACAAGCCTGTTGCTTTGTCGATCGTCCAAGGTCGTTTGGTTGGCTTAGTTCACTTTACTGTGGGTAATGTCTTCACTTACGCGGCCTTTGTAATTGCCTCGACGGCCGGGAAATTCGGGTAACTCTGAACTCTGGTTTCTAGGTAATTAAATTAAATCCCCTGCCTTCTGGCGGGGGATTTTTTTTTGATGTGTTGGTTAATTGAAGCTGTTAATCAGGAATCTGAGGGCGATCAATTTATCCTAAAAACCTCATTTTGAGTCGTAGGGTGCATCGCCATAAAACATCCCTAACTAAAAATCGACAATCTAACAGATCCGCACCTGTCCCATCGCTCGCAGAGTGTAAACAAACCCAAAACTTCTTCTGTCCCAAAACTTTATAAAAATGGTATTACTGCCGATTGCTGAGGCTTAGCCGATCGCCTCCTCTGCTATGCTGGACTACGGTATCCCAGCATTGAGCAAAGACCAGTAGCGCTTGATGCGTCATTGGCAAGTGTTCAAGAAGCTCAAAGGGATTGGAACATACTTAGCACTTTTCACCTGAGCTTTTAGCTGCGATGCAACTTGTTTAACCGCGTTTTGACAAGACGCAACACAATGTGAAGTCAATCCATCACCAAATGCTGACTTATCTAAGAAATATTACAAAATCTACCCTAAAATAATTTGATGCTAAAGTTATCAAGTGATGTGACGACCGATCGCCTCTTTCCCATCGCCTCTTTACCATCGCCTCTTTACCATCGCCTCTTTACCATCGCACAGAGTGAAAAACTAAGTTTAGTTGGGCTTATACTTTGGCTGCCGGCTTTTGAAGCCTATGTATCTGTAAATGACTTAGTGCTGAAGATTCAATTAACCATATTACCATCACAATTGGAGCTTTTTCAATGAAAATCAGTAAATCTTTGGCAATGTTGTTGACATTAATTTGTATGACAGTCATAGTAGTGACTACTTTCAGATTAAGCCCTAGTTTCGCTCGTTCTACGCCGATGATGTCAGGACAAGAATCCGCAGAAAAAGTAACTACAGATCTGATTGCACAAGTTCCCGGAGGAAATTCTCTCTACACTAGGCTAGGAGGCTACAACGGGATCGCAGCCGTCATTGATGATTCAGCAACTTTCATATTCGCTGACCAATTAATTGGTAAATACTTTATTGGCTTGGGCACAAACTCAAAACAGAGGCTGCGTCAGTTGTTAGTGGATCAATTCTGCCAAGCAGCAGGGGGGCCTTGTGTTTATACAGGGCGGACTATGAAGCTTTCCCATAGTGGAATGGATGGAGGTCTCACGAACAATGAATTTAACGCTTTTGCTAATGGTGTGTCCCAAGCTCTCGATAAAAATAGGGTCAATCAACCAGAGAAAGTCGAAGTCCTGGCATTTGTTAATAGTCTCAGAAGCAAGATTGTCGAAAAGTAATATCAAACGCTCCTATCTCCTCCTGCTTTCGGTGGCATTTCTGCTACTGTCAGGAATGGTAACGGCCGACTCCGCCCATGCAAAACCGTCAGAGCCAACCACCGAGATGAAAGTTCCAGTATCCCCAATGCCGAGGCAGTCTTCTGAGCGCTTTTCCAGGCCTGCTACTTTTGCTCCACCCCATCCTCAATCCAACGATCGACCTTTGTGTTTTTATCAGCGCTCGGATACCACGATAGTTGATTTGAGCAAACTGTGTGGGGCTAAGAGCACCGAAACGGGTACAAATTCTAAATTGGAGAACGCTCCCGTTGACAAGGGCAGCACCCCCATTTATTGGTAGAAAAATCAGAATTTGGCTCGGTACACAAGTTCCATAGGATCGCCCTTACCTTACTTCACCCGAAGTCCGCGCGAGCGAAGCTATCCCTAACGCGCGTGCCTTCGGGAAGGGTAGGGATTTGCCCTCAACCACTCAAATCTCCCCATTCACCTGCATCTGATGCACCTGATCGGCCAACTCTTGCAGGCGCTTTTCGTCCAACTCGTCAATCGCCAGCATCCCGACATAGATAATTTCCTTCAGCGTTAGTCGGGTTGCTAGCGCCTTTTTCTGCACAAGTTCCTTGATGATGGGGCTCACCCCGATGGCGGTACTGGCTCTAGTCACAAAGGTAACGGGAGATTAACAACTTCGACTAAATCTTAGCACTTTTAACCTCAGCTTTTAGCTGCGATGCAAAATGCTTAAGCGCGTCTTGACAAGACGAAACAAAAAGTTTATAGTGGAAACGTGGAAAGGGCAATTACCTATTCCTCAATAATCTCCACCAAGTCCTCAATCATCACATCAAATGCCCGCGCTAACTTGTACAGGGCGGTAAAGTCAACCATTGATATTTCGGAACGACGAGCATAGCTGGTTATGGTGCTGTAGATCACGCCCGATCGCTCAGCCACCTCCTTAAATGTCCAGCCCCTCTCGGCCGCTAGCTCTCGCACTTTAACTCTGACTAAACCCATGCTTGACAAATAATGCAGTTGCGTTTTAAAATAATTATATCTGAAAAAGCGATCGCCCCAATCTCGAATGCTCAAGGTCGAACAGCTTATTCTTCCAAAACCTCAACCAAATCCTCAATCATCACATCAAAAGTTCGAGCTAATTTCAGCAGTAAGGTAAAGTCAACCGTTGTCAGCCCGGGACAGCGGGCATAGTGCTTGACAGTGTTGTACACCACCCCAGAACGTTCTGAAACTTCCTTGAATGTCCAACCTTTCTCGGCGGCTAGTTCTCTGACTTTAATTCTAACTAAACCCATGCTTGATAGTTGATGCAATTGCGTAGTTATTTTATAAAATATAGATTATTTTGACCGAGGATGCTCAAGGTCGATCGGCTATTCTTCCAAAACCTCAACCAAATCCTCAATCATCACATCAAAAGTTCGAGCTAACCTCCGCAGGCAAGTAAAGTCTACCATTGCCATTTCAGGACGCCGAGCATAGCTTCTGACGGTGCTATAAATTACCCCAGAGCGATCGGATACTTCTTTAAGCGTCCAGCCCTTCTCCGCCGCTAGTTCCCGAATTTTTAGCCTGACTAAACCCATGCTTGACAGTTGATGCAGTTGCGTCGTACAATTACTGTATATAAAAAGCCGATCGCCCTCTGGCCTCGAAAACTAAAAGGCGATCGTTTATTAAACCTCATCTCGACAGATATTATCTGTCCTCCACACCGACCATCAAGAGATTTACTCTCTATCGACAGGTGCATTTACCATATCCAGAGGTCTACAACCAATGATATCAGAAAATCAGTCAAAATCGCCGACGATCGCAGAATCCAAGATAATTCACAAATCTCCCATCCTGCATCCGCTGGCGCGATTCGTCACCGAAGAAACAGTCGCACTGCTGTTCGATATCGCAGTAGACGAGATTTACCGCATCGAATGCTGCCGCTACATGGTTTACGTGCACGCCAAACACATCAGCCGCTTTGTCAGCTACGCCGATTTTCCCCCAATTATAGAAGTAAAGCCGATCGCCCTTCAAGATTTTGGCAGATGGTACAAACGCTGGAAAAGCAAGCTAGCACCGGCATTTTGGACTAAATTCTACACGCACAAGTTTAAAAAAGCTGTTTCAGTTGACAGATTGCTGGAGTGGGGGTTCTTGGTAGCTAATGTTAAATCGGTTATTTCAGGGGCCGCGCTGCAACAGCTACGAGATGTTTACGCCCAAGAAAAAGATTTGATGGAAAAATTTTAAAGTGCGATCGCACGAGCAACTGTGAGAATGGGCACAGGCACAATTCAAATAAATGGCTAATGGATAGCTGGTAAAACTATAGTCATTTATTGCAATGACATGGGAGGCGTCAGCCCTCCCCTTTCTGTTTTACTTTGAGCGGATTAACCCGCGCAAGGCTCGAACTACGCAGCTCACTATCCCATCGCTAAACGCATTTGGGATTGCTTTTCTGAGAATGTTGTAAGCACCGTTCACGTCAGAATTAATCAACTGATTAGTTGATGTTTTGTACAAACCTCGTGAGATCCGTTTCCCAGTAAAAACAGGTTCTGTTTCTGTTTTCCCGTAAACAGGAATTGGATCTAAGCCTAGAAAATTGGCTTTGGAGGTAAAAGATTCTTCCTGCACGCTCACCTTAATTCCAACCAAGAAAGCTTTGTATTCCAGCATCTCAATTAATCGAGCGTGAGGGATGCTAACAAAGTTTTGGTTGGTTTGCTTTCCGAGATTGATCTCGGTTTTCCACTGTGCATTCTTACCGATTACTAGCATCCCAATTTGTTGTGCGACCAAGACATCGACAATCGTGCGACTTGCATGATGCAAATAATTGTCTATTTTTTGATGGCGGCAGCGAGTTAAGCGCTGAATGCGGGGCGAAGTTTTGCGACACCCTTTCAATTGGGATTGTAATTGCGCTTTGCGCTTGTTATAGAACTGGTTAATCGATTTCAATGGTCGCCCGTTAATCAACAGCGGGACAAATCCCGGTTGATTTGAAGTTAACGCCACTAAATTATTCAGTCCTAAATCAATACCTGCTACGAATTTGTCGTCGCTGACGGTGGACTCCGGCTCATCATAAATTACCTCAATTACGTAGGAATCACATTTCGGAACCAACCTAACTTGACAAATTTGGTCGGGGTTGACTTTAGTTTTGATTGAGAGTTCAGTGCCGGAAAGTTTAATAATTCCGTTTCTCAATTGTTTGCTGCTAATCGCCTGAATCGTGTAGACGAGAAGGTTTCGACCTTTAAGCTTATCTTTGTACTTTGGGAATTTTGGGCGACCAGTGAATTTAGAGGAGTCGGTTTTGTATGCTTTGACGGCTTCAAAAAACGACTTCCAATTCTGATCTAGAACCATCAAGATTTGCTGACTTACTTTGGCGGGTAAAGCCTTATATGCGACCTGAGACTTCATCAATCGGTTCATCTCGTTGTAATTGGCATAGCCCCATCCATAAATAAAGTTCTGACGAATGACGTAGTTAGCGGCATTGTACAGATTTTTGGATTTGAAAGCTAGTTGGTCAATTTCAGCGAAACGAGATTCTGTTGATTTAATGATGTGCTTCTCTACTAGCTGCATTCAGCACCTCCATCTTTCAACTCGGCAATTATTTTTTCTGTTTTTCTGCTGGCACGTCGTTGTCCGTAGAGTCGAGCAGCAAAGCTTGTAACTATAGCCACTAAGTCTTGCATCAACTCATCTTTTCCATTTTCTGCTAAGTTAACTATTTCCAGCTTAATTCCTAATCTTAGTAGTAGAACGTCTAGATAATTTGTGCCAAATCGAGCCAAACGGTCTTTGTGTTCAACTAATAAAATGTCGTAGTCATTTTGTTGCAACAGTGCTTCTAATTGTTTTCGGTGGTCGTTTAGTCCGCTGCCAATTTCTTTGACATTTCTAACAACTTGATAACCGTTAGTAATGGCGTACTCAGTCAACCTCTCCGATTGGCGGTTGAGGTTGTCCTTATTCTCCGAAGATGAGACTCGACTGTAAATAGCGACTCGGTTCTTTTTAACCTGGTTTGATGGCGCTTGCGGTAAGTAGTCAACTATAATTAGACCGCTTTCGGTCTGCCGTGCCGGATGTGGCAGCTTATTTGCCTTCCACTCTTAGCCACGCGGTTGTGTAACTTATGCCTATTGCTTTGGCGTAGTCAGGTAGTTTCATTTTCGACATCCTGACTACATAATACCATTATTGACTACTACTGCCTATAAACTTAATAAAGTTTTAGAATACAATGGAGGTAGAAAATGGACAATCACCATGTCTAGAAAAATTCGCGAGTTAAAAGCTCAGATTACCCGCGAAGGCTTTATTTGGCAAAACGCGGAAAACGTAGCCATGAGAGATAGCAGCATCCTTTGATTTGCAAAACCTTAACAATTCCAGGCAAAGACGGAGATGATGTGCCACGCTATGAGAGAGAAGCAGTTGGCAATATTGTTAGCGGAACTCGACGAGTTAAAGCAGGAAGATTCATGAATCGATACAGTACAGTATCAGCATCCAATGGTCTGACGAAGATCAACTTTTCCTAGTGACTATTCCAGAATTTGCCGATCGCGTTATCATGCCCTGTACCCACGGCCAAACCCGCGAAGCAGCCATCCGACATGACGAAGAAGTGCTCGAAATGTATCTAGAAGCTTGGCAGGAAGAAGGTGAACCCATCCCCGAACCTAGCATTCTTCAAATCGCCTGAGTATAATCCAAAGCCGAAAAGTTTGTGAATCGCAGCTATCCTTCTTCGTGAATCACCTGTTCTCTTTGTCTATTAAACTGAGACAACTAGATGATGGAATTAGACTATTGATGAATTGCTGATTTTACCGATCGCGATTTAACTTTTAAAACACTTCATCTTCTATTCCTACCCACCATTCCCCTAGATTCATTAAATCCTGCTGGATATCGGCAAGTTCTGTAACATACTCTTCTGCAGAAATTTCCGATCGCCTTTCTTGCAATTTTTTCAGCCGCAATTGCACTAACAGCCAAGGTTTGGAAATTCCGTCGGTTGCTTCGATATATTTTGCGACATCTTTGCTATTCATGATTCTTTTTTAGATTGGATTTTTTTTGACCGCAGAGAGCGCAGAGGAGGAGAAGAGAGAGATGTATATTTATGATGCTAATTTATTTAATCGGTTGCTTTGATATATTTTGCGATATCTTGGCTATTCAGGATTCTTTTTTAGATTGGATTTTTTTTACCGCAGAAAGCGCAGAGAGCGCAGAGGAGGAGAAGAGAGAGATGTATATTTATGATGCTAATTTATTTAATATCATACCTTTTTTGAAATCGATTAAACAACTCTCTTTTTTCCATGTCAGTTGCAATTTATATTTTGCACCATTGTCGAGAACAGGCAAAATGCCTGTTCCACAAAGAATGAGTTCTGTTGTGTGGTGGGATTCTAGCCCGCCCGCCAACATCTTTTATCTGTAATCTGAAGTCTGAATGTTCTTCAACTTCGCTGCGTATTTCATGCCGTATTCCGGGCGGCAGAAGCGATCGATCTGAGACTCGAAAAACGCCCGATTCGCCTTCAAATGCTTCGGATTTGGATCGTCCAAAGGATACAGTAGGGCAACCCGCAAAGCTTGAATCACCCCCGAAGTAACGCAGTACATCGATCGCTGGAACGTCACCCCAATTTGATTGAGAATATCATCCTCGCCACGACACCGCTGTTTGTAGAAATCCATCAAATAAGGCGGCAGGAAGTGCAGCATATCTTGTGCTAGCAAAGTCGGCGGAATTCCGGCAGTACCTACTGGGAATTTATCTGCATACAAAACTCCGTAGTGGAAGTCTTTTTGATCGTCGGGAACTTCCTTGGCTTGCGCGTTGTACGATTTGGTTCCCCGGAACGGCGAAGTGCGGTAAAATATAGCTTCTACATAAGGTAGCGCTGCTTCGTACAGCCAAGTGAAACCTTTAGATTTCGGGATTATTTCGTAGGTTTCTCCGTCGATGACAACGTGGTGGTAAATCGGACGACCGGCGATCGCAAATATGCCATTTGTGATGAAATCCATCGCCTGCGGGACTGTGGTAACTTTGCCTTCGTCGTACAAGTCGGAAACTTCAAAAAACACCGGGGCCATTACTTCCCAAAACAAGCCGAGATTGCTGTAATAAGACATTTGGCGGCACTGTTCTAAAAACAAATCCGGGAATGCTTTGTGCAGCGCCAGCATGAACGGATCTTTTTTGAAGTAAGCTTTAATGGCGCGATCGGCATTAGCTTTGTATTCGTCGCTGTCGAGATAAGGGTCAAACTGATTGACAGGAACGTACATCCCCCGGTGCCAAAGCATCGACCTCATGACCTCTTCGGCAAATTCCATGTTAATGCGATCGTGCCACAAATGGTGAAACAGTCGCGACTTTTTGCCAGTTTCCCCATTTTCCATGAACTCCAAAAGTTCCGGGTGTGCGCTTCCAGTCCCCCGCCAAATCCGCAAATCTGCACCGTCACCTGAATAGTGATTTTGCAAATCTAAATACTCCTGGGGTAAGAAGTATTTAAAGAAGGGCAGCGGGTGTAAAAATACCCGTTCGGCGATGTAAAGTAAATCCCGCCAGTAGAAGTCCATCGGCACCGCGTAGGCCTTCCAAATCGCGATGATTTGCATCAGATTTTCCGGCGTATCTGGAATCATCGCGCCGCCAGCTTCCAGTCTGTGAATTACTTCGGCAAATTCGTGCTTGGAAGGAGGCAATTTAGTTGCTGGTTTAGTAGGTGTTTGTACCATTGTTTGTTCCTTGGTTTGAATGAATTTGACTATTTAGAAATATTTGGAATTAGGCCTAGGGCTTACGCACAGGCAGTCAGAAATTTGTTTCCTTTACGAATATTTTTCGTTAAAGTCACGAGGAATGGTAAAAAACTAAGGTTTGAATGTTTTTATGCCTCCAGGAATGTCGGAGGCAATCTTCTTGTTCGCAATCCCAGGCTCAGCAGACAGATAGCGCAAAATTTTGCAGTTAATCGTCCTCTTTGTCATCCCAAGGCTCCCGGCCTTTGGGAGAGCGGATGTTAATTACTGAGCCGTTCGAGCGAGTAATAGAAAAAGCATCAAATTCACCGTCGTCTATCTCGCCAACAACTCTGATTGTTTCACCTTTTGATACATTAATATTGCGCCAGGAGCGGGGGCCGGCATCGATTCTAATTTGACCGCTGCCGTCGTCGATAATCCACTCATTGTCATCAGCATCTCCAAAACCGACTACTTTCCCAGAGATGGTAGTTGGTGTTCTCGACGGTCGCAAATCGCTGATTCGAGTTAGGGCTTGTGCAAAGACAGAAGTGGCTGCTGCAGATGAAAGAATGGTTGTCACTGCGAGCAAACTAAAAAGTTTTTTCCGTTTCATGAGTTCTTATTTCCTGGCAATCAGTGCTATTTTGTCAGTTAGCTCAAACTCTCGCGTCTATTATATGAAGCTGCCGTCGTTGAAGGCTATATCCTACTTTAACACATTTATAATCGGCTGGCATAAGGAAGAAGAAGAAAGCAGAAAGAAGAAGAAAGCAGAATCATCAAAGACTCGTACTTTTTCTATCCTCTACTTTCTCACGCTCTATTTATCCGGCTGATAGCTGACAGCTACTTGAGAATATCTGCCCGTTGACAGAGTTACTGCCATCGCATTTGTAGTAGATTCGCTCCACTTCAGCAGCCACACCGGTTGCACTCCCAAGAAGAAAATGAGAGCGGCTAAGACTAGGGCTGGCATATTTTCGGCAAACTTAACTGGAGGATAGTAAGCCGTGGCGTTGTCCAACTTTCCAAAACAGGTGCGGTTGAGCAGAATTACAAAGTAAACTGCTGTTAACCCGGAGGCTAAAATGCACAGTAAAGTCGGAATTGGAAATGCTGAAAAACTGCCTTGGAATACTAAAAATTCGGCGATAAAACCGACTAAACCGGGAATGCCGGCGCTTGCCATGCCTCCCAAAACTAACAGGGAACTTGCTGTGGGCAAACCTCGCAACGGGTTCATCAAGCCGTTGAGTACGTCCAAATCCCGCGTGCCGGCTTTGGTTTCGATGATGCCTACTAGATAAAACAGCAAAGCTAAAATCAAGCCGTGGCTTACCATTTGCCCGACTGCACCGATTAAGGCGAGTTTTGTTCCGGCTGCACAGGCGACGAGGATGTAGCCCATATGCCCGATCGAACTATAGGCTACCATGCGCTTGATATCTTTTTGGGCGATCGCACTCAAAGCACCGTACATCACGCTGACTGTACCAATTATCGCTAAACCGGGAGCGATAATCGACCAAGTTTCGGGAAACATCTGCAAACCAAACCGGATCAAACCGTAAGTTCCCAACTTCGCCAAAACGCCTCCCAACAGAATTGCGGTTGCTGGCGAAGCTTCGACATAGGCATCCGGTAGCCAAGTGTGCAGGGGAACTAAAGGAATTTTAATTGCCAACCCCAGCAGCACAATTGTTAGCAGAATTAATTGCGTTTTCAAGGACAAGTCTTGAGTAGTAATCGCACTGTAATCGAAGTTTAAAGAGCCGCTCAGCCAAGCTACACCCAAAAATCCCGCTAAAACTAAAAGTCCCGAAACTGCCGTGTAAATCAGAAACTTCATCGCAGCGTATTCCCGCTGCTTGCCGCCCCAAATCGCAATCAACAGGTAAAACGGAATTAATTCTAGCTCGTAAAAAAGTACGAACAACAGCAAATTTTGAGACATCAATGCCCCAACGACACCCGCATTGATCAGCAAAATCATCGCGTAGTAAAGCTGTGGACGAGCTATTCCTTCGCCGGTGCCGTAAATCACTAATAGCGTCAACAATCCGGTTAAAACAATTAGCGGCAAAGATAAGCCGTCAACCCCTAAGTTGTAGCTCAAACCTAATTGGGGAATCCAAGGCAAATATTCTTGAAATTGCAGTCCTGAATTTGTCGTGTCAAATTGAGTCAGCAGCAAGATATTTAACAGGAAAATAGCAACAGCGAAGGCGGAGGCTATTGAGCGCAGTCGCATTGCATTGATATTTCCTGGTAAGAAACCCACTACCGCAGCGCCCAACGCGGGCAACCAGAGCAAGGCACTAAGCATAATGTGTGAAGAGTGAAGAGTAAAGAATCTATTTTGTAGGCTTTTGTGATTAATAATGTGAGATTTTAGATATTAACCTTCTCCCCTATTATCAATCACAAATTGCATCACTAATCAGCAAGAATACTGACTGCACCCGTGTCTAAATCGTAGTATCCACCAACAACTTTCAGTTTGTTCTCCTCAATTAACTTAGAGATAACTGGAGATGCTTTCAACCTTTTAGCTTGCAGCAAAACATTGGCTTTTACGGCATTTTCTAGATGATCGCCCGTTTGACCTTTCGAGCTTTCTACAGCAGGCTTAATTGCTTCTAGCAAACTGCCAATTTGACCGGGAACCTGAGCTCCTTTGATGGTTGCGTCTACCGCACCGCATCTTTTATGCCCGACTACCACAAGCACTTTTGCTCCAAGTACCAGAGTGCCAAATTCCAAGCTGCCAATTTCTTCTGGGGTAGCCACATTTCCGGCCACGCGACAGACAAATAAATCTCCAAATCCCTGATCGAAAATAATCTCGGAAGGAAAGCGGGAATCTGCACAGCCAAGAATAGCAGCAAAGGGTTTTTGATCTTTGGCTACTTCGGTGAGGCGGGGGAAGTCTTGGTGGGGACTTGTGCGTTTTTTGTCAACAAATCGCTTGTTCCCATCCATTAAGCTTTTCAAAGCTGCATCGGGATTCATGTCATTTTGAGCAATTGCTGGTGCCGGTGCAGCCACATCAGCGCCGACTCGTGCTGCGAGTATTCCTGTACCTATTGCTCCTGCTACAAATTTGAGTGAATTGCGTCGGGAAAGATTGACTGGTCGGTTATTGTCTTTCATGTACTTGGGATTGTTGGATCGGGTTTGAAATCTTTATTCGAGAATTCATTTATTTAAGATTTTAGGTTATAAATGTCACCTAAAATTTTAAATGTTATATCTCTTTACCCGCCAACAATCAGCGAGAGACGAGCCAACAAAGGCCAGCTTACTAGCAGTCCCAAAAGTGCAACTCCGAACAAAATTGTCAGGGCGTAAAACTGAGTTTGACCGTTGACGTTGTATTTGAGGCTCTGCCCGCCGAAAACAGTGGCAAAACCTACTAAATTTACGAATCCGTCAACAATATTGCGATCGACCCAGGATATGATTTGGGATACCAGACCGACGGCAAATACCACTGTGACGCGGTAAAGTTTGGCGGTGTAAAAGTCGTAGGCAAAGAAGTCTTGTACGGCTTGAGAACCAATTCGCACCGGTTTTTCCCACTTTTCGTTGAGATAAATAAATGCCCCTGCACCGATGCCGATCGCACTTGACAAAACCAACAGTCCGACCGCAGTATAATTCAAAGTTGCCAAAGGCAAAAGTTGCCACGCGGCGAGCAAGTGCGGAACGTGCAAGGTAAATCCCATTAACACGGTCATCGGCAAGATAAAAGGCCAGGAAACTTCGGGGGAACGTTCGGTCATTTGCTTTGGTTTACCACCAAAAACTAAACCGAAAACGCGCACTAAGCCAAAAGCAGTTACACCGTTGACAAACAGCAGGACTCCTAACAGTGAAGGGTGGGTATTCCAAAACCCGCCTGCTAGTTCCGATAAAGCCCAAAAGCAGCCGAAGGGCGGCAGTCCAATCACTCCAGCAGCGCCGACAAGAAACGATATTCCCGATATCGGGCGCTTGGGCCACAAACCGCCGAGAGCTCGGACATCCTGAGTGATGCTGTTCCAAACTACTGAACCAATGCTCATCACCAGCAAACCCATTGCCAAGGAATAACCAAATATCAATGTCAAAGCTGTTTGGGTTTGTCCGGTACCGACGGCGATAAATACCAAGCCCATGTAAGAGCTAACTATATAGGATAGCGTGCGCTTGATGTCGATTTGGGCGATCGCAATTAAGGAAGCACCAACAGCCGTTGCAGCACCTACAATAATAGTTGTCTTCAGTCCCACGGGCGACAAAGCGATGACCGGCTGCAATTTAATCAAAATCCAAGCGCCGGTTTCCACAACTACCGTGTTCCGCAAAATCGTTGCCGGCAATGGGCCTTCCATCGCTTCATCCAGCCACAGGTGCAGGGGAAATTGAGCGCATTTGCCCATCGGGCCGGCAATCAAAGCTAAACTCAACAGCGTGGCGACTGTGGGGTCAATGTTTGCAGTCTGAGCCCAAACTGCCAACTCGTCAAAATTCCAAGTTCCCGCCAGCGGCAGAATTGCAACTACTCCCATCAGTAGGAATAAGTCTCCCACCCGCTTAGTCAAGAAAGCGTCGCGGGCTCCCGTCACTACCAAAGATTGATTGAACCACAACCCGATTAGCAGGTAAGTTCCCAGAGTCAGGACTTCCAAAATCATGTAGCTGAAAAACAGGGAGTTGGACAAAACTAAGCTGCACATCCCCGCTTCAAACAGCCCCATCAGGGAGAAGAACCTCGCCCAGCCCCAGTCCATTTCCATGTAGCCGAAGGCATAAACCTGCGCCACAAAGTTTAGTCCGGTAATCAAAACTGTAGCCCCGACGGTGACAACAGAGATTTCTACGGGAATGGTGAGGTCTAAACCTGCGACGTTCAGCCAGGGAATCAACTGCTGTTGTGCCGGTTGGTTCCAAGCTGCGGTTAGGGCTATGACGCCGTGGGCGAAAGCGAAGAAGGTTAAAATGGCGTTTATGTAACCGGAGGGTCTAGGGCCCGTGCGGCGGGTTAGTCCAGGAAACCACAGTATCGACAGAAATGCGCCGATGAGTGGGTAGCAAGGTATAAACCAAACGGTCTGGAGTAGGATTTGAGCCATTGGCACTACCTGTAAATGTTACAAAAAATTAATAATCTGAGAATAATCTCGATCGCCAGTAAAGAAATTTTGGGGTGACTGCGAATTTCTTGTCGTTTTGAAGCCCGGCGCTTCAGAATAGACTTATTAATTTTATATTAAGGATTGCCGGAAATTTTCATATTTGCTGATTAATGGTACTTATCGGGAGATAAATTATACTTATACGATGCAAAAATAAGAGGGCTGCCCAAGAGTCTCCAACCCCCTTGTATAGCGGGTTTTACCTATAGAGAAGTAGAGAATCGGTGTTAACCGCCCGGTATTTTTTTTAGTGATTAAAGCTGGTCAATTTCCCAAGCTGCTAAAGGAAGTTTGGCTTGGCGCTGTCCGATCGCCCTTGCCCTAACATTCAAAAGACCGATCGGCGTATGTAACAAATCTACCAGATCGAGGCGGGCGAGATCACTTTTAGCCGCAGCAACCGGCAACTCTTTTAACAGCCACCTAGCCAGCCGATACAAATATTCGCCTGTGGTAAATTCACGCATCAAATCGACGCCGTGAAGTTCGTGCAAATATTTATTAGATTCGCCGTACCGATACCATTGACTTTGCAACTGTTTTATTGTAGAACGGTGGCGGTGTCGGACGATCGCACTTTCGGCAAAATACATTTTATAGGATGTTTCTCGCAAAATCCGCCAGCATAAATCCGCATCGCCACCACTCGTAAGGTACGGGCGAAACAAACCGACTCCTGCTAAAATCGGCCTGCGTACAGCTAAGTTGGCGGTTTGACCGTAGGCACAAAAAGGGTGAGCGAGAGTATGTTTTTGAGATAAAGTATTGTCGCGGGCTGCGTGTTTTTCTAAGAGACTATTACCGGGGAGGGCGAGAATTTCCCCCGCGCTAATTCCTACTTCTAAGTCAACAAATGGCTTAACTAAATTTTCCAGCCAGTGAATTTCGGGGCGACAGTCTGCATCGGTAAAGGCAATTATTTCACCTTTTGAGCTGTGAATTCCGTTGTTGCGGGCGGCGTAGGAACTTTGAATCTGGTTTTCGGTGAGGTGGCGAATGGTTATTCTATCCAAAGGGCTTCCCCCCCTTACCAAGGGGGGGACTGAGGGGGGGTTCAAGTTTGTAGCTGTTTGGATAATTGCTGAAGTGCGATCGCGACTGTTGTTGTCTACTATGAGATATTCTACACTGTGTGGCGGATAAGTTTGCGATCGCAGACACTCGATTAAATCCGGCAAATCCCTCTCACCGTTGTAAACAGGTACCACAACCGAAACAAAGGGTAAAAACTCCGCACTGTTCATTCATCCTCTCTGCTGGTTGTTGAGTCAATCAGGACTAAAGTCCTTACTACGAACCAGTTTTATTTTACCTTTTTTGAGACTTTTTTTAATCTAAAACTGGCAAAATGCCCGTTCCACAACTGCATTGAGTTCTTGTGGAACGGGCATCTTATTTGTTTTTTAACATGGCAGAAAACATCAGCTACATATGCTGTAAAGTCTATTAATAATCCGCTGTTAACTATTGCTAGACAACATCAAAATCATTAATACTAACACCCCGTTAGTTAAATAAAAGATACCAACCACCTGAGTTTCCAGCCAGCCGCACAGTTCTAAATGATGGTGCAGCGGAGCCATTTTTAACAGACGCTTGCCGATGCCATCCGGGCCTTTCGTAGCTTTGTAATAACCTACTTGAGCAATTACCGACAGCGTTTCTACAAAGAAAATCCCGCTGATAATTAATAATATCCAAAGGCTATTTGTTAATAAAGCTACCGCACCCAACGCACCGCCCAAAGCTAAGGCCCCTGTATCGCCCATAAACACTTTGGCTGGATTGCGATTGTGAGTTAAGAAACCGAGACAACTGCCGCTGATGCAGGCGCAAAATATCATTAATTCTGGCGAAGTTGAGGCTACAGATGCGCCTAATCCCAAAAGTGCGATCGCCCCTAAACCTCCCATCAACCCATCAATGCCGTCGGTAAGATTAGTAGCATTGCTTTCAGCAACTAACACAAAACCCGCCAGCGGCCAAAACAGCAAACCCAAAGGCAATACCCAACCGAAAGGCAAAGCAATGTTCGTAGAAATTGCTGGATTGTGCAACATTAACCACAGACAAAATAAAGCTGCAAAACCTATTTGCAAAGCCAATTTCATCCGAGGTGAAATACCTTTATTCGACTTGTGGCGCAGAATTTGCCAGTCATCCAGCCAGCCGATGAAACCGTAAGCTAAAGTTAAAGCAGATACTGCCACAACGTCTGAGTTAAAATTAGACCAGAGTAAAGCGACTGCGACTCCCGCCGGTACAAAAAAAACTCCGCCCATTGTTGGAGTTCCGGCTTTTTTTAAGTGGGCTTGGGGGCCGTCTTCGCGAATTATTTGTCCTGCTTTCAGTTTTTGGAGTACGGGAACTATTAGATAGCCCAATCCCGATGCAACGAAAGCACAAACCACTAGCGGTAAAAATAGCGATCGAGGCAAATTCAAAAATCTGCCCGCTGCTACATCTAAACCGATCGCTACAATGCCAAGTCCAAAACCCAGCACGAGAAATAAATTCCGACCTGTAAGTTTGAAAGGTATACTAAAAGGGATTCTTTCATCGACAAAGTTATCCATATCACTCCTGCACACACACCATTTGAGAACAAGCAATTGACAATTGAGGAATAGGGTGGAATACCGGAGATTGCAAAATCTCTTAGTTTTTATTCCCTGTTTCCGGTTGATTCTTTCACCCTGTTATCCGTTATTCGTCGCCTGCACCCGCATCATCTTCAGCTTCTTCTTCTAAATCATCGTAAGGATTGTCGTCAACTGCCATCAGTTCGGGAAATTCTTCTTCGTTGAGATAGTTGGGTTCTTGGACATCCCTTGCTAACAGGCGATTCTGAGATTCCAACCAGTCTAAAAGAGATGATTCCTGCTTTAATGGAATTACGTCGGCAGGCAAGTGGCGAGGGATTTGGCGCAGAGATGGGTTATACATGATTCTCGGTTTCTAAACGGAAAGACGCGATCGAGTAGAGGTAATATTTTGCCGAGTGACTGCTCTTTCGATCAATCGCTTGCACATCCGGCATTTAGCAGCGCTAGGGCATTATACCACAGAGACTGTTTGCTTCCGGATCTCGATAGGATGGCAGACCGAAAAGGAACTTGTCCCGAGCATGGGCCCCAGAATAACACTAAAATCCGCTCTTGCCAATCCTTTTTTAGCCGTAAGTATTGTAATCTGAGACGATCGCCCTTTAACATATCCAGGACGCAGGGTTCTCTGGCAAGCGGCAGATTCACAACACTCTCCTAGTTTTCGAGTGAAGCCTGATGGCAAATAGCCTCTACATTGTTCAGTCAACTCTCAAGCAATAAATCTCAGGATGGATACCACCGCAGCCGTTTTATACAACAAAGAGGGTTACGACACCACAGGAAAGAGACTTCTGGGGCGTCATGCAGCCGGAGAAGGATTTCTCAAAAGCTTAGTCCAACACGGCACCGCTGACTCTCTCTACTGTTGTGCAGATAGCCAAACCACTTTTGAGGAATTTTGTGCCCGCATCGAACCTTGGCTGGAAACACCTCGGAAAGTCCGCTGGATTCCCACACAACGATCGGATTTGCTATCTCAACCGGGGACAATTTACCGACCCGATCCGGCCCTGGCAGACCTGGCTTGGGCGCGCAGATTTGTCGATCAGCGGGCCTACAGCATTTGCGGCGTTACCCACACAATCGGTACAAAATACGTCATGGAGGCGATCGGCGATTCGATCGCCGCACCGACACAGCCTTGGGACGCGCTGATCTGCACCTCTGGGGCCGTGAAAACAGCAGTAGAAGGAGTTTTGACGCAGTGGTCAGAATATTTAGCGCAGCGCAACGGCGGTCAACCGGAAATTTTGATCAAATTGCCAATTATTCCCCTAGGAGTCGATTGCAGCGCGTTTCCGCAGGGTGTGGAAGCAGTTAACAGCCGCCGCCAACAGCGACAAGAACTCGGCATTTCTCCCGGCGATATTGTTGTGTTGTTTGTCGGTAGATTAACTTTTTCGGCAAAAGCCCATCCCGTACCAATGTACATCGCTTTAGAACGGGCAGCACAGCAGACTAAAGCTAAAATCCACCTAATTCAAGCCGGTTGGATCGAAGATTTGAGAGAAGAACCCGACTTTAAAAATAGCGCGCAAATATTTTGTCCCTCCGTAAATGCTATTTTTTTAGATGGCAGAAAGCCGGAAATTAGAATTAATATTTGGTCGGCGGCTGACATTTTTATTTCGCTTTCCGACAACATTCAAGAAACCTTCGGCCTAACGCCAATCGAAGCAATGGCTAACGGACTGCCGGCCATAGTTTCTGATTGGAACGGATACAAAGAATCAGTACGCCACGAAATCGATGGCTTCCGCATTCCCACACTCATCCCGCCGCCAGAAGCTTGTTTAGATTTAGCCCTAAATTATCTCGACGGTAGTTTGAATTGGCCGACTTACATGGGTCACACTTCCCTAGCCACAGCAGTTGATATTGATGCTTGTACCCGTGCTTTGTGTCTGTTAATTGACAGCGCGGAATTGAGAAAGCGGATGGGTGAAAATGCCCGACAAAGGGCGAGGGAGATTTATGATTGGAAAGTAGTAATTGCTGCTTACGAACAGTTGTGGCGGGAATTAGCAGAAATTCGGATTTCTGCACCGGAATCGGCACCTTTAAAACCAGGGAAACCGCCTTATCCGCTAAGTGACGATCCGTTTCGGGTGTTGGGCCATTATGCGACGAGAACTTTAACCAATGATATGATGCTGAGTCTGGGTGCGATCGCCACACCAGAACTTCTGAAAGAGTTGCAGACTATTTGGTTTAGCAGTTTCGGTCAAGACCGAAGAATCTCTGTTAAGATTCAGATGGAGATGTTAAAGGCGATCGAGCAAAAAGGCACTGTTAGCGCGGGCGAGATTCTCAGGCTTTATGCCAAAAACGAGCAAGAATTAGCACACCTGTATCGGACGCTACTCTATCTCGTAAAATTTGGCGTGCTAGTCATTGGGAATCGGTAATGGTTCATGTTAAATCGAATAAGATTCGGCGGTTGAAACCACTCCTTATCAAACGATTTTCGCGGCTAGACTGAAGATTAAAATAAATCTAGGGTTCGCACTACGTACAGAGAAGAAGAGGGCGGGCTTTGCCATTTTTTAAGTCATTTGTATCATATATCCTTAGCTAAACCCGCCCCTAAAAAATGCTAATGACTACTGACTAATGACTACTGACTACTGACTACTGACTCTTAAAAAACTATGCTTAAAAAATCTGGACTATTAGAGATAATTGCTGGTAAAAATCGCGGTTTGCTGGCGACTCCAAACGACAAACAGGCGATTTTAAGTGCGATCGCCCAATTGGAAGATTACAACCCCACATCTCGCCCCGTCGAAGCCGCAGAGCTTTTAGAAGGTGATTGGCGGTTGTTGTACACCAGCAGCCGCGCCCTGTTGAATATTGACAGTTTTCCACTGTTAAAATTAGGTCAAATTTATCAATCTATCCGCGTCAAAGAATCAAAAATTTATAACATTGCCGAAGTTTACGGATTGCCTTATTTAGAAGGAATTGTCAGCGTAGCTGCGAGATTTGAGGCTACCTCGGAACGGCGAGTGCAGGTAAAATTTGAGCGATCGATTTTGGGTTTAAGCAGGTTGATTGGCTATGAATCTCCGGCAAAATATATCGATGAGATTGAGTCGGGGAAAAAGTTTGCTGCTGTAGATTTCAAGCTGGATACTCGCGAACAGCAGGGATGGCTGGATATTACTTATTTGGATGGCGATTTGCGGATCGGGCGTGGCAATGAAGGAAGTGTTTTTGTGTTGACAAAAGAGTAGTTTTGTGATGTTTGATTGAGGGCAAATTGCTGTGTCTGCGTCAACTCATGCCTCAAGCTTCGCTGCAGGTAGTCTTTGACTTGCAACCAGACTAAAAATAGCGGCTTTCCCCACAGGCGGCGAAGCTATCCCGAACAGGAATCGCCCCTCTCAAATAGGAAAGTTATATTAGTTTGAGATTCAACTACAAACTCAAAACTAGGCTGTACGGATTTTCATTGTTTAGCTAAAATCAGATAAGCTAGTATAAAATTATCCTCAATTTGTTGGTGAATTATGACTGTAACAACTGCAAAATTCATCCTTCCTAAAGCGGACGAAATTCCTCAATGGCAACCCGCGACGTGGGAAGATTATGTAGCAGCTTGCGAAAATCCCAAATTTGAGCAAGCAAGTATATTTTTTTATGAAGGATATATTTGGATAAACATGGGTAACGAAGGGCCTCAACACGCGAGATTTAACAACCTCTTGACTCTGGTGTTTGGATTTTGGTTTTTTACCAAAGCAGGACAAGCTTTCGATGATTTGGGCGGCTGTGTAATTGAAAAGCCCAAGGTGGGGGGTGGTGCGCCCGATCGCGTTTTATACATTGGCGGAGATTTCCCGCAGTGGCAAAAAGGAGAACCGCGCCGCATTAATCTCAATAATTCGCGAATTCCCGATTTAGTCGCGGAGATTTCCGATACTACTTTGACGAGTGATTTAGATGAAAAAAAGCGCTTGTATGCTGCTTTGGGAATTCCTGAATATTGGGTAGTAGATATTAATGGTGTGAGAGTATTAGCATTTCGCTTGCAGGAGAATGGAAAATATGAGCAGTGCGAATTTTCTGTAGCACTTGAGGGATTGCCAATTGCTTTGCTGTCGGAGACTTTGAAACTTTTGACTGAAGGAAATGGGACGGCGGCAATGTGGTTTGCTCAACAAATTGGGTACTTGTAGGTTGTTTGGGAACGTGCGAATGCTAACTCTAACTTTGCTATGATTAGGAAGAAGTCATATTGACCGGGAATTGAAAAATATGGTATTACCAACAATTACTGAAGATACAATTTCTCTCGCAGCAGGAGACGAACTCATTCTGCGATTTAGAACTTGGGAAGATTACGAGGCATTGCTAGCCAGTCGAGAGGATAAAGCTGGATTGAGAATTCGTTACAGTAGCAAGACTCAAGAAATTAGAATTATGTCACCATTGCCAAGACACGGTAAGAATGCAGATATACTGGCAGATTTTGTCAAAGCTTTGCTACGTCATGTCGGCAGAGATTGGGACGCATTTACCCCAATTACGCTGAAGCGGATTAACCAACAGGGAATTGAACCAGATTACTGTTTTTATATCGAGAATAGGGAACAGATATTAGGCAATGAGCGCATTGATTTAGAAACAGATCCACCCCCAGATTTAGCGATTGAAATTGACCTGACTTGCACTACTAAACCAGAGGATTATCAAGCGATCGCACCTTTGGAACTCTGGGTTTACCGTCAAAGTCAATTATTCATTTATCAGTTCGAGTCACAGCAGTATCGAGAGTCTCAAACGAGTCGCTGGTTTCCCGGTTACGATCTCAAAACGCTAATTCCTCAATATTGCGATCGCGCTTGGCAGATTGGTTCTAGTGTGGCGCTGCGAGAGTTTGAAGAGGTATTGCGATCGTTATGAATGGATTTGGGATGGGAAAAGGGCGATCGTATTCAATAGCTATAGCAATCCTCAATGATTTGTGAGACGTTTCTTCAAACCGTCCAGGCTGGGTAGTCATAAATTTTATAATTTGCACAACAAAACCTTACAAAAAATCCTTAATATCACACAAAAAAATGCTCCGACTCTCCCAAACCCAGCTCAAAATCCTCGAAGAATGCCCCAGAAAATTTCAATACAGCTACCTAGAACTCCTCGCCACCACCACATCCCCAGAACACAAAGAAAAACTCACATTGGGTAGCCATTTTCACCTCTTGATGCAGCAGCGAGAACTCGGACTTCCCATTGAATCCATCATCCAACAAGACCCCGAACTGGGGCGCTGTGTAGCAGCATTTATCAACGCCGCCCCCGAACTTTTCGCAAACTCAGAAAATAGCGATCGCATTTTCCGCCAAGCCGAACATCCGCGCATCTTAATTTTTCAAGATTACCTATTCACAGTTATCTACGACTTATTAATCGCCGAACCCAACACAGCCCAAATCCTCGACTGGAAAACCTATCCCCGCCCTCAAAAATCTAAATGGATAGCCGAAAGTTGGCAAACTCGCCTCTATTTATACGTCTTAGTCGAAACCAGCGATTATTCCCCCGAACAAGTTTCTATGACATACTGGTTCGTCCAATTCCAAGGAAAAGAACCGCCGCAAAAACTCACATTTTCTTACAATCAAACAGAACACGATCGCACAAAACAAGATTTAACCCAAATATTGCAGCAGCTAACCGACTGGCGACAGCGCTATACCGAAGGCGGCGAATTCTTCCCGCAAGTAGAAATTAGTGCCAATCTGTGCGATTCCTGTCAATTCGCCACTAGATGTAACCGCACCCAAGACACCCAAATTTCCTCACTAAACCTTCCGGCAGAAACTCCCGCAAATTGGCTGCCAAATCTTGCTATAATCGAGGAAATATCTATTTAATATTATGTTCGGTCGATCGACCATAATAAAAAACAGTTTGTAGTGCGGACTTAAATCCGCAGTTTCACACGACTTCTGTGCGATGCTGCGAACCAATTTTATTGCAGTCAACCGACAGGACGCGATATAATTAAACCTTTTACTATGCAAAATCTTCGGACAGTTTCAATCTTGGACGCATTGGGATGCTAGAAACCCGGTTTCTACGAATTTTTGCGGCTATAAACGAGAAATTTAGGAAGAAAACGGGTTTCTGATTTGTTAGCAAGCGAGGGGCGGGTTTATAGATATAGCCTTTCAAGCCAAAGATGAGGTACTGTTGGGCATAGGGCATAGGGCATAGGGCATAGGGCATAGGGCATACCTCACCACGCTTGAGAAAGGCTATATTGTGGATTTGAATTAAAGATTGTTGGTAAACCCTCCCTTACAAAGTTATGGTTAACTTAGCTACTCAAAAAATCAATTTAAACATCTAAAATCAAATGGTCGAATTAGCTCAAGATTGGCAAAATCAACCCATAGCCCAACCCCCAGATTGGCTAATCCAAGCTGTTAGAAAACACGCGCCAGGACTTCCCGGAAATTATGCGGCGGCACTTCTCTGGCACAGAGGGATTGACAATCCAGAACAAATCCCTGGTTTTCTAAACCCCCAACTTTACCAGCCAGCAAGTCCCTTTGAATTCGGACTAGAAATGAACTGGGCGATCGCACGAATTCAGCAAGCAATAAACAACAGCGAAAAAATTGCAATCTGGGGAGATTTCGATGCCGATGGTATAACTTCAACCTCGGTACTTTGGGACGGAATGGGAGAGTTTTTTACTCAAAATGACCAATTAACTTATTACATTCCTAACCGTTTAACTGAATCTCACGGACTCAATATTGCCGGCATAGATAAATTACATGAATCTGGAATTAGCTTAATTATTACCTGCGATACTGGCAGTACAAATATTGCTGAAATCGAATATGCTACTAGCTTAAATATCGATACAATTATCACGGATCATCATACATTACCGGACGATCGCCCGCCAGCGACAGCAATCATCAATCCCCGCTACTTTCCGGCCAACCACCAACTGTTTAACCTGTCTGGCGTTGCGGTAGCTTACAAATTAATCGAAGCATTATATCACACATTGCCGGATATTCCGCAGCGCCCGCTCACAGATTTATTGGAGTTAGTGGCGATCGGCTTAATTGCCGATTTAGTCCAACTTACAGGAGACAGCCGCTATCTAGCACAAATCGGCATAGAACAACTGCAAAAACAAATCAACAATCCCACCCGTCCGGGAGTTGCAAAATTGCTCGATTTGTGCAAAAGAACGGGCGATCGCCCAACCGACATTTCCTTCGGTATCGGCCCCAGAATCAACGCCGTCAGCCGCATTCAAGGCGACGCCAAATTCTGCGTAGAACTTCTCACCAGCCGCGACAAAAAACGCTGCGAAGAACTAGCAAATTTAACCGAAATTGCCAACACCAGACGCAAATCTTTACAGAAAGATGTTGCCAAAGATGCAGCCGAAAAACTCGCCAAACTCGACCTTTCAACTACTAGCGTTATTGTCCTCAGCGACCCCCAATGGCCCGTAGGAGTATTAGGATTAGTCGCAGGACAAATCGCCCAAGAATACGGCAGACCCGTAATTTTATTCTGCACAGAAGGAAGCGAAAAAATTAACCCCAGTCTTGCGGAAACACAAGTAATTGATTCTTTAAACCCGGATTTGGCAACACTTTCTCCATCCCAAATCCTAAATTCCAAATCCCCAATAGCCAGGGGTTCGGCGCGTTCCGCCAATCAAATCGACCTTTACCAATTAGTCAAAGACCAAGCGCATTTATTGGACAGATTCGGCGGTCATCCCTTCGCCGCCGGATTGAGTCTCCCTGTTGAAAATATTCCTATATTTACCGATGCCGTAAATCAACAACTCCGACAACAATACAGCCCAGATAGTTTAACAGCAGCCTCCGTTCAAGCAGATTTAAAAATTACTGTAGCCGAGTTAGGGAAAGAGTTATTTCAAGAACTCAAATTGCTCGAACCCTGCGGTATGGGCAACCCAGCACCAAAATTGCTGGTGGAAAACTGCTGGTTTCAGAATATCAAAAATAAGAATATTCAAGATTTAAAAGGAAACCAAGTAAAGTATATCAAAACTTCTTTTGAAGTTTGGGATGAATCTAGCGATAGAGGATTTCCCGGCATTTGGTGGGGACACTACCGAGACGAAGTTCCCCAAGGGCGGTGCGATGCAACTGTCGAACTTGATTTCAATACTTACACGTCGGACTATGAAGTGCGGTTGATTTCTGTGCAGGAATCCAGGGATGAGAAACAAGTTAATCCCCAGACAAAAATAGATTGGATTGTAGACTGGCGGAATAGAAATAACGATGAAGAGTTGTTAGCAGCTAGCAGAAACTTGGGATCTCAAATGCTGGCAGAAAATCCCGACTATTTGGAAATAGCCGATCGCGAAAACTCAATTATCCTCAAAGAATGTCCAGCAAGCTGGGACGAACTGCGGATCTGGTTTCGGAAAGCGCAGCAGACTAAGCAAAAACTGGCGATCGCCTACAGTTTACCCCCACCATTGCCCCCACAGCAAATCTGCCAACAGCTTATCGGCATCGCCAAATACCTCAGCCGCACCAACAAACCAGTCACCAGACACCAACTAACTCAAAAACTAGGCATCGGCGACACACCCCTGCGATGGGGGTTCACAACCCTAAAAAATCTCGGTTTCCAAGTCAATTATCGCGATCGAGCTTTTCACATCACCAGACAACCGGAAACTGCACAAAAGGGAGAGAAAATCTCCAAAGCCTTATTTTCTAGTCCCTCAACCCAATTCGACGAGCCCAATTTTCCGCCAGCAGTCGGTTTTGTAGCGCAATTCCTAGCAGCAGTCTCCGAAGAACAATTCCGCAGGAAATATTTTTGTGAAGTACCCCTTTCCACCATTGTGTCGATCGCCCGAGAAACCGTTATCCAAGAAGATTATACAGAAAATTTCTTTTAACCTAATCTTTGCAACCCTTGTTAAACAAGGGCTTTCGGGCTTTTTCTAGCTATGAGTTCACGCTTGCGCTGGTGGCGCGGGGTTCCAAAGGTTGTGAAGCGAAAAACTTTGTTGTGGAGATCGCTTGACAGACCGATTCCTGACGCCGGTACAACAACTCAGTTCTAAGAAATATCTTAGTTCTCAATTGATGCCGATAAAATAAGGCATAGGACAATGGGAGTTATCCCTTGCGAGTCACGCCCAAAAACTCAAAAGTCATAACTCACAGCCCAAAACCAAAAACTTCCCCACCGCTTTGAGTCGATCGCACATCTCCAATTTAAAAGCCCTATGATCCTCTGTCCCCGCTGCCAATTTGAAAATCCCAATCTAAACAAGTTTTGTCAACAATGCGGAAATTCCCTAATTTACAAACCTTGCCATGAATGCGGAGCCCAAGTCGCTGTTAGCGCCGCATTATGTCAAAATTGCGGAGCCGCAACAGGTCAAGTGTGGCGGGCAATTATCTGCAGTCCGTCGAAATTTCTAGCAGTCCCGCCAGACCAATCAACCATACCCCCAGCCGAATTTGCCCAAAAAAGCGACAACCTTCTAGAAACCGCATCAGCCCAAAACTCTCCCGAACCGATCGCCAACCCGATTAAAACAGAAATTACCGCCGACGCAGCAACAGCCGCCGCAGCAACTTCTCCGCAGCCCGATGCCGCCGAATTCAGCAGCCCAGAAAATATTGACCCAGAAAACATCGTCGAGGCGATCTTCCCCGCATCCTTGCAAACAGACCAAAAAAGCTCCATAACAGCACCAGAGCGCGAAATAACCTTATCTGAAAGCAATTTCATCACCGCACAACAGCCAGCTCCGCCCCCACAAACAACAGAGAACCCCGAGGTCGCATCTCCCCAATCCCCAGAAATCCCCGTCCCCAATTCCGAATATTTAATTTCTTCCCAGCCTGCGGGAGATTATCTAGACAGCCAGCAGCGTTACCAACTCCTAGAAACCCTGCCGGCGAGAAAACCCTCAGACACAGTAGCAGTAAAAGTATTAGACACTCAGCCGCTGCAACTGTCACCGCTCAAAGCAATGCTAGCAGCCAACTCTGCCAGCGTCGCCAAACGAACTTCTCCCTACAAAGCAATTAAAGACGGAGAAAATTCGACCAATTCGGCCTTAGCAGAGCTTTGCCAAGGCATAGCTGAACCTTATCTAGCACTCCGCTGGCAATTCTCTCACAACCTGCCAGTCATTCACGATAGCTGGTCAGACAACAAACAGGCAGTGCTGCTGCTAGAAAACTGCTCCCAATGGCCGCTACTGGTAGAACGGTGGAGTCAGCCGGAAACATCCATCCAGCAAATTGTGTACTGGCTGCACGAAATGACAGAACTGTGGGCAGCCCTAGAACCTTGGCGCTGTCGGCAAAGCTTGCTGGAACTGACAAATTTGCGAGTCAACCCCGACACTTCCTTTTCCTTTGCCTCTTTGCGGATGCAATACCTCTATCCCGAACCCGCCGGCTCAAACCTGCAACTAATAGATTTGGGGCAATTGTGGGAGACGATATTTAACCAGTCCGCTCGCACTCAGTTTGGCGCATTGCTGGAACTGCTGCAACAAATGTACCGAGGCGACATTGATACCATCGAAGAATTGCGATCGCGCCTAGAAACCGTTCCCCTCGAACTCCAAACCCCACCAGCAGCAACCTTAACCCTAACCCCCACCCGTTTCCAAAATAGCATCCCCGACAACTCGCCCTCCGACGCTGGCGAAGTCTTAACGCAGCCCATGCCAGTCCAGATGTACAGCTTAGAAGACTCAGGCCTCACCGATGTCGGCCGCACCCGCGACCACAACGAAGACTTCTTCAGCATCTGGACTCAGATAGACAAACTCGAAACCTGCTTCGGTCGCATCTTTCAAACCAAAGGGCTTTACATTCTCTGCGACGGGATGGGCGGACACGACAGCGGAGAAGTAGCAAGTCAACTAGCGGCTGAAACCCTCAGAGACTTCTTTCAAAACTGTTGGGAAAATCAACTCCCCCAGGCCGACACCATCCGCGAAGGAGTGATCCTCGCCAACAAAGCCATCTTTGAAATCAATCAAAACGACAAACGCTCCGGCAGCGCCCGCATGGGTACAACTTTAGTGGCAGTCTTAGTTCAAGACACCAAATTCGCCGTGGCCCACGTCGGCGACAGCCGCCTCTACCGACTCAGAAAAGGCCAGCCCCTAGAAAAAATTACCTCAGACCACGAAGTCGGACAGCGCGAAATTAAGCGCGGGATTGACCCGGAAACTGCTTATTCCCGTCCCGACGCCTATCAACTAACTCAAGCCCTCGGCCCGCGAGACGGTAATTTTCTCAAGCCTGACGTGCAGTTTTTAGACTTGTGCGAAGATACTTTATTGATTTTGGCCTCCGACGGTCTGACAGATAATGATTTGCTCGAAACTAATTGGCCAAGCACTCTCGAACCCCTGTTGAATCCCCAGACTAATCTGGAGCGCGGAGTTGCCGAGTTGATTGAATTAGGCAACAAATGCAACGGTCACGACAACCTCACGGCAATTATCATTCGCGCCCAGGTAGGCGCATTTCGCTTTTAGATTTTGGATGCTGTCCACTGTTCCAAAGCAGCGCCCTGGCCCGCTAGGTTAAAACTGTAATTGTTGGGCTATCTGGAACCGGAACGGCCTTTTCCGGGCAAGGCTTGACTTTCTGTCCTCTTACCTGAATTGCGATTTAATTAAGTGAATGCTTAATCTATCTACGATCAAAAACTTGTTGTGCTTCCGGTCATCGGCAACCAATGCTGCTAAAAAAACGAGTTTTTGATTGTGAGTCTGACAATCTTTTGCTCGATCGGGAAAACGCAGCCATTATTCGCTCTCTCATTTCCATTATTATCGGTTAGTAAGGATACGCCGTTCTGAATTCGTGCCTGTAGACTGGAAGCAACCGACTCCCGAAACAGAAGCAGGAAATAAAATAAGTTTCAAATGTGTCCTTGATGTCAGTCTTGTCCATCTTATCTAAATCTTACCGGGCAGAATTAATCCTATGAATCGAAAATGCTGCTGACTCTTTTAGATCCAGAAAAACAGACCCCCCTGCAACAGTGGAGTTTCGAGAGCGAGTCCATTGTCCGCATCGGCCGTTCTCCTGAAAATCACGTTGTGATCCCCAATGCTCTTGTGTCGCGCGAACACCTGGAATTGCAAAGAGTTAAAAGCGGCACCGACAGTCAGTGGTACTTAGTCAATTCGGGAACAAATGGCACTTTTGTTAACGGTATTCTCATGTCTCAGGGTTGGATCTCCGACGGTGTGCTGATCCAGTTGGCGCGGGGCGGCCCAACTCTGCATTTCCAAGCTGTCACGATTGAATTCGGCGGCAAAATTGAGGCGATCCCTACCGCCCATACTGCCACCCCGAGGTGTACCCACGCGGGAAACCCGCCGGGGAATTTATTCTGCATCCACTGTGGCGAACCGATTAAAGTCGATCGCACTATCCGTCACTACCAAGTGCTGCGAACCTTGGGCCAAGGCGGTATGGGGACAACGACTTTAGCTTGGGATCGAGAGAAAGCCAAAGTTCAAAAACCCGGAAGTTCTCCCGCAGCTTCTTTGGTAGTCCTCAAAGAAATGAATGCTGATATGGCTCAAATAGGTAAAGCTCAAGAACTGTTTGAACGCGAAGCTAAAACTCTCAAGGCCCTCCACCATCCGGGAATTCCTCAGTTTTTTGACTTTTTTGTCGAAGGGGGGAAAAAATATTTAGTAATGGAAATGCTTCACGGCGAGGATTTAGAAAAACGCATCTACAACCGCGGCCCTGTTGCTCCCAAACAGGCGATCGAGTGGATGATCCAAACCTGTGAAATTTTGGATTACATTCACTCTCAAAAACCCCCGATCGTCCACCGGGATATTAAACCTGCTAATTTGCTGGTGCGCCACCGCGACAATGGCATTACAGTGCTGGATTTTGGTGCGGTTAAAGAAATCGGCACTCCACCGGGCACTCGCATCGGCGTGGAAGGCTACACCGCACCGGAACAAGACCGGGGACAACCTCTCCCTCAGTCTGATTTATATGCGATCGGGCCTACTTTAATTTTTTTGCTGACGGGCGAAAGCCCTCAAAAGTTTTATGGCAAAATAACTCAAGGTTACGGGTTTAAGCTGGAAAATATTCCGACGATCGCACGTTCGTTGCGCGAGACCATTTTGCGAACCACTGCAACTAAACCGGGCGATCGTTTTCAAACCGCTAAACAATTAGCTAGAGCTTTAGCAGCTTGCCTTTAAGAGAAGGAAGAAGGAAGAAGGAAGAAGGAAGTTCGGCAACGAGCAATGTACGGGATGTAACGGATGTAACGGATGTAAGTCCGTCGGAAGAAGGAATAGGGAAGAAGGAAGGAAGAAGGAATAGGGAAGAAGGAAGAGGAAAGAGGGAAGAAGTTAGAAGCGGCAAATTTATTGATCAATTTACCCGATCGCCTGTTAATTTCTCCCAGATACCAAAGTCCTCCGTCTGGGCTGTTATTCCTCGTCCCAAGCTTCTACAGCGATCAACTCGCTAACGGGATCTTGCATAGAAAAATCAAACTCTAGGAGTTGCTGTTTCCAGTAAGGCCATTCGTCCCCATAAAGCAAAGCTATTTTCCAAATACTGTCTGTCGGCTTGATAATGTCAGACGTGACGAGAGAATGCACCTGACGCTGGAACTTAACCATCGGCTGTATAACCTGCTGGCTCATAATACCTCTTGAATTGTTTAAATCTTGTGTAATTACCACTTCCCAGCGCACACTCTTTATCGCAGTTTCGCCAAGAACCGTCTAGCCAAGATACGTGTAGATTTTTTTCGGGAAGCTACATATTCAACTTGTATCTTAACACAGTTCGTTTTGACAAGGGCCTATAAGCAAGACTGAAGAGTCAAGATTGACTTCAAAGAATTAATCATCTTTCAAAATGTCGCGCTATATGCTGTCGAGCGGCCGTGGGAAGTTTGCGGCCTCGATTGTTTCCACATATCATAGCATATGCTGCAAAGGCTGCGTTCGGCTGATTTTTGACAATGCTGATTTGGCGATCGACTGAAATTACTCTTTCGCTGCTACAGTCTAATTTCCGCTTTCGGGCGAGTCAAGCATTCGTTTCAACTTCGGCGCTAGTGAAAGCTGCCAGAGTTGGGACTCAACTGCATAAACTAATTATAGCTCTATTGAGGGCAAAGGCGGTCAAAAATTGTTAGATAATGTTGATCGGAATCCGCGCGACTGTCGGTAGAACATTCTAGGCCGCCCGACGCAGGCGTGCCAGCAAGTTCCCAACCCATAGTCCTAATGCACTAAATCTAAAATCTAAAATCTAAAATCTAAAATCTAAAATTGCATGACTTGGACAAGGCGACACATTCTCACTCTAGCTGATTTTACCTCCGACGAATACGACACGGTGCTGCAAACTGCGGCCAGTTTTCGCGAGGTGCTCGGCCGCCGCACGAAGAAAGTGCCGGCCCTGCAGGGTCAAGTGGTCGCGAATTTGTTTTTTGAACCCTCCACCCGGACTCGCAACAGTTTTGAATTGGCGGCGAAGCGGCTGTCGGCCGATACGCTGAATTTTACCCCTGGTAGTTCTTCTCTGACCAAGGGGGAGACTATTCTGGATACAGCTAAGACTTATCTGGCGATGGGAACGGATTTGATGGTAGTCCGCCACGAACAAGCTGGAGTTCCGAGCACAATTGCTTCGGAAATGGATCGGTTGGGTTCGAGAGTCAGCGTTCTCAATGCCGGAGACGGCCAGCACGAACACCCGTCCCAAGGTTTGCTAGATTTATTTACTATCTGTTCTCTGTTAGATAGCGAAGGCCCGCGGCTGGAACTTTTAGCGGGCAAAAAAATTGCTGTGGTGGGGGATATCTTGCATTCGCGGGTGGCGAGGTCGAATATTTGGAGTCTTACGGCTTCTGGGGCTGAGGTTCATTTAGCCGGGCCGCCGACTTTGCTGCCCCTGTTGTTTGCTGAGTGCGGCGATGTTCGTCCAGGTAAGTTATTTTTGCACTGGCAGCTTGAACCTGCTTTGGCTGATGCTGATTTTGTGATGACTTTGCGGCTGCAAAAGGAACGGATGAGCCAGCATTTGCTACCGAGTTTACGAGAGTATCATTCTTTGTATGGGGTGACGCGCGATCGGCTCAAACTCTGCAAGCCGGATGTGAAGGTTTTGCACCCAGGCCCGGTTAACCGCGGCGTGGAAATTAGCTCGGATTTGATGGACGATCCCCAATTTAGCCTGATTTCTCAGCAAGTTACCAGCGGCGTAGCGGTGCGGATGGCCTTACTGTATCTGATCGGCGGCGGTAAAGTTTAGGTGGTGGGCTGTTAGTGATTCTCAGGAGCGATCGCCTCTTTAAAATATAATCGTTACCCGGTCAGCCCGGGTAACGATTAAAATTCTTTCTAGAAAATGTAAATTTATCTAGTTAAGAATTAGTTGATCCAGGCAGTAGAAATCCAGCCGCCGCCTTGGAGTTGGGCCCAGCCGTGTCTGTAACGACCTGTCAATGCCACGTTATCTCCATTGTATAGCTTGCCGATGACACGAGCGCAGCCATTGGGGCGGTGGCGGATATTTAGGCGACCGCCGTTGGTGGCAACTTCGCCGTAGCGGTTATAGCCATGACCGCCGCCGCAGCGTTGTTTGTAGCAACCGGCCTGCGCTTCGCCAGCGACTCCCATAACAGATAAGGCTACTGCCATACCTGCAACGCCTACCAATGCAGAAGTAGGAACTTTCAGTTCCAGTTGGAGTTCGGACTCTGGAGATTCATAAGCAACAAAAGAATGATTCAATGCTAGTGCTTCCATAGTTTCCTCATGATTATTGTTAACAGTTGTTGATGCAGACTCAGGTCAAAACGTTAGATTAACAGCCCAAACCATTAATTTGTGGGTAAAAAAAGGTACAAAAGGGCGTTACAGTCTTGCTTTGCCGAGTATTCGCTTGCTTAGCCTGAAATCTGCACAAGTACATCATGCCATTTAACCAGCTTTCGGGAACAAAAAATAAATAAAGTTTACATTTTTTCCTATAACTTTGGACGGGGTGGCTCGGTATGAGCGCCGAATGAAAGTTAACTGTGTCATCAAAAAGCGAACGCAATCATCGCTTGGGTTGTGAAATTCCTTGCCGCGACTCTGGCATAATAGGACTTATTTTGCTGTGCTTGCTGATTGATTTGCGATTGCCGATAGATAGCTATGGGCGATCGCGCAAACAGGCTCCTCGCTTTTCACCACTGTCGGAATTTGATTCTGGTGAGTTATATTTGGGCCGATCGCACTGCTACAACTATTCGGGCAGATTCCCGAAGAGAGATAGCTAGGCTTCACAACTATATTGCTAAAAATTGATTTTTATGTATGCGTGACATGATGCAAGATAAATCGATCGCGACTGGATTTGTGTCAAGATCGATCGAGTTCTCCAGCATCACCTCTTTGGCAATGAACTCTATTTCTGCACTTGCGATCGGCACAATACCTCAATGTCATGAATCAGACAGCTTCGCCGTTACCATAGCGCCGTTATCTGTAGAAGAAATATACACTTTGGCAGATGACCACGCCAACGGAGCCGTGGTAATGATGAGCGGTACAGTCCGCAACCAAACTGACGGTCAAGCTGTAGTTTCCCTAGAATATCAAGCCTACGAACCAATGGCCGTGCGAGTATTCCAGCAAATCGCTACGGAAATCCGCCGTCAGTGGGTCGATGTCAATCGGGTCGTCATTCACCACCGCGTCGGACACTTGCAGGTGGGGGAAATCAGCGTACTGGTGGCTGTGGGGTGTCCCCACCGAGACTCGGCCTTTGCAGCTTGTCAATACGCCATAGATACGCTCAAACACAACGTACCGATTTGGAAAAAGGAACATTGGGCCGACGGTTCTAGCAGTTGGGTTAGTATTGGAGCGTGCGAGGTCAGTCATTAGTCATCAGTCATTAGTCATTGGTTATTGGTTGTTTGTTATCAAGGCTTTTCGGGATCGTGTCCCATGCCCCAGTCTCCATCTCTTCCCCTGTTTGGGAACTTGTGACGATCGGTCAGCGTCAACAACTGTGGAATGTTCGATGAGCCAATTCCACCCATGAGCGACTTTATTTCCGTGTCCTGGTCTGCGGTTGTGGCGACCGTTCAAAGAGTGCAATTGCCAGCCGAAAAACTCTCTAATTATGACTTGGTGTTGCGATGTCAGGAAGGAAGCCGACCTGAGAGCACAGCTTTTTCAGAACTGTTGAAGCGGTATCAGTCCCACGTAGACAGGGTTCTCTATCACTTGGCCCCCGATTGGCAAGACCGAGCCGACTTGGCTCAGGAAGTCTGGATTCGTGTCTACCGCAATATTAACCGGTTGCAAGAGCCTGTTAAATTTCGGGGCTGGCTGAGTCGCATCGCCACTAATTTGTTTTACGATGAGTTGCGAAAGCGCAAGCGCGTGCGAACTCCTCTGTCCCTCGACGTACCCCGGGCTCTGGAAGATGGGGAGATTGATTGGGAAATTCCGGCGGACAGTCCGGGGCCTGATGATGATTTGACGACTAGAGAATTTTATGACGAGTTGCGATCGGCGATCGCCGATTTGCCGGAAGTTTTCCGCACGACAATTGTTTTGAGAGAAATTGAAGGTTTAGCCTATGAGGAAATAGCAGAAATAACCGGAGTTTCTTTGGGAACGGTCAAGTCGAGAATTGCTAGAGCTCGCCAAAGATTGCAGTTGCAATTGCAAAAATATCTCGACGGTCATTAGTAAAATTCAGTCGATTTGAGATTGTACATACTTCGACTTGCTTCGGCTACGCTCAACACAAGTCACTCAGTACAAGTTTGAGATTTGAGATTTCGTCCTACAAGTTTGAGATTTGAGATTTACTTGCCGGTCGGTGAATCAAAGGAGAGCGCACAAAAGTCTAAAGTTAGGAGATCTGCAGAACATAAGTCAGGAGATTGTATCGGTTTTTGGGAGAGGTGAAGAAGATTTGATGAAGTTTATTGTAACGTCAAAGCTTCTATTTGATAATGTAAATAAAGAGTAAATCATTTTAAGATCGCGTACTTCTCCTAATTTTATCCAGTGGTGTGAAATATGAATCATAACTTTGAATCAGCAAAAAATCAGAATCAGCAACCGATGGGGGATTCACTCGGTGAAACTCCATCTAACAACAATTATTCCCAGGGCAATGTAACTACTATGATGCGCGATCGCTTTGAATTACTGAGTGCCTACCTTGACGGCGAAGTGACGGCGACAGAACGCCGAGAAGTTGAAGAATTGCTGACAAATGACCCCGCGACGAAGCGTTTGTACTCGCGACTTTTGAGTATGCAGCGAAGTTTTAGCTCAATGCCGGTGCCGGCTGCAGAACAATCAGCACAGGATTTGGCGGCGAAGGTTTTGCAACGGGTTGAACGCAAGACGAAACGAAATTGGGTTTTGGGTGGAGGTGCGATCGCAGCTTTGTTGATTGCGGCGGTGTCTGGTGTCGCTGGCGGCCGCCAATTGTTTGCTCCTCAGTTGGCGACATCGCCTGTTCCTGCTGAATCTGACGGTTTGATTGTGGCTTTGAACGAGCCGGTAATGGAGATTGTTAATCCCAACGATTTGATGCTTGGGGTGAATGCGCCGGTGATGGATATTCCGAAAGTTGATGTAGCAAGCCCTCACAAGTCATTGCCAAAGGTGCAGTAGGATTGATTTGTTGAGCAGTAACTGAAGTTGCTAAGCTCCCTAAAAAAGGGGGCTTTTTGCTGTTTTTCCCAGTTTTTCAAGGTGGATAGATTCTTTGACGCTTCCTCGGCTTTGAATGACGAATTGTGGGGCGATCGCATCTTGATATCCGAGTAGGTAGCGAGTGGAATTAGAGCGGGCGATTCCCTACGGGATAGCTTCGCTTCACGCACTTGTCACCGATTTTTTGGATATTGGCGATCGGCAACAGCAATGTCTCCTCAATTTCCTGCCGCACAGTAGGAGATACATTAGAAGCGTTATTGAGGCAATATACCAGCAATTTATTAGCATCGTAATACTTCCTCAGCAATGACTTCTGCTGTTCGCTAAATTGCCAATCGTGACCTATATTGCGATAGGAAATTATGATTTGTCTTAATTCCCGAGTCCAAACTTGTCCGTTAGCTTGCCACCATTGCCTAAATATTTCCTTGTCACCATCTGGGTGAGGTAGCTGTTTCTTAATTTCTTGCAGTGCTTGCATCAATTCAGGTTCAACAACAGGGACAAGAAGAATGTCGTGGGCAAGACTAAGGGCAGGATCAATAGCACCGTCGAGTATAGGCAAAATGGCAAGGTCAAGAACAAGGTCAAGGGTAAGTTCAACAGCAAGGTCAAAGGTATGTTTAACGGCAAGGTAAAGAGCTGGGTCAAGGAAACGTTCAGGGTTACGATTAAGAGCAAGCTCAAGGGATGGGAGAAGAGAAAAGTAAAAGAATCTCACTGCCGCAGGTTTGTACGGAAAATCAACAGAAAGGGATTTTTGGTTTACCCACTTTAGGAATTGCTGTAACTGCTCATCATCAGCGACCAGCTCATCAACTTGCTGTTTGATTAACAGCAACAAGTCATCAGCTTTTTGCAACATCCCAACAGCTAACAACAAGACTTCTCGCCAACGCTTCTCGGTCAGGTGGCTGACCAGTTTTTCCATAGCTTGTGGATCGGAATTGTTAACTATTTCTCTAGCAGTGAAATACTCTTGAAATGTTAAATGAGAAAACGAATAAATCCCTCTTGCCCTCTCCACTAATAAGCCATGTTGTGCCTCGATCGCCTTCAGCACAACCTCACTATCGCTCTCCAACTGAACGCGGTTAGTTGTGGCATCGGGCAAATTAGCTAGATATTCGGCAATCAATTGCTGAACTGTGTTTTTATCAAAAAAGTAATCGCCCCGATCAAAAGTAGTAGCTGCCACAAAAGCAAGTAAATGTTTCTTGCGGCACAAATTCAAATCGCGATAAATTTCATCCCGTTGAATACCTCTAGTTTCATCCCATTTTCTGAGCATTATTTCCATTCCTTCCTCATACAACTTGGCTCGGTTGGATGGAAAATCAGCTTTTGCTTGGAATACTAAACAAGTCAAATTTAACAAGATAGGCGTTACTGCCAGTTCTCGGATTTGCTGATTTTTTTGCAATTTCAGCTTTTCTACAAATTGAGATGCTAAAGCTTTCCCTGCGTCCAGATTATGGGAAAATGCCACAAACCAATTGATCGCAAAGGCAGCTATTTGCTCGCACTTAAAATCGGCCACCTCAACACAGGTAAAGGCTTCGTCGTGAAATCTGTACTTAGAAGCGGCAATTCTACAGGTAATTATAAACTGATTGTTGTAATACTTTTGGACAAACTGACGAATCTGTCTGACGACTGCATCGCTATCTGATTCTGGCACTTCATCTAAGCCGTCCAATAAAATCAAGCCTCTGCCTTGACTGAGTGCGAATTCAGTTTGCGATCGCCCTTCTACTCCGCAACTGGCAAATTCGTCGCTGATATATTCTAATAAGTCAAGATTAGCGATTTCAGCAAAGGTTTTCAGAGAGATAAAAATCGGTATTTTGTTGGCTTCAAATTCTGATCGATCGCACTGAATGGCGATGTGTTTCAAAAAAGTAGTTTTACCGGAACCAGGTTTGCCCAGTACCATCAGTTTAGAGTGAGATTTCACCGCATCCAATCCAGGGACTCGTTTCTGGCATACTTTACCCAATCCCAAGCGATTAAAATTATCCGCATCTGGGTTGAAGTCTCTCAATAAATCACGAATTTCTCCCGGCTGCCAACTGGTAATTTCCTCCAAAATGTTGACTTCAACGTAGAGGTTGCTGACATCAACGGGCTGTGCAATATCCAACAGTTGCATTTTGCTGTAAAGCTGTTGGATTTTGCTGTGGCATTTTTGCCGGATCTCTTCCACTACCGAATCAATAGGCTGTTGGCAAAAATCTCTAACCCCCCCAACCCCCACTTGGTAAGGGGAGGCTAAAGGAGGACGATCGACAATTTCTTCCCAATCCAACTGCAAAACCGTGCAGGAAGCCCTAAAAGCATGGGCTTTAATTGGTTCTCTTCCTGCTAAAAAACGCCTCCAAGTTGGCAGCGAGAGGCCATCAGCATAGGGCCCGGCCTCTGTCCAAGCGCGATCGGGTTCTAATATTTGACTAGCTTCTACTAACCATTTGGGGTCTTCTATCGTCGATCCCCTTTCTCTTCTAGCTTGCCTAATTTTTACTAATCCCTCCTCAGAGGCTTTGAGGGTCGTCATTATATAATTTACTTCTTTAATTGTCAATGTCAATTTTAGATCAGTTTAGCGATCGCAAACTGAGTTTGTCAAGACCCCAGCAACAAAGAGAAAATGATCCTGACAACAACTGCACGGCATACGGGAAAAGTCAGGCATAAATCCGGCAAAATTAACCCTTCAGAATGCCATTCTGTTGTGTCTCTAAAAATCACCTATTAAATAATGAGAAAGGATAGCAACATGAGAAATAGTATAAATGAAATTCCCTCCCGCGGAATAGGCATAAAACTTATTAGCAAAATTGCCGACAAGCTAAGCTCTACACGCACTTCTGACGAGCAAAACTGTTTAATAATTGTGAAAAATTTTCATCCTGGTATAATCCCAGCCCAACAGACGAATCAATATGGTTATTTGAAGCGGGTAGTTAGTTTTTTACAAGGTTTTAATTTGGGAATTAAAAAACCACAAAATCCACACTTTTATCCGAGTTATGATCAGCGCATTAAAACAATCAACTTGCAACTAAATACTGACCTCAAGAGTGTTACACAAGTTTTATGGTGGGTCGAGCAGTTTTTTTTTAGAGTATCTACCGATTCCCGAAGCAGTTCTGCAGCAGTGCAAACTTGCTACGATCGAAGGGTTTACAAATGCTGTTCGCCACGCTCACAAAAATCTGCCCTTAGAAACTCCGATCAACCTTGAAATAACCGTATTTAGCGAACGCCTAGAAGTCAAAATTTGGGATATGGGAGAGCCTTTTGACCTCCAAGCTAAGTTGATTGAAGAATTGCCAGTTATTTGGAGCGAGCTGGGATTTATGCTTGACTAAAGCTGTTCTGTAATTTCCAGCTTTAAATTGACAAGAAAAAGAAACTTTTTTGTGATGACTATTGATACTACTCCCAAAATTCTCGTTGTGGATGATGACGCTTCCATCCGCACTCTAGTTCATCGCTTTTTAAATCAGAAATATCAAGTAGATTCCGCAGCAGATGGCGAGACTGCTTTAGCATTGTTTGAGGAATTCAAGCCAATGCTAGTAGTTCTAGATTGGAATTTGCCGGATACTACGGGCTATCATCTTTGCCAGGAAATGCAGCGCCGTACTAATGTTTTTGTGGTCATGCTAAGCAGCCGCACAGACGAAGCTGATAAAATTCAAGCCCTGTCCGCCGGTGCTGATGATTATATCTGCAAACCATTTGGTCTTCAGGAATTAGCAATGCGGATCCAAGTTGTGTTGAGACGGATGAGGTGTGTTACTCCATCTCGTATGGTATTCGATCAATTCGCGATCGATTCAGCGCGCCGAGAAGCAACACTCAACGACAAAATTATCAAGTTAACAACCTTGGAATTTAATATTTTGTATTTTTTGGCAAGTCATCCCGGTAAATCTTGGAGTCGCCAACAGCTAATTGAAAAAATCTGGGGTTGGAACTGCAGCAACACAGAAGAAGAGAAAGTTGTTAGCGTACATATCGGCCAGATTCGCAAGAAAATGATTCACATTGATGCTACTGGGTCGCAGTTGATTAAAACGGTTCGGGGTTACGGTTACAGGTTCGAGCCGCCCTCGCCCGCGGCAATGGCAATTTCCTCAGCTCATCGGCATTAACGCCTTATTTTGTGAAAAACCTATTTTCCCACGTCCCATCGGGCAGCCAGATGCCTCCTAGGGAACGAACGCGATCGGGTAACATGAAGTAAGCCCAAGCCGTGCCTAGAGGTTTGAATTGTCGATCGAAGATTTCGATTTCCTGCCGCTGATATTCGTTTTGTGTCGGTTCCCGCAGCGGATGATAGTCTTCCAATCGGTCTAAATCGTCCAAAATAGCCGAGTTTGCGAAACAGAGGAGAAAACCGCAGACGATGCCCTCTCCGGCCACCATCGCAGGATAGCCGATCGGCAGCGCAAAAAGTTGACCGCGGGCGATCGCGGGGCAAGCCTCCACAACTTTTCCTTCGCAGTAGCGGAGGTAGTTGGACTCCCCCGGTTTGAGAGTACCGTAGACAAAGACTTTCATCGGGTAGGGCCTAACCGCTAGTTTTTGCTAAGATAGATGGCTAAGCTAATAGTTTAAGTCTCGCGGGCGATCGCGACGGCAATCTTGATAAATTTCGTTGTTTACCCTCTCTTATAATTCATGACTCTAACAGTTAGTTTTATTGCTTTTGGACTTCAGCCCTTGTACGTGAGCTCTTTTTTGCCAGACCTGCCCCTCGACAGCTTGTTTTCGACTCAAGGGATTATGGTGATGCTGCTGGCGGCCTATGCGGGGGCGATGTGGATGTTTCTCACCAGTGCTCCGAAGGTACACACGGTGATGGTATCGGATCTCGGACAAGCCAGAGAGTTTTATGAAGGTATGCTAAACCTGCCCGTAGCAGAAGTGCCGCTGCATTACTACTACAATTACGAGCAAACCTTGGGAACCACGGGTATCGACCCCCTGTATTTGTCGCCGAATGTCGGCAGGGGAACGAGCTCTCAAACGATGGGGAGTCCCGAAGGTTTGTGGTATCAGTTGATGAAAAATACTCAACTGCACATCATTAGTGGCGCCAGTGTAGGGGAAAAAAATCGCGAACGTCATGTTTGTTTCGATCGCGATTGTTTGGATCAGCTATTGATGAGGGTACAAACTCGCGGCATTAGTTATAAAATTCGCCGGGAAAAGCCGCTGAATTTTTTGGTCAAGGATTATGACGGCCGCGTGATTGAAATGGCCGAGGTTAGTAATTAGATATAGCCTTTCTCAGAAAGAGAGTCGGCGGTTGAAACCGCAGCTATACAAACGATGTCCGCCTCCGCGGACTGAAGAAAATAACGTAATTTTAACTGCCTGTCTTTAACCCGCGTCGGCGGGTTTTGTCTGTGTAGCCGCGGTTTCCAACCGCCCGGTATTCAGGATTTCTAGTTTCTCAATTAATCTTGGCTTCAACGCTGGATTTTTCCGAGGCTGCTTTAATCTCTGGAATCGCCTTGCGGCTGAAGATTTGGAAATACAAAGAAACAAAAAATTCTTTAACTGGGAAAACGATCAAAGTTAAAGGATTGATGGTGACAATGATATTGCGGACATCGGCTTTAGCTTGTTTGACAATTTGCTGCGCTACCCAGTCTGGCGACATAATGCCGATCGGGTTTAAGTTGCTTTTAAACGGCCCTAAAATCAGTTTGCGAACGATGCAGGGCGCGTCCAGCCTCCGCAAAGTAACTAAATCTCCCAAGGCGCGTTTGCTGAGTTCGTACAGCGGACTGACAGCGGGAATCACTTCTGCTTCGGAAGTATTGATCCAGACTTCTTTGCAAGCGATGTTTTCGTTAGTTCGGACTGTTAAGAAAAAGAGTTCCATCAGCCGCCACGCGGAAAAAGTGTTAATTTCGTATGAGTTGGCGATCGCCTCTCCGGTTCTTTCAGCCTGTACATTAATCCCGTGATTGATCACGAGAATATCAATTTTTTCTAACAATTGAGCTAAATCTGCCTCTGCGCCAGCGTGCCAAATTACAGTTTTTACAGGCAAAATATCGCCGCCTATATTCAAAGTAATTTCCTCATTTCCAGAGGATAGGGCGATAACTTTTGCACCAGCTTTGTGCAGGTGTTTGAGAAGCAAACGCCCTAAAGTTCCCGATGCACCGGTGACGGCTACAGTTTTGCCTTTAAGAGAAAGTGCTGTACCCATAAGTTTATCTATTAAGGTGAAAGTACCGCAATAGTAAGCATTTTGATTGTCGAAGTGGTGCCGCCAATGATAAGGTTTATTAACGAACCAGTTGCCGGGGATAGTCTGGAATTCTCCCGGTTGGTGGGTGATGTCGGTTAATTCGTCTGCACCTTTGATTCCACACGCGCGGGCGATCGCGCTCAACAAAAAGCCTAAAGTATAAATACAACCGGCTGCTGCGCCCCAGTGATATGCCGGCAGCACAAAATAAGCTAAAACCCACAGCAACAAGCCCAAAACCATCATTGCCGCAGCTTCTGGCACATCGTGACGCCAGTGTGCTTGCTTGTAAATTGTCTCGCTGACAGCAGTCAAATTCGGGCGGAAAACGCGGTGATGCCAATTGTGCAGCTTTTGCAAAGGCGGCACATAATGAGACGCGACGTGATAAAAGTCTCGGATGATTTCTGCCCAAAACACAGAAGCTATTGCTACAGCGCCGACTATCCAGTAATTTACCATACTCGCAGAAGTTATAAATTTAAGATATTATATCATGTCTGGTCATAAAAAAGGTTCGGTCGCGGTCGTTATCGGCGGACATGATATTAGATATTGTCTGTTTTAAAACAAAGCTTAAAATTGCTTTTATTGCTAGTCGGGCAGTTGACTTAGGCGTTTTAAAATCTGCAAAACGCGGTACAATTCATTGCCGGGATTGGAAATAACAAATTCAGCCGATCGGGCATAGTGGGGATGTTCCCCTGTGACTAACTTCACAAAAGAGAAGTTAGCACCTGTGGAAATCATGCCAAAAGTAGGAGTTTCGGGATCGGGATCTGCCAGCATATATGTCAGGAGTTGTGCGAGTGCTGCGTCAGTTGAAAACGAAAGTTGTTTGGATTCAATTACTGTCACCCACAAGTTTGCTTTCATGATTAGGATATCTATTCTGCCTTCGATGATTCTGCCTTCGTCTTCTTCTTGAATCGCGATCGATTTTTCGGCTTTGACTTGAAAAGGAGACTCAAACAGACCGGCAATAAACAAAATAGGGCTGACTATCGTGAGTTTGACTGCATTTTCCAACACGGGCGGGGTGTCTACCAAGTTGAAATATATGTCTTGAACGCGATCGAGTAATTGTTTTTCTGAGTCTGTTACTTCCGGCAAGTTTTCTTGCCATTCTGGGAAAAAATCAGCTTTACGAACTCGCTGCAAGCCGAAGTTATCGATTAGATAGCGGAGGTTAATATCTCTTGCTTGAAGTTTTTGCATTATAATTTATCGAGTTTAAATTATTGGTAATAATTTTAGCATAAGTGTCATTGCAACCGCAGATAAAGGCAGATAAACGCAGGTGAACGCAGATGGGTAGAGTTGATTTTGTTGAGGTTTTTGTTTATTTGGGCTTGAGATCGCCATTTGGCTGTTTTTGGGCTGCTTGCATTTGCAGCAATTGCGGCACGGTGACAAAACGGTATCCCTGCTGTTTGAGTTTGGGAATAATTGCCGACACGGCCTCGACTGTTTGCTGGCGATCGCCCCCGCCGTCGTGCAACAATACGATCGCCCCCGATGTCGCTTGAGACAGCACAGTGCGGGTTATAGCAGCAGCCGGAGGTTGCAAAAAGTCTTTAGGATCGATCGACCACATGACAACTACGTAATTTTTCTTTTTGGCATAATCTGCAAAACCGTTATTTAAACGGCCGCCGGGAGGACGAAACAACAAACTTTTTGCCCCACTCGATCGATAAATATGAATGCCTGTATAATCGATTTCATTTGAGGCTGTTTTCTCAGTGACATTATGATAAAAGTGATGCCATGTATGATTGCCGATCGCATTTCCCGCTTTTACGACTTGCTTCGCAATTTCTGGATTTTCTCGCAAATTTACACCCAAACAAAAAAATGTAGCTACCACATTATGTTTCTGCAAAACTGCTAATATTTTCAAAGTTTCCGCAGTTGGCCCATCGTCAAATGTCAGGGCGATAACTTTGGAGTTGCTGATACTTGCTTTATAAACAATCTGGCTGCGAAATTGCGCCGGCGGTGCGAATACTAAAGGTTGTTCGGCGGGTTGCGGAGTTGGAGTTGTGGCGGGAGAAGGCTGTATTTGGGGTTTTGGCGGTTTGAGGAGGTTTGGCGGGAAATTGTCAAAAGGGGGGATTTGGGCGAGGGAATTTGAATGGCCAGTTTGTCGGTTTTCTGAAAATAGGAAAATTAGGGCGATCGCTCCGATAAGTATAATACTTTTAATCGCTAATTTTTTAGTAAATTTGGTATTCATTAACTGTAATATTTGCTGTTAACGATATAACGATAGCTTACAACTTTGTCTAAAATTAGATAAAATTCAAGATAGCAACGCATCATCACAGGAGAAAAGCCATGATTGCTCCGGGAAATCTCAGCCGCATCACGATTCCCCCTCTGGAAAATGGCGAACTTGCTAAATTTTTGCAGAATTCGAGCGGCGCTATACAGCCATGTCCGCACTCAAAAAAGCAGAATTGATTGAAGGAATTGTTTATATGGCTTCACCCTTACGCTTTGAACCCCACGCCGAAGCCCATGCCGATTTAATGGGCTGGCTGTGGACTTACAAAATTGCCACCCCGGGCGTGCGTCTGGGCGATAATCCCACCGTGCGTCTCGATGTGGATAACGAACCTCAACCCGATGCTGTACTGCTAATTGATGCCCAACGAGGCGGCCAAACTTGCCTTAGCGATGATGGCTATATTGAAGGTGCACCCGAATTTGTTGCCGAAATTTCTGCAAGTACCGCTACGATCGATCTGCGGGACAAAAAACGAGTTTACCGCCGCAATGGAGTCAAAGAATATCTCGTTTGGCAAGTCATGAATCGCCGGATAGATTGGTTTTCGTTGCAGGAAGAAGAATATATTTCTTTGCTTCCCGATGCTGAAGGAATTATCCGCAGCCGAGTTTTTCCGGGGTTGTGGCTGGCTGTTTCAGCACTGCTAGAGGGGGATATGCCAAGTGCAATCGCCACTCTTCAAGCCGGATTAAACAGTGACGCACATCAAGAATTTGTCCAACAGTTAGCCACCAGCCAAAATCCTGTTTTGTAGAGACGTAATTCGCGCCGTCGCTATAAATAATTACGCTAAAAGCGACAAGTTTGCCGCGCCCTTTCATCCTCCGGTTCTTGCCAACCCCAAGAAAAATGACTCACCGCATTAATTTGCGGCGTTGCTGAACGAATTGCCTGCATTTGAATCTCCAAAGACGGCCGATTTTTCACAGATTTTCCCCAATCTCCAGCAATGGCAGGAATAATTTTTGCTCCTGCAGGCGCTAAACTCACTACCCGCTCCACCTGCGGCACAATACAGCTTACATTCCCGCAATTTCCGTAAGACATCGCGTGGAATTCTACAGCAGCCGGAAAGCTGTCCCAAGGTTGCAATCTTGAATCATATCCCCCTTGATTTATCTTTTTATTTGCATCAGGGAAAAATACCGCTCCTACAGGAATTCCCAGGCTTTGAGCAGGCCGAGTTGCCACCCCAAAAAAATCTAAAATTCCTTGGACTGCGTGAGCAACGCTCAGTTGCCAGAGGTCTTTTTGTAGAATGCCCGTGTCGGGAAGCGGCGGTTTTGGTGTCGGTTTTGGTGTAGGAGTTGCAGTATTTGGCGATTTTGTGGCGGGAGTTTGTGAAGCTACTTTTGATGCGTCATTCTGTCTTCGAGAAGCGGGAGTTGCTACTGGTACAGCTTGCGGAATTCGCCCCTGCCACAGAGGTTCTCGCTCATTCGGATATTGTTTGACTACTGCTTGAACGTCATTAGTATTGATAAATCCTTTAGTCAAATATCGCTGAATTAAATCTCGCCCTTGCTGATTGTTAGCCCGCTGTAAAAGCATTTGCTGCGATGCTGGGCCGTAAATCCACAAGTCTTGAACTTTGGTAGCAACTGAAGCCGGCCCGAAGCCCCGTAGATAGCGAATGTAGTCGAATAACATTCCTTGCGGTCGGCGCTTGACTATTTGATTTACTAATAAAGTATAGTCTTGCCTCGCTTGCGTACTGTAGGGGTCGATAAAGGCTTGATTGCCCGGAACTTCTCCGAAGTCGTCGTTAATTGTTGCGTCTTTAATTATTGTTAAACTTGTCTGGTTTTGGCCGTTTAATGCGAGGTTTTGCTGTCTGTCTGGACGCTGAGAATAGGTATAGCCAAAGTTCATGGTAAACAACCAGGTGTATACTTTTAAACCTCGCTGTTTGCCTTTGGCGATCGCCTTTTCCAGCAAATCGTATTTTTCGTAGCCGGGATTTCTCAAAACCGAAGGCCAAACAGTCGGATTATCTGCTACTGGAAGCAGCACTTGACCGTCGTAAAATGCTTCGATATAGACTTCATTGTAGCCTTTATTGACAATGTTGTCTAATACTCGATCGACTTCTCCTGGCCTGACATCGCAGGGATACAAACGCAGCCAAACTGCTTGGGTTTGAGGCCAAGTTTTTTGGCGGCATTGTGCTATTTCCCGCGCGTGTTTGTTCAAAACGGCAAAATATGCTTGCTGGGATTCTGATTTTCCTGACAGGGCGGCGCGGCGCAAGTCTTCTTTTTGATTTACGTCTTCTTTGGATAATTGACAATAGGCTAATGTTTCGGCAAAGGCTGCTTTATTTTCGATAAATGGCCACACAAGTTGGCTGATGAAGCTACTTGTTAAAACAGCAGTTACCGCACTTAAAAAGCGTCGCTGGTGTTGAAAGTTCGCGATGCGAGTTGGTGCAATTTTCATGGGATAGTTGAATCGGGTTTTCTAGTTTAAATTGGCTGGCGATCGCTGGATTTGCGATCGCCCAGACGCACATCTACAAATTTTCTACTTTTTTTCTCGTTAACTCCGCCCAAAAACGGGTACAAGCACCCTACTTATAGCATTTCTCAAAAATCGACTGACTTCAACCCTGCAAGCACAGGTACAAATTTGTGAGATTGTCGAGCCTTATTTATGGGTTGTCTATCGCGACGCATCCTACGGCTAAATCCAGCAAAAAAAACGCCTGGGTAAAGTCGGCGCTAAAAACAGTTGATATTTTTACTAAAAATTGTTAACACTCAAATGTTAAGGATCAAAGATGAATTATTAAAATCGATCTTTTATCCTTAAATTTTGAAATTAAGCCCCTCTATTGAGAGCAGATTCTACTTGCTGAAATTCAATCTCTAGACGATTTTTCAACTTTTCAGGAACTGGACGATTTGGATAGGAACTATAATGTCCTGCTAAAGAGTTTAATGCCGTCCGCATTGTCGTGAAAGATGTCAGCTTGGCAAGAGCGGGATCGCGGCGGTATGCAGCAGAAAAATCGTTGATACTTGTGCGAGCACCAGCTTGAGCGGCTGCTTTTTCCGGTGTGCCCTCTGGTAAAGTGAGCGCTGTTCTCAAGCTGCTGACTAATGCTAATGTGTCTTTGCTGTAGTCTCCACTCAGAGTGGCGGGAACATTGGTACAGCCAGCTACGCCGATGACAACAACTAATACGAGGGCTAACAGACGGGAAATGTAATGCTTCATAGGGGTTAGAAAAAAGGAAGTGAAAGCGGCAATCAAATTTAACCTTTATCGTATCTCGAATTGAGCTAATAATGTCAAATAATGTCAAATTTTTATTATTTATTGCAGTAATACCATAAAAAGTACAATTTGTCAATCTCACAGGGATTGATTTATGAATCTCCAATTTAAAATCAATCCGTCAATCAATTTCAAATCTAAAATCGATTGATTTGTCCAGAAGCAACGGAGAGAATTTGGGTTTGTCGCAGCCACTGACTGTCGAAAGCGCCTAAGTGAGTCGTAGTAATTAGAGTTTGAAATCGTTCTTGAATTGTTTCTAAAAGTTGATTTTGGCGGTTTAGATCGAGTTCGGCAAGTACGTCGTCTAGCAATAGTAAAGGTGCTTCGCCTACGACTTCTTCAATAAGCTGCAATTCGGCTAATTTTAATGCTAATACGAGAGTTCGCTGCTGGCCTTGAGATGCGTATTGACGAGCTGGGGTATTGTTAATTGTAAATATAATGTCGTCGCGGTGGGGGCCGACTAATGTGGTTCCTTGAAACTGTTCTGCGATCGCCCTTTTTTGAATTTTTTCTAAAAATGCTTGCCGCACTCCTTCGAGATTGTCTTTACCAATTAATTCCGAGCTTACTTCAATATTAGCATCGTATTTCACATCTAAAACTTCTGCTGAACCGCTAATTGAACGATGCCAATTGCGAGCTAATGGCATCAAACGCTCCAAAATTCGATCGCGCCTGCGGATCACGCGAGCGCCCGCTGTCGCCAACTGCGCGTCCCACAAGGCTAATTCTGAAGTGGGAATGGGGGATTGGGAGTTGGGAATTGGCGAGTATTGAATATTTTCCGGTTCGGGATTTTCGAGTTGCAGAAATCGGGTTTTGTCAATATTTTCGGAAAATTCGGCTTGTCTGATTGCTTTAGAACGTTTTAACAGAGCGTTGCGCTGGCGCAAAATTTGGTTGTACTGCTGCAAAATGTGAGCGTAAATCGGCTCTAATTGGATAACTAGCCGATCGATCCAATTGCGCCTTCCTTCTGGTCCGCCGCGCACTAAGTCTAAATCCAAACAGGAAAATTGTACTACATTTAAGACGCTCAAAAAGTCTAAATGGCGGCGCAGGGGTTCGCCGTTTAGCTTCAGGCTGCGGCGCGCTCCTGAGCGCAGTGTTAAAGATAGGTCGATCGCTCCGGTTTGACGTTCTAGCGTAGCATCAATTTGGGCGATCGGCTTGGAGTCGAGGATTAAATCGCGATCGCGCGATACTCTGTGGCTTTTTAAGGTGGAAAGCAACTCTACAGCTTCTAACAAGTTAGATTTTCCTTGAGCGTTATTTCCTAATAAAATGGTTTTGGGAGCGTCAAACGTTACCTTTTGATCGAAGTAGTTCCGAAACTGCCGTAGGTGCAGCGTTTTCAAATACATAATATTGGTTATTGGTTATTGGTTATTGGTTATTGGTTATTGGTTATTGGTTATTGGTTATTGGTTATTAGTTATTGGTTATTGGTTATTGGTTATTAGTTATTGGTTATTGGTTATTGGTAATACAGTCATCGTAGGGTGCGCCGAAGAGCACCTTACCTATTCAAGGGCTAATTTCTGCAATTGCTTTTTTGCGGAGCGTTGTGCTCGCAATGTATAGTGTTTAGACTCGCGCCAAATGTGAAGGGTATAACGAATAATGAAACATCGCTCATTATCCGTCAGCCGTTAACACTATTTTCTCGATTTGTACAAGCGCACGAACACTTTTTCCATTTCAATCCAGACAAACATTAGGGCGCTGAAACCGAAGCAAACCATCAATTCAAAGGGCGACAAATAGTGAGTGCCGAAAAATTCTCTCAGCGGTGGAACGTAAATCAGCATTAATTGCAAAGCAGTAGTAACAATTACAGCTCCCCAAACAAAAAGATTAGTGAAGGGATTTAACTCGATAGTTAGCCGAGTGTTAGAGCGAATGGCGATCGCGTGACCCATTTGCGCCAAACAAAGAGTTGTAAATACCATTGTTTTCCAAGCCTCTGGATTGCCGTGTCCGGGAGCGTGAGTATAGTCATAAGCCCATTTCATCATGCCGATCGTCAAAATTGCAAAAATAATCCCGATCCGAATTATGTAAGAACCCAAACCCCGCGCAAAAATACTTTCTCGCGGGCTGAAAGGAGGCTTGTTCATCACGTTCGGTTCGGCCGGTTCCACGGCCAAAGCTAAAGCGGGAACGCCGTCTGTGACTAAGTTCATCCACAAAATTTGCAGCGGGGTCAGCGGTACTCCTCCCAAACCAATTAATGGTGCGGCCGCAATTGTCAAAACTTCGCCGATGTTGCTACCCAAAATGTACTTGATAAAGCGGCGAATGTTGGTATAAACTACTCGCCCTTCTTCAGCGGCGGCGACAATAGTGGCGAAGTTGTCGTCTAGCAGCACCATATCGCTAGCTTCTTTGCTGACATCGGTGCCGGTAATTCCCATTGCGATGCCGATATCGGCTTGTTTCAATGCGGGTGCGTCGTTAACGCCGTCGCCTGTCATGGCGACAAATTTGCCCCAACTTTGCAAAGCTTGGACTATTCGCAATTTGTGTTCGGGGGAAACGCGGGCGTAAACGCTAATGTGTTCGACTTGCTGTTTGAGTTCTTCTCGGCTGAGTTTTTCTAATTCTTGACCGGTGAGAACTCGATCGCCCTTTTGTGCAATACCTAAATCACTAGCAATTGCCTTTGCTGTCAACTGGTGGTCTCCTGTAATCATCACCACCCGAATCCCTGCATCGCGGCACTTCACCACGGCTTCGCGCACTTCCGGGCGCGGGGCGTCTAGCATACTGACGAGTCCCAGCCAAATCATGTCTTGTTCGCTGGTTTCGTCAGAACCTTCGGGCGGCAGGTTTTCCCAAATTTTGTAGGCAAATCCGAGGACTCGCAAACCCTCGCTTGCCATGTTGTTGTTTTCGGCGAGGATGCGATCGCGCATTTCCTGATTTAAAGGTTGTACTCGATCGCCGATTATGATGCCTTTACAGCGCTCCAAAGTCAACTCTGGAGAACCTTTGGTAAACATCAAATAATTCGCCTGCTGTCCGTTTTCGGCTGGAAATCCCGAATGTCCCGATCGACCAGGTACTTGGCAAATCACGCTCATCCGCTTGCGTTCGGAAGAAAAAGGAAATTCGGCCGCGCGCTGCAGCAATTGACACTGTTTTTCTTTATAAATGCCTGCTTTTCCCGCTAAAGACAGCAGAGATCCTTCTGTGGGGTCGCCCAAAATCTTCCATTCTTGCTCTTCGTGCTGCAATACTGCGTCGTTGCAAACGGCACAGGCAATTAATAAAGATTCGAGTTCTGGATATTCTTCTAAATTATTAATTTGGGTCGAGGTATGGCGATCGGTAAAATCTCCGATCGGGGCATAGCCGTCGCCTCCAATGCCGATCGTACAGTCGCCCGTAGACACTCGCTGAACGACCATTTTATTTTGAGTCAGAGTACCTGTTTTGTCGGAACAAATGGTAGTCACCGAACCCAAAGTTTCTACAGCAGGAAGTTTGCGAATCAGGGCGTTCCGCTTCACCATCCGCCTAGTTCCGAGTGCCAAAGTAACTGTCACGACTGCTGCGAGTCCTTCGGGAACTACAGCCACAGCCATGCTGAGAGAAACTTCCAACAAATCTTCAAACCTGCTGGTATCGAACCCGATACTACCGTTGTTGAAGGTAATCATGCCGCCGATGACGACAACTGCGACTAAGGCTAGGGCACCGGAGACTAGAACGTTTCCCAACTGTCCCATCCGCTGTTGCAGGGGAGTTGGTTCGCTTTCTACTGACTGAAGCATGGCGGCAATTTTACCCAGTTCAGTCTGCATTCCGGTGTTGGTGACGATCGCCTTGGCGCGCCCCTGAACAACTTCTGTGCCCTGAAAAATTAGGTTTAGCCGATCGCCCAAGGAAGCATCTTCGGGAAGTTCTAGCTCAGCTTGCTTGGTAACTGCCATTGCTTCTCCCGTCAAAGCAGATTCTCTGACTTGCAGATTTGATGTTTCGATCAACCTGCCATCTGCTGCTATTTTTACCCCAGCCTCTAACAGCATCACGTCTCCGGGTACGAGTTCTTTGGCTGCTATTTCCAAAGTTTTGCCGTTCCGCAGGACTCTGACTAGGGGGGAAGCGAGGTTTTTGAGGGCTGCGAGGGCTTTTTCAGCACTTTGTTCTTGGAAATAGCCGAGAATGCCGTTGAGTATGACGATCGCAAAAATGGCGATCGCATCTTTGGGAAAAGTATTGGACTTGATGTCTAAGAATCCAGAAACCACGGCCACACCCATCAGCATCAACAACATGATGTTGGTGAACTGATCGACAAAAATCGACCACGGACTGCGGCCTCCTGTTTCTTCGAGTTCGTTGGGGCCGTATTGCTGCAAGCGTTCTGACACCTGTTGGCTGCTCAAGCCACCGTCTTTGTTACTGTTTAGCTGCTTGAGAGTTTTGTCAATTGGTACGGTGTGCCAAGAAGAGGGAGAATTTAAAGAAGACATAAATTACGATCGAGCGTGGGGCATAAAGGTGGTTGCGGCCGGACAGTTACAGTCGATCGATACTGCATAGGTATTGGTTCGAGATAAGAAGCAGGAAGCTAGACACTTCTCTATCTCTGGTCTATCTCTGGCTCTCTCGATCTGTTGGTATATTTACCCAAAAATTGGGTTTAAAGCCCCGTCGTTCTACGACGGCTTTCCCAAAACTTGTGCTCTAATAACTTCAACAATCAAATTATTTGATTGTAGTCGCCATCGGGCATGGGGAGACTTGAAACGGACGGGGAGCGACAGTCAGACGACAACGGTCGCTCAGGTTGCGATGAACCGTCAAGAATCCCCGTCCTTTCTACGGCGGGGAGTATGTCAACGCTGATAGCACTCATCTACCTTACCAAAAAATTGGGTTTAAAGCCCCGTCGTTCTACGGCTTTCCCAAAACTTGCGATCTAAATAACTGCAACAATCAAATTCTTTGCATTGTTGTAGTCGCGATCGGGCCTAGGGAGACTTGAAACGGACGGGGAGCGACAGTAAGACGACAACAGTCGCTCAGGTTGCGATGAACCGTCAAGAATCTCCGTCCTTTCTATGGCGGGGAGTATGTCAACCACCCAATTCTGAGTGGATCTTGGATTGGGCACTTTTTTGGCTTTTTTCCCTATTCCCCCGCCTTGTTTTCGCAAAACTTTAATTTTCTTGATTTTTCTTAATAATAGGCTTTTTCGGGGCAAAGCGCACAATGGCGATCGGGATGCGGGACAATTTTGTGCTGCCCCACGGTAAAAATCAGGGCAATTGAACCAAACCCATGAGCTATGTATGTAAATTCGCATCTATCTTAGGAGGGAGATTAGCCCGGAGTTGCTCAACATCAATTTACCTTCTCAGAGGGATAAGCTGTTGTAATAATTTGTAATAAACAAATGCCAGAGAGCATTGTATAAATGTCATAAGAAGGTTGAAACGACAGACGCAAGTTAACAAAAACACTGATTAACAAGGTTTGTCGCATCTCATAAAAGGTGTAAAATTTTCTAAGGTTTCTTAAATGTCCGCTGTAATGTCACAATAGTACAGGTAGCGGAAAAGGAGAGAAGGAGCCGATCGGCACAGTAGCCGGCGTCAACCTTCAACCCTTCCAGGTTTAACGGCCTGAACAAATTTAACTTAACGGTTTTATACCGCAACCAAACTCAATTAACTCAAGTAGGAGAGTTCTTTCATGTTTGACGCATTTACAAAAGTGGTTTCCCAAGCAGACGCTCGCGGCGAATTTTTGGCCACCGGCCAACTTGATGCCTTGAGCCAAATGGTTGCAGAAAGCAACAAGCGCATGGATACAGTCAACCGCATCACCAGCAACGCTTCCAGCATTGTTGCTAATGCAGCTCGCTCTTTGTTTGCTGAGCAGCCTCAGTTGATCGCTCCCGGCGGCAACGCTTACACCAGCCGCCGCATGGCAGCTTGCTTGCGCGACATGGAAATCATCTTGCGCTATGTCACCTACGCGATTTTCGCAGGCGACGCCAGCGTCCTCGATGACCGTTGCTTGAACGGCCTTCGCGAAACCTACTTGGCATTGGGAACTCCCGGCGCTTCCGTAGCAACTGGCGTTCAAAAAATGAAAGAAGCCGCTTTGGCGATCGCTAACGATCCAAACGGTGTAACTCGTGGAGATTGCAACTCCCTGATGTCTGAAGTCGGCAGCTACTTCGATCGCGCCGCTTCCGCAGTAGGCTAAACCCCAGCCATTGCAACCCAATCTGTAAAGCAACGATTCGATATATCGATCGGGCTTTTACAAATCGCATTCGTAGAAAAAACCGCAAACACTAGGGAGAAAGCAACACTATGAAGACCCCATTGACTGAAGCAGTCACAGCAGCAGATTCTCAAGGCCGTTTCTTGAGCAGCACCGAAATCCAAACAGCTTTCGGTCGTTTCCGCCAAGCAACCGCTAGCTTAGAAGCAGCCAAAGCTCTGACATCCAACTCTCAGCGCTTGATCGACGGTGCAGCCCAAGCAGTGTACAACAAATTCCCGTACACACAACAAATGCAAGGCCCTAACTACGCTTCTACCCCAACCGGTAAAGCCAAGTGCGCTCGCGACATCGGCTACTACTTGCGGATGGTGACCTACTGCTTAGTTGCAGGTGGCACAGGCCCAATGGATGAGTACCTGATTGCAGGCATCGACGAAATCAACCGGACATTTGAATTGTCCCCTAGCTGGTACGTTGAAGCTCTCAAGTACATCAAAGGCAACCACGGCCTGAGCGGCGACCCCGCAGTGGAAGCTAATTCCTACCTCGACTACGCAATCAACGCCCTGAGCTAGATTTGCGTGATGCCCGGAATTGTAAGCTGCTGTTAGCTAAAGTGTTAGCGGTTGTTTACGATTCCGGGCATCTGCGATCTTAGCCTAGTTTTCCAAATACTTTTTTTTAAGAAGTTTTCAGTTTTTAAACCAAAAAAGGGAGAAGCTAAAGATGGCGGGATTAGGTGCAGCCGAAAGATTGGGAATAAAAGCATTTGAAGAAGCGGGACAGGTAGAACTTCGCCCCCACTGGACGCAAGATGATGCGAAAGCAGTAATTCGCGCAGCTTACAGGCAAGTTTTCGGCAACGAGTATTTAATGTCCAGCGAGCGAGTTACCAGCGCTGAATCTCTGCTGATGCAAGGACAGATTTCAGTTAAAGATTTTGTGCGGTCAATTGCTCAGTCCGAAATTTATCGGAAAAAGTTTTTCTACCTGAACTCGCAAACGCGGTTGATCGAACTAAACTACAAACATTTGTTGGGTCGCGCTCCTTACGACGAGTCGGAAATTGCTTTCCACGTTGATTTGTACAATGCCGAAGGCTACGAAGCTGAAATCAATTCTTATATTGACTCCGTTGAATATCAAGAAAATTTTGGCGAAAGTATAGTGCCTTACTATCGCGGTTTCTCGACTCAAAGAAATCAAAAAACCGTCGGTTTTAACCGGATGTTTCAACTGTACCGCGGCTACGCAAATAGCGATCGCTCGCAAAACCAAACCCAAGCACGGTTAACTTGGGAAGTCGCGAGAAATACGGCATCGCCGATATACACAGCCTCTAGCGGACAATCTCTAGCTGGTGCGGCCGGTGGCGATCGCGGTAAACTCTATCGAGTCACTGCAATGCAAGGTGCGGCTAAGTTTTCGCCCCAAGTGCGGCGGACCACTACCGAATATCTCGTACCTTACGAACAGCTTTCGAGCCGCTTGCAACAAATCAACAAACGTGGCGGCAAAGTGGTAAGTATTACCACAGCTTAAAGTTTGTAAAGACGTTTTTTTGCGAGCGTCAGAAAAAAACTTAGGACTAAGTAAATAGGTAGGACAAATCATACTTGTAGGGGTGGGTTTAGCCAAAATATATGCCAACCGGCAGTTGATTGTGGCAAAACCCGCCCGACTTCTGTGTATCCTACCAATACACATATTAGGCTTAGTCCTAACAATCTCAAGTGCAACGAAGCTTTGCTTTAAATTTTTGTTATTAATTTAGGAGAAAATCTGGTGGCTATTACGACAGCAGCGTCCAGGCTGGGAACATCCGCATTGAGCGATGTGCCGAAGGTAGAATTGCGCCCTAACTACACCAAAGACGACCTGGAAATAGTAATTCGTGCCGTTTACCGTCAGGTGCTGGGCAACGATTATTTGATGAAATCCGAGCGCCTCAAAAGTGCTGAATCTCTCCTGCGAGACGGCAGTTTATCAGTGCGAGAATTTGTGCGCGCAGTGGCAAAATCGGAACTGTACAAAACCAAGTTTTTATACAGCAGCTTTCAAACTAGGACGATCGAACTAAACTACAAACACTTGCTCGGTCGCGCTCCCTACGACGAATCTGAAGTAGTTTACCACTTAGATTTGTACCAAACACAAGGCTACGATGCTGATATCGATTCTTACATCGATTCAGTAGAGTATCAAGAAAACTTCGGCGAAAATATCGTCCCCTACTACCGCGGCTTTAACACGCAGCGCGGGCAAAAAACCGTCGGTTTTACCCGGATGTTCCGCCTGTATCGCGGCTACGCAAACAGCGATACATCTCAACTAGAAGGCAATAACTCTCGCTTAGCAGTTGAACTCGGTACTAACAGCGCTACAGCAGTAGTTGGACCTTCTGGCGGTAACGAAGGTTGGGCATATCGGCCTTCTGCCAGAAACGTAACTCCCGGCACCGGTTTCGGCGGCGGCGCAGCTTACGGCAAAGAAGGGCGGCTTTTCCGCGTGGAAGTTTCGGGAATTCGCACGGGCGGCTATCCCAGCGTGCGCCGCAGCAGCAAAGCGTTTATCGTACCTGTTGATGATTTGTCCTCGCAAATGCAGAAATTTCAACGCATGGGCGCGAAAATCGCCAGCATTACTCCAATTTAGTCAGTTGGCAGTTGGCAGTTGGCAGTTGTTAGTTGTTAGTTGGCAGTTGGCAGTTGGCAGTTGTTAGTTGTTAGTTGGCAGTTGTTATTAGTCAACAGTCAACAGCTAACAGTCAACAGTCAACAGTCAACAGTCAACAGTCAACAGTCAACAGCTAACAGTCAACAGTCAACACTCAGAATTACCAATTACCAAGAAGCTTATGTTCGGTCAAATTGTAGCTGGAAAAAGTGGCAATACAGCTTCCGCAGGTCGCTGTTTTCGGTACGAAGTTGTGGGCTTGCGCCAAAGCGATGATACGGAAAATATTGATTATTCGATTCGATCGAGCGGCAGTACATTTATCACCGTGCCGTACAATCGGATGAATCAAGAAATGCAGCGGATTACTCGCATGGGCGGGAAGATTGTAAGCATTCAGCCGCTAAGTGCCATCGCAGAATCGTCCCATGAATCATCGTCTGCAGAATCGTCCCATGAATCATCCTCAGATGATAATTAAGAGCGATTGAAAAGGACGATTAAAAGAGACTGCTGGCGCATCTCAAAAGATTTTTACCTCTCACCACTATTTTTAGTGGTGAGGGACTAAATGTCTAATCGATCGCATACCTAGTTAACTGCCAATAACCAACGGAAATCCTGCCCTCCAGAGTTCAGGGAAAACCCCCGTGAATTCGCCAACAGTCTCTTTCAATCGCCGACTTTGATCGAGGGCTTTTTAACGCGGATTTAAGATAATATATGTCAATCACCAGAACTGATTCGGTAAATCTGCAAGAATCAGTTTAAGTTCCGGTTCATTCACCCGCTTAATTGCTTTCGGAATACTTACCCACTGCCGCTTTCTCTTGCTAGCTTCCGGCCAATTTTCCAGAATAGTTTGCACTGGTAGCAAGAATACTTCTACATGACAAGTATGGCCGGACTTTTGATATTTGTAAGTTCCCAACAAATCCGGCAACACTTTACCCAACAAACCTGCTTCTTCCCAAGCTTCCTTCGCAGCAGAATCTTGCGGAGTCATATCAGGTTCAATTAACCCTTTGGGAATTACCCAGCGCTTACCGGTTGAAGAAGTAATCAGCATGACTTCAATTTTTCCGTCTTGAATGCGGTAGGGAATTACTCCCGATTGCTCTACCAATAAAGCGGTTATACTCATAATTTTGGCAATAGTTGTGGGTGCAAAAGCTGCTGCAACTAGATTAATATAGGACTGAGGCATAGGACTAAAGAAACCGCGTGTTTTACCGAATATCCGGGATACAGCGCGTCTTTTCGTAAAAAAACCCAGTTTCTGACCGCCAGTGCATAAGTCCGCTCTGCTAGCTATCAGGAAGAGTGTGGCAGATATTTAAGTTATTAACTTTTCGTTCCTAAACAATAAAAACTGCACGCCTGATTATAGATAATTCACCATTTTAGACAACCGCACAGTAGAGAACAGACATATTTTGCTTTCCCTCTGTTAAAACTAGCAAATGTAGATGCACTCCAGCTAGAAAATAATATTGTAATACTCGCGCGCAGATAAAAGCCGATCGCCCAAATCAGCCTCTATCCGCGTCAGTATGCGGTTTTCCCTCTAATCTTTCTTCGCCTTAGCCTCCAGATTTTCCATCCGACTCCTCAAATCTTGATTCTCCTTCTTCACCTGGTCTAACTCCTCCCGCAACTGCTTCACCGCTGCATCGGAACCAGCATTTTTCTGCACTCTTTGCACAGCTTCATCAGCCATCATACGGACGCGGCCGTCGGGAGTTTGGTCAGCTAAAGAACGCAAAATCCGAATTGCTTTGCGAGTTTCCATCTGTCCTAAAGCCACTACCACCGATACTTGAGTCAAGAAAAACGTCTCCTTAGATAATTCTGCCAATCGGTGCAAAATTCGTTCTAAATTAAGCTTAGTTTGACCTGTTGAAATTGTCCCCAAAGAGCGAATTGCAGCCAAGCGCAAAGCTTGCGGAGTACCGATGGCTGTATATTTCAAAATTAGATTCAGGGCATCTTCAGAAGTTTTCATTTGCGCCAAACCGGCAATAGCACCCGATCGCACAACCTCATTCCAGCCCTGACGCTCTTTCAAAACCAATTTTAACTCTTTGAGTACCTGTTCGTCCGTCGGTTTTTCGTCGGGATTCGCCCCTGCGATCGAGCCCATAGCACTAGCTGCGGCCGCTTCTACATAATAGCTGTCGTCGCCTTTTTCGACGATCGACCTCAGCGCCTTATAAGTTTCGTGAGTCTTGATTTGGCCCAGCGCATTCACCACAGCGCGGCGAACCCTAGCATCTTTATCTTTCAAACCACTTGCTAAACCTTCAAAAGCTTGGTCTAGTTTAATTTCAACTAACTGAGTAGCTACTTCAGCCCGCACCCCCCAAAACCGATCTTTTTTGAGAACTTCTGACAGCGCTTTCACAGCTTCCAGTCCTCCCTTTTTCGCCAAAGCTTTAGCTGCATAAATCCGGGAAACCGGGTCAGGGTCAAACTGCAACTGAGCTTTTAATTCGGCAACTCCATACTCTAAAACAACGGTTTTTAAGTATTTATTTCCGACATCAAAACTAATAAAAGCAGGCTTCTCTTCTAGGGGGAAATAGAAACTTTGCTCGCGTTCGTGCACTCGAACAGTGAAAGTTTTTATATTAGCAGCACTTCCCTCGTCTGCATCTTTTTCCGGCTTATAACCGAAGCCGATCGGAATTTTTAGGTCGAAGACATCTTTGCTATTACCGTTGTCCTTTTTGCTATCTTTGATCTGAGTTTGTGTGACAGTCACTTTGGCTAATTTGCTGTCGCCGTCCCAGGAATAAGCAACTTTGTAATCTGGATGACCGCCGCGATAAACGTACTGATCGAACAAAAACATTAGATTGCGGCCTGTCGCCTTTTCGATCGCCCTTAGCAAATCGATCGTTTCTACAGTTTTGTGAGCGTTATCCCGCACAAAAGTGTGAATTGCTTTGTAAAATAGTTCGTCGCCTAACTCGGCGTGAATCATGTGATACACGCAAGCGCCTTTTTCGTACAAATGGCGATCGTACAATTCGATCGCTTCGCGGTAAACGTGAGTGACAATCGGGCGGCGGTAACGAAAACTGTCTTCAGCTAAATAATTGCGGGCTTCACCTAACATATAATAAGCCGCATCTTCTTTGCCGTATTCTTTGTCAGTCCACAGCACCTCACAATAGGAAGCCATACCTTCCTTGATCCAAGCATGAGACCAGTGTTTAATTACTACTAAATCGCCGAACCATTGGTGAGCTAATTCGTGAGCAACTAAGCTTTCTGTACCGCGATTGTCGAGGCTAGCGCGTTCGTCTAGCAAGCACCTATCTGTTAGCAAAGTTGTCGAAGTATTTTCCATACCGCCGAAGATGAAATCATCGACGCAGACTTGAGCATATTTAGGAAAAGGGTAAGGATAGCCAAATGCTTTAGAGAAAAACTCAATCATTTGGGGCGTTTTGCCCATGCTACGCTTACCGTCGGCTTCGCGGCCTTTTTCGACGTAATAATTAACTGGTTTGCCGTTCCATTCGTCTTTAATTTCGGCAAAATCTCCGACAGCTAAGGTCATTAAATAAGTTGGGTGGATCTGGGTTTGCGACCAGTGATAAATCTTATCGTCGCCCTCATTTTTTGTGCTAATTAATTCGCCGTTAGATATTGCAAAAAGTTGTTTCGGAACTTGTACTCTAATTTCGGAAGTTGCGAGTTGTCCGGGATAGTCGAAACAGGGAAACCAGAAGCGGGAATCTTCGTCTTCGCCTTGAGTCCAAACTTGTGTTGGTTTGTCGGGATAGTGTTTGTCTGACCCGACAAAATAGAGACCCCGCTGGGGTTTTTCGACCGAGTATTCGATCGCGATTGTAATTGGTTCGTATGCTTTTGTTGCTTCGTGCAGTTGAATTTGCAGCACTTCGCCGTCGCTGTCGAAATTTTGTTCGGTTTCGCCAATTTTGACTGATTTAATGTTCAGGTTTACAGCATCTAAGGTTAATTTGTCAATACCGCTGCGGACTGGATTGATGCGGATGCTGCAAGTGCCGCGAAAACTTTGTTTGGGAATATCCAGCACTAAATCGAGGAAAATATGCTCTACTTGTCCGGGGCGATCGGGGTTGTAGTGGGGTCTGGCACCGGGCATCTCGAAGGATTTGTGACCGTTTTCAGAATCAAAGTAAGTGTGTGACATTATGATGGCAGAGTTGTGTGTCGATCGGCGATCGCAGGCAGCAGCGAGGAAAGCTAAACTGCCAGCTTATTCTAGAGTAGCGCGTCCCGCTGCTGTTGTCTCTAATCTTATTAAAAACTTGGCTGATAATTGCCTGGATCGAAAATATGAATTGTTTGCTACAATATCAGCAAGGCTAATATCTGCAATCATCAGCCTGAAATTGAAATTGAGAGGGCAATCAGCATGACAGCTACAGTATCAGTTCCCAGTGCGATCGCATCTTTGCTGGGCGACGAAGCCGAAGACTTGCTCACCCATCAAGCAAAAGTTTCTAAAGATTTGTTGCACCTGCCAGGCCCGGATTGGGTCGATCGCATTTTCGCTCAAACCGATCGATCTCCTCAAGTCTTGCGATCGCTCCAGCAACTTTATTCTAGCGGACGCTTGGCGAATACCGGCTATTTATCCATCCTACCAGTAGACCAAGGAATCGAACACTCAGCAGCCGCTTCTTTTGCACCAAATCCCATTTATTTTGACAGCGAAAACATCATCAGACTAGCAATTTCTGCAGGCTGCAACGCTGTCGCCACCACCCTAGGAGTGTTGGGCAGCGTATCTCGTAAATACGCCCACAAAATTCCTTTCATTCTCAAACTAAATCACAACGAACTACTGACTTATCCCAATCAAGCCGACCAAATAATGTTTGCTTCCGTCGAACAAGCTTGGAATTTAGGAGCAGTTGCAGTCGGAGCAACAATTTATTTTGGTTCCCCAGAATCGACGCGACAAATCCAAGAAGTCAGTCAAGCTTTTGCCCAAGCTCACGAATACGGAATGGCAACAATTCTGTGGTGCTACCTCCGCAACGATATCTTCAAACAAGACAAAGATTATCACTTAGCAGCGGATTTAACAGCTCAAGCAAATCACCTAGGAGTGACAATTCAAGCTGACATCATCAAGCAAAAATTGCCCGAATGCAACAACGGCTACGCAGCAGTTGCTAAAGCTAGCGGCCACAGTTACGGCAAAACCGACAAGCGCGTTTATTCCGATTTGACAACGGATCACCCGATCGATCTAACACGCTATCAAGTGCTCAACTGTTATGCGGGAAGAATGGGTTTAATCAACTCCGGCGGTGCTTCGGGAAAAAACGATTTTGCCGAAGCCATTCGCACCGCAGTAATCAACAAACGCGCTGGCGGCTGCGGCTTAATTTCCGGCCGCAAAACTTTTCAGCGTCCCTTTGAAGAAGGCGTAAAATTGTTCCACGCCATTCAAGACGTTTATTTGTCGTCCGAAATTGCGATCGCCTAAACATTCACAGCCTATTAAAATTAGGGTGTGCAGCGCACCCGATGCTATCCGGTTCGTAGTGCAGACCCTTTTTGTTGCGATCGTAGATCGAACACGATAGGATATCAAATTCGGTAGCATCGGAATAATTCAGATATATATTCTCGGACTCTGTGTACTCTGTGTTCTCTGCGGTTAAATCATTCCGATGCAACCGAACACGATATAACAGATAATTTATATAGGATTAATAACCGTAGCAACAATTTGTCAAGATGGTATTAAAATACCCCACAGCCTTGTTTAAAACCAAATCATATCTTCATCAAGCCCCTACAATGCACCGATTTTGTTAAAATAACTTATACTAAATTTACCCAAAAAAATCTAAACTTTGCAATTACTAAGTTGTAAATTGTCAATTTTTATTAAATTGCTCGGATCTTAGAGATTTTGTAAGTATAAAATAGAAGGCATAAATTTTTATTTGTGATTCCCTCTACCTTCTAACTCGCTACCAAAATAATAGCATATCTAAAATACAATGCAACTCTAGGTCAACTCTCAACCACAAGCTTAATCATTAATTCTCAATTCTTCCAACTAAAATCCTATAACCCTAACTGTATCTCTTCAAAAATGAATTTTTGTAATAATGGATTATACCCCCTTTAGCCTCACATTTGTCGATCGCGCCCCCTTATGAGTAATAATCCCGGCAAATTCGGCCTCCGTGCCACCCTCGTCGTTCCTTTCGTAATACAAATTTTTGTAGCGGTTGGGCTAGTGGGCTATCTATCCTTCCGCAACGGACAAAAAGCGGTCAACAATGTTGCCAGCCAGTTGCGGCGTGAAGTGGTAGCCCGCGTCCAACTTCACCTAACAAGCTACTTAGCTAAACCTCATTTAATTGAGCAAATTCACATCAATACAATTCGGCAAAAGTTACTCGACCCCACCAATTTTAAGCAAATAGAAGGCTATTTTTGGCAGCAAAGCCAATCCCTTAATCCTAATATTGGAACCATCGCCTTTGCCAATCCAAAAGGAGAATTTGTAGGCACTAATAAACCAGAAGGCTACACAGTAATAGCGAACGAAACAACTGGTAACGCCATCCGCAGATATGCAGTTGACAATCAAGGCAATCGCATCAAATTAATTCGAGAAAAACCCAATTATGATGCTCGAACTCGCGATTGGTATAAAGCTGCTGTCCGGGCCGGCGGCCCAACTTGGAGCGCCATAGATACTTCCGCTTTAGGTGACAGGCTAGACCTTTCAGCAGTCTACCCCTTCTACAACAGTACAGGAACACTTCAGGGCGTTTTTCTGACCGATATTTCCCTCGGACAAATTAGCGACTTCCTGCACAGTTTCACTGTTGGCAAATCAGGGAAAATTTTCATCGTCGAACGCAGCGGACTTTTAGTTGCTAGCTCCACAATCAACAAACCTTTTACAGTTGCTGCCAGCGGTAAAACCGAGCGTCTTCACGCCGAAAAAATTAGCGACCATTTAACCCGAAAAACAACTCAATATTTATTCGAGCAATTTGGAAATTTAAATAAAATAAATACCCCTCAGCAGATGGAATTTCTGCTCGACGGCGAGAAACATTTTCTGCAAGCTGCCCCTTTTCGAGATGAATTAGGTATTTTAGATTGGTTAGTTATCGTAGTTGTCCCCGAATCAGACTTTACAGCAGAAATTGATGCCAATAACCAAACTACGATCCTGCTATGTATTGTAACTTTAATTGTGGCAATTATTATCGGTATTTTCACCGCTGCCTGGATTGCGAAACCACTGCTTAAACTTTCTCAAGCATCCGCAGAAATTGCCACGGGAAACTTAGAGCAGCACGTCCCGCTCAGCAGGATAGTTGAAATCGGACAACTAGCACATTCATTCAACAGCATGGCAAGACAACTTCAAGAATCTTTTGCCGCCCTAGCAAAGCAAAATGAAGACTTAAAAGACCTTGATCAACTCAAAAATGAATTCCTTGCCAACACATCTCACGAACTCCGCACACCCCTCAACGGCATCATTGGCATCGCTGAATCCCTGATTGACGGAGCAACCGGAGAACTTCCCCAAAGAACTCAAGCTAACCTCACTTTAATTGTCTCCAGCGGTAGGCGTTTGTCTAATTTAGTCAACGATATTCTTGACTTCTCTAAATTGAGGCACAAAAATTTGGAACTGCAACTCAAACCCGTAGACTTACGAGCAGTAACCAATGTAATTTTGACCATGAGTAAACCCCTAGCTGCGGCTAAAAAATTGCAATTAATCAACTCGATTCCTGCGGAATTTCCCTCCGCCTTAGCCGATGAAGAGCGCCTGCAACAGATTTTGCACAACCTTGTGGGTAATGCGATTAAATTCACTTTGTCAGGAACGGTAACAGTGTCAGCAAAAGTGGTTATCGAGCCTCAGCTATCGGCAGTAAATTTCCCAAAATCACAAACTACAAACTCTCTCTTGGCTGTGACAATTTCTGATACGGGAATTGGCATTGCCGAAAGTCAATTTGAGAGAATATTTGAATCTTTTGAACAAGCAGAAGGAGCTAGCACCAGAGAATATGGCGGTACAGGATTGGGTCTAGCTGTCACCAAAAAATTGGTTGAATTGCATGGCGGTAAAATTCTGGTTGAGTCTCAACTAGGGAAAGGTTCGCAATTTACATTTACCTTGCCTATTTCCACTGTCGAAACTGAATCCAAGCCGTCTGCTGAGCTTCAAAAAAATCAGATTTACGAGTTAGCAATCCCAATAGTGGTCGAAGAGTTACCGCTGACAATAAATCATGAAAAACAGTTCAAAGTTTTGATTGTTGATGACGAACCCATTAACCGTCAGGTACTCATCAATAACCTTTCCCTGTACAATTACGCCATTACAGAAGCTAGTAACGGACAAGAGGCATTGGCCGTAATGGAAGGCGGTTTTATTCCTGACTTGATTTTGCTAGACTTGATGATGCCGCACATGAACGGTTATGAAGTTTGTCAAAAAATCCGCGAGCAGTTTCCAGCTTATGAACTTCCGATTGTGATGCTGACTGCGAAAAATCAAGTGGCAGATATTGTGGAGGGATTTGAATCGGGAGCTAATGATTATTTATCGAAGCCGATTCAAAAACAAGAAATGCTTTCCCGCATCAGAACGCATATTTCTCTGGCAAAAATAACTTCAGCTTACGGGCGTTTTGTGCCGCGCAATTTTCTCAAATTTTTAGGAAAGGAAAGTATTATTGATGTTCAAATTGGCGACCAAGTACAGCAAGAAATGACGGTAATGTTTTCTGACATTCGCTCATTTACAACTCTGTCAGAAGCGATGACACCTCAAGAAAATTTTCAATTTATTAATTCTTATCTCAGTCAAGTCAGCCCAGTTATTCGGCAGTACCGAGGCTTTATTGATAAATATATTGGCGATGCGATTATGGCGCTGTTTCCTGAGTCAGCTAATGATGCTGTGCAAGCTGCAATTGCGATGCAGAAACAAGTAGCACTGTACAACGAACAGCGGCAACTGGGAGGTGAGGTTCCGATTTTTATAGGTATTGGCTTGCATACAGGCAATTTAATGCTGGGAACCGTTGGCGAATCAGAACGCATGGATACGACGGTGATTGCTGATGCTGTTAATTTGGCCTCTCGTTTGGAAGGCTTAACGAAGCTGTACGGAGTGGGAATTTTGATTAGCGAACATACTCTATCTCGGCTGGAAGGTTTACCAAATTTTAAGTCCCGTTTTCTCGATAGAGTGAGGGTGAAAGGGAAAACTGAATCGGTTGCTGTTTATGAAGTTTATGATGAAGAACTCGGATTGTCTAACCAGTTAAAGACTCAGACTCAGGCAATTTTTGAGGAAGGAATCAGGGCTTACAGTTGTCAAGATTTTGCCCTAGCTCAATCAATATTTGAAGAGATATTAGTTATAAACTATGAGGATAGGGCTGCTCTACTTTACGTAAAACGCTGTCAGCAATATCAACAATATGAAGTGCCGGAAGGATGGGAAGGTGTGGCAGATTTAGATTTTAAGTAATTGCAGTTCCAAAAATGTAATGGAAATGTGAATAAGTCTTGCTACAATGATTAATGTTAGACAAATTTCATAAAGTAGCGCTAGATATTAGCCCCCGCGAGTTCGGCAGGGCTAAGACTTCATCAATAGCACATCTTTACAAAAATGGTATTAGACAAATAATTTTTTATTTGCCTAGCTCCCCGCCGGATGCAGTCGGCCCGTTTTCCTACATAAGATCGACTCTAATTTCTATATAGCCTTTCTGTGCTCTCATAGGAGGTACTATGTGGCATAGGCCAAACCGGGCATAGGGCATACCTCACAATGCTTGATAACCGCTATATTGATCCGATTACTATCAAGCAAATAATAGTTTAGCAGATTTTGCACTTGACAGCGGAGTAGGGCGAAAAATGCCGATGGGAATGGGAATGATGCGCCAGTTGCCTAATTTTTAATTATGCACTTTTCGGCTTAATTTCACTAACTATTTCGTAAATATCTGTGTCGGGAATTTTGGCGAACAAAGGAGTCATCTGCTTCAATATTTCCTGATATGCTTCGCTTTGATTGGCGGTCATCTCTTCTACACTTTCCCAAAAAATGATGGCAATACCTTTGTCTGTATTGGGCAATTGCAGCAGGTACGCTCCCTTAAAACCTGTAGCATATGTGGCAACGGCTTTTTCAAAAAGTTCTTCTGCTTCTTTGAATTTTCCTGGTTTAAATTCGCCAAGGGCAACGTAGGCAAACTGATGTCGGAGAAAGTCTAAAAATTCTGACATATCCTGTTCCTGAATAAATCGCTATACACCAGGTTATATTTTACCCGATCGCCCGAAATTTGTGAATAAGCTGGTGCGCGTCTAGTTTTAACAAATATGTTTCTGGAAACAAGGAGTGGGGCGTTGCTTTGAGCGGTGCCCTAAAAATTTAATCTAAATACCGCAACAGGTTAGTGATTTTTGGAGTGGCGCGCTCATCCCAGCGGCGAATTGATGAGATACTGCACCTAGCTGCGATCGCGCTTTACCCGAAAAAAGCGGTTTTTTGCAATAACCCTATTGAATTTACAAAATTTACCTGCAAAGATTATCAGGTATCAAGACAAATAAAGTAGAGAGGCAACTAAAATAAATGCCAAAAATATTAGTAATTGAAGACAATAACTTTATCCGAGCAACCGTTATAGAACTCTTGCAATTGCACGGTTTTGAAGCTATAGGCGCAGAAAACGGACAAGTCGGTATCCAGTTAGCGATCGCCCAAATTCCCGATTTAATCTTGTCTGATGTGATGATGCCGGAACTCAACGGTTTGGAAGTTTTCGCGATTTTGCGATCGCACCCTGCAACCGCCAGCATTCCGTTTATTTTTATGACGGGTTCAGAAATAGAAAAAGCGATCGAACTCAAAGCCGACGGCTATCTCAAGAAACCTTGCAGCGCCACAGAAATGTTCCGAGCGATCGCAACTCAACTAGAAAAACCGAAAATTACCAACCCAAAACATCAAAAAGTACAGGACAATTCTGGTAAAGAAAATCTCAGCTTGGGCACCCGGAATCAAAAATATCGGCTGGAGATGGCGTCGCTTTGCTCTCAATGACAGGCACTGTAACGTTCTTGATACATAAGTTGAGGGAATTTCAAATTGGTTCCAGCCAGAGGTGACTTAGACTGGGTATGTTGAATTTGGTACAAAAGTCATGAACCCACAATCTAAAGGCCGCCTAGTTTGGAATCACTCTACCCACCTTCCCGGTTTGATACCAATTTTAGAGCGCCTCACCCTAAAAATAGGCATTCAAACTGTTACGCCAGGGGTCATCAACAAAGTTAAAGGACACATCCCCCGCATGACATTAAGAGTGTCAGTACCCATCCGGGGGGGATTTAAAATCATTGCCAGACAGGGCAAAACCGTACAAGAAGTCTTTATATTAACCACTCTCAGTCAAGGGGACTTGGAAGAGACGATCGCCCAAACCCTAGCCAGGTGACAATTTTTTCTTAGCAAGCACTGCGCGAGCTCTAACTGCTAAAGTTTCATCGCTTTGGGCAATTTCCTCAAGTTGGGCCAAAACTTCCGTTAACCAATCCGGTTGAACAGTCGCAGCAACCGCCAAAGCTTGCAAAGCCCCCGCTGCTGCGTAGCGAACCACCCATTCCGGGTCTCGGGACGCTTGCAGCAGGGTTTTTACTGCGCGAATTTGAGCATCTAAAACTTGTTCTGCGGGCATAAGTTCCCAGCAAATCGTCCCCAAACCCCTAGCCGCCGCCCGCCGCACGCTCAAAGCAAAGTCATTCGCCGCAGCATCGAGCAAAATCTCTAAACCTCTGGGGTCGCCAATTCCCGCCAAAGCTCGAACAGCCCAAGCCCTCGCTCCGTAATTGTAGCCGTCAAGCTGTTCTAGAAGCGGGAGTACGGCGGGTTCTCCGAGTTGAATCAGCCCGTCAACGGCGGCAACTGCGGCGCCGGGGTTGTTGTAGCCGAGGACTGTAATTAAGGTAGGAATTGCTTCTTTGGAAGGAGCCTCCGCCAGTGCTTTGACTGCGTTTAACAAGCCTTCGGAAGAATCTGCTTGTTCGACTGCGCGAATTAGTTCTAATGCCATTGATTTATATAATTTACAACAGTTTACACAAAATTTTAGAGTGGAGATTTTTGATTTTAAGAATATAGGGCTGATCCACGGATGGCCAGAAACCGGGTTTTTTGCGAAAATTCTTCGCTGTAATCCGCAGATTATGTAAAAAACCCGGTTTCTTTGGTCTTGATGTGTAAGTCCTGGAATATTGCAGATACACTCAAAAACTCTTAAAGTCGCGCTATCATCTCGGTGCGAGAGCCAACGCTGCTGCTGGACTGCTTCAAGGATACCGCGCTGCTTGCCATTGGGCATTTCGCGACCAGCTAGCAATGCTGTTGAAGTTGGAACCGAAAGAGTTGTTGTCGATCGCGATCGGATTACAGGAAGCGGCGTAACTGCTGGCATCGATTTTGGATTGGTGCTTGCCGGCAAGCTCTGCGGCGAGGAAACGGCCAAAATGATTCAGTTACTTTTAGAATACAATCCCACGCCACCTTTTAATGCTGGTTCCCCCGAAAGTGCTGGAGATATTTTAGTTGAGCAAGTGAAGAAATTTGGGGAACAGCTAATATGTGCCTCCCTAGAAGTTACTAAGAAAACAGCGCTCGGATTGGGTATTAACAATTAAGTTAATAGTTACCGGGGTTATTTACAAAAGACTATCCATTAAGTTCATAACTTGGATAGCTTCATCTGACAAAGATAGTGATTCTTGTCGATCGAGGTGATGTTCCAAAACTCCTTTGAGGGCAATCAATTTCATACTATTTTCTGCTAAAGTTTCAGCAATAGCTGGCGCTGACGGCAAATAGCCGATCGCCCCCAAGTCCATCAAAGCCGATCGCCGCAACTGCAAATTATCCCCATTCAAAGCCCTTACCAAGCGATCTCCGTAAATGCGATCGCCAGTCAACTGATACATCGCCCGCGCCGCAGCGTACTGCACCCGCTCCACAGAATGCTCTAAAAAAGGTGCAATTAGGGGTATAGCTTCTGTCGCTCGCAGCGTGCCCAAAGCTTCAATTACCGAGTCGTAAGGCTGCACCAAGTGCGATTTACCAGCCACTCGCACGGCCCTGGCCACGCCCCCATCTAAGAGTTTCATCAGCGACGGAATGGAATCGATATCGCCCAGCATTTCTAGAGCTTGAGCCGCCGCTTCCCGCACGTAATAATCCGCACATTCCAAACACCGAATCAGCGCCGGTAAGGCTTGTTTGTCGCCCAATTTACCCAGCGCCCGCGCCGCATTTCGCAATAGGGAATAATCGCCAATTTTTGTTTGTTCTGATTCTTCCTGCAAAGCATCAATAAGAGCTGCGATCGCCGCCGGTTCTTTGACTCGAAATCTGCCAACCCACCAAGCAGCGTAATACCGGAGACTGTAGTCTTGGGAGTGCAAATTTGCGATCGCCTGTTCTACTGTTAAAGACTCGCCGTCAGCTACGCCCGCCGGTGAGTCGGATTCGTCATAATTCATAATCGTTAGTTATTAAGAAAACTCGGGGATGATTTCAAAAGACTGTTGGCGAATTACAAAAAAAAGGTAAAACCCAACATTTCACAATCAGGGCAAAAGAACTATAGCAGTTCGTTCATCCGTTGTGTAATTCTTGTAGGGGAAACCCCCATGCGCGGCGATCGCGATCGCGTTACCCAAGGGTAGCTATCCCCTAGGGAATCGTCCTCTTGATGCTGGGGGTAGACAATCTTGGCACTACCCCTACACATACACAAATCCAGCAATTCTTGCTCGATCAAGCATTAGCTGATAAAAAAGGAATGCTTTCTGCTAAGTTGTCCTTAACTTCAATTCCCTGTTTTCTCGCCCAGAACTGGCTCAAAAAGTGAATTTGCCGCAACCCTACAATTAAATTTAAACCAGGGACAAAAATCCACCAAACTGTTAAGGGTTCTTTGATTCCTTCTTGGCGGTAAAGTTCGTTAACTGTCTTGTAAAGTTTGAACTGCACGATGTAAATCCAAGCAATTCCTACGAAGGAAAACCAACCAAACCATCCGGGAACGTCGGGGTCAAAAATTCGCAAAGCTTGGGGAACGGCTACTCCTAAAACAAAGGGCAGCAAGCAAAGAGTCCCCGACCAACCAGTGCCGTTATAGCGGCGCAATTCTTCTTGGATAATCCATTTATACCAGCCGTAATATAGCAGCAAACTGACTGCAGAAAGCAAAATCACTCGCCACAAGGAGCGGGGTTTTCCTAAAGGTTTGTCGGACATCTTTTGAGGTAAAATATGAATTGCTTTATTGATTGTATTAACATTTGTTAATTATTGCAAAATTGCTTCTCGGATCGATCGCGCGGTTGCAGGGGCCAGCAGAACACCGTTGCGGTAGTGGCCGCTGGCGATCAGAACGTGGCTGTTACCCGGAAGCGTCTCGATAATTGGGGCCGGTCGTTTTTCCGGGCGCGGGCGCAATCCTGACCATTTTCTGAGAATTTCAGCTTCGGCTAAGGCGGGACAAAGCGATATCGCCCTCGCCATCACTTTTTCTAACATATCAGCATTCGCCTGAATTTCCCCGCCGTTTTCGGGAAATTCCACCGTCGCGCCTATCCAAAATTCTTGATTTGCCAAAGGTACAATGTGAACGTCGTCGCAAGTAATTACGGGCCGAAAATCTGGGTTTCCTAACGGATTTTTTAACCGCAAATGCAGCGCTTGTCCCAACACCGGGCGAATGTCAATTAATTGATTTAAGGATGCAGTGACTGTCGCAGAACCTAAGCCAGCGGATATAATTAGTCGATCGAACTCGCCACTAGCAGCAATCGCGGCCCCTTCAACTTCCACTCCAAACTCAAAAATTACGCCATTGCGTTCAGCAGCATCCACCAAAGCCAAAGTTAGCGCCGTCGGATCGACTTGCCGGTCTTGCGGCGAATAAATCCCAGCAATTATGTTATTGTTGACAGATAAGTGAGGATTGCGATCGCGCACTTGTTGCACATCCCAAAGTTCTAATTTCCAACCTTGAGATTCGCGAATTGCTGCTAGTTTTTCCCATTTACTTAAATCCTCTCCCTCCCCACAAAGCATCAAAATTCCCTGTTTGTTAAACGGAATTTTTCGCCCCGTAACTGCTTCTAATTCAGGAATTAAAGTTTCGTAGCGCTGAAGGCTGCTTTCCCTCAACTGCCAATTTCTACCCTTAGTTTTGTGACTGATAACTCCCATCAAAACGCCGAGGGCCGCACCTGTAGAACCCAGTGCCGGCGGTTGTTTGTCGAATACTGTGACTTTGAGTTCGGGGAATTTACTTAGTTCAAAGGCGATCGATGCCCCGATAATACCGCAACCAATAATTGCAACGCGAACCATTCAATTTTAGATTTTAGATTTTAGATTTTAGATTTTAGATTTTAGATTTTAGACTTGAGAATTTATATAATTTTTTCGTAGGGCGCGCACCGCACACCCTACAATAACTGCACGCACCATCTCGGTGTGCAGCGCGCACCTAAAAACTAAAGTAATTAGTCTTGAGGAATTAGCTGCAAGAAATTCTCGAAATGATTCACCGCTGTTTGATAACTAGCGATAACTTTCGCATTGTCATTCGCTTTAGCAGCGCTGTCAATGTTTACCAAATCAGCAAACAAACTCTTTGTCAAATCAACAGCTTGTTGTTGAGATTTGGGTAACAAAGTGGCTGAGACGGCTCTCATGGTGTTACGCAAGTCGCCTAGAGGCCCGTGAATGTAAGTTATGGTATCAATCCAATTTCTGTTTTGAATTAGGTTCCCTAGGTTATCCATGCGCGATCGGAATTCTGTCAGGGTAGGAGCATAGCGCTGAATTTGCTGGATCTGGGCTGCTGTGTAAGTCGTCGGAACTTTGGCTTCGACACTGCTGCAACTAACCAGAAATGCCATCATAAACGCCATCATCAAGGCAAAAAATGAACGGGGACGAGTCATATCGATTTTTGATTTTTGATTTGTGATTTCTCGTTGCGGGCGGGTACGGGGACACCGACCCTAGGCACCGAGAGTTAGGTACAAAATATTATTTTACCTCCTGACGTCGCAGAAAAGTTATCAGAGCTTCGCCAACTTTTTCCGACCAATGTTCTTGGGGATAGTGCCCCGCTTGTTCTAGTGTGACTAACTCGGCATTTTTCATGGAACTGACTAATTTTTGAGCGGGTTCAACACTCAGCCAAGGATCGGTCAAACCCCACACAAATAAAGTTGGGCGCGTCCATTCTTGCAAGCCGGATTCAATTTCTGCCATTGACTGCGGTAATTGAATGTTGCGGACTGTATTCATTAGCGATCGCCCCGCATCCGAACTCTTCAAAAACGGGCGGCGGTAAACATCTAAATCGCTGTCTGATATGATTTTGCGACAACCGCCTTCGAGGGTTCTGTCTACCAAAAGCGGGTCTTGCGTCATCATGTCGCCAATAAAAGGCAGTCCCAACTGCTGCATTTTCCAAGGCAATTTGATATCGGCGGAAACTGGTGTATTTACGATCGCTAAACGTTCTATTTTATCTGGATTTTGCAAAGCGTATTGAATGCCCGCCGAAGCTAAAAATCCTTGGACTACGAGGGAAAATCGGTCTATTTCTAAAGTTTGAATAAAGCCAGCCAGGGCGGTTACAAAAGCATCTGGAGTGTAAGCAAAGTCGCGTTTGTCCGGTTTGGTCGATCGCCCGTAGCCCACCCAGTCCGGCGCTAGCGCTCGAAATCCCCCAGCAGCCAAATCCGGCATGATTGCAGTCCAGGTAAAGCTTTGGGACGGCAAACCGTGCAGCAGCAGCACCGGCGGCTTATCACTTTCGTTAACCGGATTTGTTTCCCGATAAAACCATTTTAGCGGGCCTACTTCAACTGTTTTCTCATCTATTGACATTATTTTACTGATTATTTATCAAAGAATAAGGCGGGTATTCCCCGCCCTACTTACCTAATAGTTGGGTGTGTACAAAGCACATCTAAATCAATTGTGTAATTCTTGTAGGGAGTCTTGGCCCCGTGGTTGCCCTCCTGGCGTTGGAGGTAGGCACGGGGACAGTACCCTACATATTTGTACAAATGATTTAGACGCGCTCTAGAGTACCTTACCCAAATAATTAAAGTCCCGCTTAGAAATTCATTTCAGCAGCTTGAACTTTTTCGACCTGTTTCTTCTTGAGAACCAGCATGATTTGAGCCAGCATGGTTATAGCCACAAAAGCCATCAATCCTTTAACTCGACCTGCACTTTGCAGCACAATTTCCACATCTTTTTGACCGAAGCCGCCCACATTAGGATTGTTCGTCAAAAGTTCGCCGGCTGCCACTGTTTGTCCTTCGGTAACAATCAGTTCTGGGCCAGCAGGAATTGTATCAACAACCGCTGCACCTTCTGCTGGTTGGATTGTCACTTCATAACCACCATCTTCAGGTGTGGTGATTTTAGAAATACTGCCAGCTACCGAAGCATTATAAACAGTATTGTTGCTCTTAGCGCCTGTAGGATAAACCTGACCGCGACCGCGGTTGCCACCGACATAAATTAGGTATTTGCCGTAGTGAACGGACTTGTCAGTTGCGGGATTTGGCGACAAAACTGGGAATACCAATTCTTTGTATTGTTCACCTGGCAGCGGGCCCACTAAAATAATATTTTCTTGGGTTTCGCTGTAAGGTTGGAAGTAAAGATCGCCGACTTTTTCCTTCATTTCTTCGGGAATTCTGTCAGCGGGAGCAATCTTGAAACCTTCGGGCAACATCACAACTGCGCCTACGTTCAAGCCGCCTTTGCTGCCGTCACCGACAACTTGCTGCACGTTAGCATCGTAGGGAATTTTGACAATAGCTTCAAAAACTGTGTCAGGCAAAACAGATTGCGGTACTTCAACTTCTGTCGGTTTTGCACCTAGGTGACAGTTAGCGCAAACAATGCGACCGGTGGCTTCGCGGGGAGTAGCGGGTGCTGTTTGCTGGGCCCAGAAAGGATAAGCAAATGCTGCTTGAGGAAGTGCGATGTCGCTGGTGAGAAAAAATCCGGCGGCGACGATCGCAATTAAAGCAGTTTTGGCGATCGTCTCGACACTGCGGCGAACTATCGCAGATAAATTAGTTTGTGGCATTAGAGTATTCAATCTCAAAGGTCAGACAATGCGTGAATTTTAGATTTTGAATTTTGAATTTTGGATTTGGGATTATTAGACTGTTTTAGGGATGAAATTATCTTTGATTTTCACCGCTGACCCCAATCTAAAATCTAAAATCTAAAATCCAAAATTGTTTAAGACCACCAAGGTTCTTCGCCGGTGCGGAAATCAGTTTCTTTCCAAGTGGTAAAAGCAATCTTGTCATCTGCGACAGTGGCGTGGGCCAGGGCCAGAGACAAAGGCGCGGGGCCGCGTACCACTTTGCCCTCACTGTTGTATTGAGAACCGTGGCAAGGACAGATAAACTTGTTTTCGCTAACATTCCAAGGCACGACGCAACCCAAGTGAGTGCAGACTGCATTGATGCCGTAATCGGCCAGAGATAAGTCTTCTTCCACCACCAGATAAGTGGGGTCGCCTTTGAGGCCTTGGGCCAAGGTACGATCGCCCGCTGGGTGGGAAGCCAAATATTCGCTAACGATGATGTCGTTACCCAAGGCGTCTTTAGCCGTGACACCGCCACCGGCAGCCCCACTCGACGGAGGAACAAAATATTGGACAACGGGATAGAGTGCGCCCAGTGCCACACCTGTGACTGTACCGAACGTCAACAAATTCATAAATTGGCGACGCCCCATATCGGGGACATCGGGATTTCCAGCAGAAGATTGAGCCATGACCTGCCTTTACGGTTTTAAGTTACGTTTGTTTGTTAGGGAATTTGTACGTGCAGATAACTGGCGTAGTCGCAGCCAATCTGCTCGCACCAACTTCAGGCAGCGAAAATTCCTTTGAATAATGCGCCTTCCAGCCTTTATTAGAGTATTATTACATTTTTTGAACTTTGTCTTTTATTGTTTAAGAGATTCACTCAGGAGCAACCATGACGGGCAAGGATTTACACCAGCTACTCCTAGAAAAATGGGGAAAGTCTTACGATATCAGATTGCGGCGGACGCGGGGCAAGATTTTTGTGCAGGTGATGTGGAAATATTTGGAACAAGCGTCTTTTCCGATGACGGAGGCTGATTATTTCGAGCATTTGGACGCGGTGGCGAATTACCTCAACGGCTGGGGCAGCACGGCACAGGTGAGAGAATACATTGTGACTACTCGCGATCGCCCGCGCTTGGGCAAAGCTGTCAGCATCCCCCTGGATTTGGGCGAAAGAGCCTCGGAGTGGTTGCTTGACGAGTTTTGAGTCCGTTGTCCGTTGTCAGTTGACTGTTGTCAGTCATATCAAATCCAGTTACAGGGAGCATTTCATTTTTATTTTTGTCGCAAAGCATTTTTTGGGTAGTGCTGTCTCCGCTCCGAAATATTATACAGTTCGCTCGCGGATCCCACGGCGTTAAAGCAAAACACAGATGCTGCGAGTTAAATCCGAACCATCTTTCAGCGCGATCGCTTCTAGAGCTCGCCAGCCTCGGCTTTTTTGGCGATCCGGGTTTCTAGCCGACCAAAATCATCCGAACCATTTTCTGTCAACACTTTCACATACAATGAACCTCAGATATCTTGTGAAATTTAGGAGAATGTTGTAATGGGTGTTGCAGTTGGAATGGTTGAAGTCTTAGGATTTCCCGCCGCCGTAGAAGTTGCAGACTCAATGGTGAAAGCAGCCCGAGTTACTTTAGTTCGCTATGAAAAGATAACCCGCGCCTACTGGACAATTATAGTTCGAGGAGATATTTCTGAAGTGCAAGCAGCCGTTGCTGCTGGAATTGAATCAGTTAAAAAGGTCGATGGCGGAAAGTTGCTTTCCTATCACATAATTGCTCGTCCCCACGAGAATCTCGATTATATTTTGCCGATCGGCTACACACCTGAAGTCGAACAGTTCCGAATGTAGACAAAGTTTTGACAAAACTTTGGTGTGGAGTTTTAACTTTTAGTAATTATAGAGGCGCGGGCGATCGCATCTCTATATTTTTTTAATGGCGAGTCGATCGCATTTATGAGCGAGAAATATTTTCAGTACAACCCGCCCCCAGCCCAACAAACCAGAAACTTTCGAGCCCTCACCGCCCCAAAAGCTTCACAAAACCAACACCGCCAAAATACAAAGCCAGCACCGCACCTCCCAAAAGACTTTGCGTTAAAGGATCCGTAGAAGGTGTTAACACCGCTCCCAAAATAGCCGCTCCCAACACTACATAGCGCCAGCCCGATAGCATTTGCTTGGACGAAACAATATTCAAAACGCCCAGCAATACTAAAACGATCGGGATTTGAAAAGCTAAGCCGGTGCTGAACATTAACAAGAGCACAAATTTAAAGTATTTGTCGATCGACCACAACTGCTCTACAACATCCGCCCCGTAGCTAACAAAAAAGTTGAGCGCCGCCGGAATCAGAGCAATATAAGCAAATACTAACCCGCCCAAAAATAAGAAACTCGATCCCAAAAACACGGGTCCTAGCAACCGACGTTCTTTGCGAGTCAAGCCGGGGAGTACAAACAGCGCTATCTGGTAAAAAATAAACGGACTTGCAATTAGCAAACCGCTATATCCCGCCACTTCGATAGAAACAAAGAAATATTCGCCGGGAGCTAGTTGCAAAAACTTGACTGGCCCGGCGGGTACTTCTAGCAATTGTACGATCGGTTTAACTGTTAAAAAGCAACCAACTACAGCGACTGCTACGGCAATTAGCGAGTAGAAAAGTCGCTGTCGCAATTCTTCTAAATGGTCGAATAAAGACATTTCAACTTCGTCAGGAAGTTCGTCTAAAAATTCGTTTTCTAGGTTGCGGGAACCCAGAAAACTGTCGGCGATTAGTGCAATGTTATTTTCCGGGATAACTGCTTTGTCTTCTAAGTTACTGACACCCTCGAAATCATCGGCGATGGATGCAATGCTATTTTTAGCTCTAACTTTTTTATCTTCTAAGTTACTGACATCCACTAAATCATCGGCGATGGGTGCAATGCTATTTTCCTCGCTAACTGCTTCGTCTTCTAAGTTACTGACAGCCTCTAAATCATCGGCGATGAGTGCAATGCTATTTTCCTCGCTAACTGCTTCGTCTTCTAAGTTACTGACAGCCTCTAAATCATCGGCGATGGGTGCA
>NZ_JAUBPN010000004.1:0-74252 GCF_036700745.1 Microcoleus sp. S36a_B3 | reverse complement strand
GTGCAATGCTATTTTCCTCGCTAACTGCTTCGTCTTCTAAGTTACTGACAGCCTCTAAATCATCGGCGATGGGTGCAATGCTATTTCCCTCGCTAACTGCTTCGTCTTCTAAGTTACTGACAGCCTCTAAATCATCGGCGATGGGTGCAATGCTATTTTCCTCGCTAACTGCTTCGTCTTCTAAGTTACTGACAGCCTCTAAATCATCGGCGATGGGTGCAATGCTATTTTCCTCGCTAACTGCTTCGTCTTCTAAGTTACTGACAGCCTCTAAATCATCGGCGATGGGTGCAATGCTATTTCCCCGGCTAACTTGTTCTAGGTTGTTGTCGGAACCTTGTTCGGATGTCTCCAAGTCTGAGGGCACAGTCATAGGTATTATTGATTTTATTTAGGTTTTACGTTTATTAGTCTTGGGTGCAGGTGGTAGCAGAAATCAGTTTCTGGATTAAGGGCGATCGCTCTTTTTACTTTAAGCCCATTGGTTAGCTATAATTTTTTTTAGCCATCAATCACGATCGCAATTTTGCCGATCGCGCGACCCGTTTCGCTGTAAGTGTGGGCTGCGGCTACTTCTGCTAAGCTGTAAGTGCGATCGACAATCGGCTCAACTTTATCGGATTCTATTAACTCCCGCAAAGCCCCTAAATCCCTGGGGTTGGCATTGGCTAAAATAAATTTAGCTTTTTTGCCCGATATAAACCAGCTCGTTAACATCGGTGCGAGGTTGTCTAAACTCGGCAAAGTCGAGATATAAACTCCCTCTGATTGCAGCACATTTTCGCATTCAGCAAATGTTCTTGTCCCGACAGCATCCAAGATTATATCATATTTTTCGGTCTGTTGAGTAAAGTCAACTTCCGCGTAATCCAGAACAAAATCTGCTCCCAAACTCTTGACAAAATCTCTATTTTTAGCACTGCAAACTCCCGTTACTTCCGCATTCATTGCTTTCGCAACTTGCACGGCAAAAGTGCCGACTCCGCCGGAAGCACCGTTAATCAATACTTTGTTTCCTGCTTGAATTTGACCCAAATCTCGGAGCGATTGCAAAGCTGTTAAACCTGCGATCGGTACTGCTGCTGCTTCTGCATGAGTGATGTTTTTAGGTTTAAAGGCGGCATCGGATTCTGGCACGACAGCGTATTCGGCGCAAGCACCCCCATTGATTGGATTTAAGAAAGTATAAACTTCATCTCCGGGTTGAAATTTGGTGACTTCCCGGCCGACTTCTACGACTACTCCCGATATGTCAGAACCGACTATTCGAGGAAAGTTATATCCTGTTAATAGTTGCAGGTGTCCTTGCCGGATTTTCCAGTCTACGGGATTGACGCTGCTAGCGCGAACTCGCACTAAGAATTCGTTGGATTTGGCGATCGGTTTTTCCAACTCTCGGTACTGCAATTCCTCGGCTGAACCGTAGCGATCGAACGCAACTGCTTTCATGGCAAATTTTCCGGTTTATTTCCAATAGAATACTCAATCCTTTACAATTACAGCACATTCGATCTAAATGTGACACAGTAAATTGAGCTAGACTTGTAGCAGCGGGCGATCGACTCTTGGAAGCCGACCGACTGGGCGCAGGCGTGAGGCAACGGGCCCGCTGGCGAGCGTGCGATCGACTAGGGATTAAAGTTAATAGGAACAGGGCGGGCGATCCCATAACCCTGAGCATAATCTACTCCAATCTCCCGCAATTTTTCTAAGATAGTCTCGTCTTCGACAAACTCAGCTATAGTTTTAAGATTCATCGCATGGGCAATACGATTAAACCCTTCAACCAGCGCTTGAGAAATCAAATTATGACTAATATTCTTGACAAAAGCGCCATCTATTTTTAGATAATCCACTGGTAAATTTATCAGGTACGCAAAGGAACTCAACCCACTGCCAAAATCATCTAAAGCAAAGCAACAGCCAATCTTTTTGAGTTCGCTCATGAAATATCTGGCTTGCTCAAAGTTGGCGATCGCTGCCGTTTCCGTGATTTCAAAACCAATGGTTTGTGGTGGAACTTGGTAGCGAGAAAATTGTTCGATTAAAAACCTCATAAACTGATTGTTACTAATGCTAGCCCCAGAAATATTGATCGTATACAAGCCTTGACTAAGAACATCTTTATCCGGCAACTTGTGATAGTTTGAGAAAAATTTCTCGATGACCCAACAATCGATCTCAGTTATCAATCCGTAACGCTCGGCGGCTGGAATAAACTCATTTGGAGATACTATTTTTCCATTTTCGTTCAGCATTCTGATCAAAATCTCATAATGCTCTACTAATGGTTTAGAGGTAATAGAGACAATCTTTTGGTAGTAGAGACAAAAACGATTCGTTTCCAACGCTCGACTGATTTTGGAAACCGCCAGTCTCTCACCACGTTGTCTAATTAGTTCGCCATCATCTAGGCGATAAAGATGAACACAGTTGCGGCCTCTGGCTTTTGCCGCATAACAAGCTGCATCAGCCGCTCCTAGAAGCTCCATCAAATTTTGGCTTGTTTCGTCAATGGCAACAACTCCAATACTGACCCCGACGATCAAGATTTTGCTATCCCAAATAAACCGAAACTGATGCACTAAGTCTTTGAGTTGTTCCGCAATCTTAGCTGCTTGAGAGAGGGGACATTGACTAAGCAAAAGACCAAATTCATCACCTCCCAAGCGCGCCAGCGTGTCATTAGCACGGACTCCCTTTTGAATAAGTGCACTGATTTGGCGCAGTAGCTCATCGCCAGCAAGATGACCTGCGGTATCGTTAACGACTTTGAACTGGTCTAAATCTAAATAACAGAGAGCGTGCTGCTGATTGCTATCTTTAACAGAGGCGATCGCATCAACTAAATGTTGCTCAAATTTTCGACGGTTGATTAACCCCGTCAGGGCATCGTGACTAGCTTCCCAAGAGAGTTGACGGGTGAGATAGCGCGATTCGGTAACATCATGAAAGACGATGACTACCCCAATAATTTGACCTTGGCGGTCTCGAATTGGTGCTGCTGAGTCCTCAACTGCATACTCCGTCCCATCGCGGGCAACGAGAATAGTTTGGTGACCTAAGCTCACAATACGCTCCTCTAATAGAGCTTTGTTTATAGGATTCTCTACTGGCTCTCGCGTTACTTGATCGACAATTAGGAAGACTGTAGACAAAGGAACTCCTTGAACCTCATGAACCTTCCAGCCTGTCAGTCGCTCAGCTATAGGATTTAAATATCTCACATTACCTTGGGCATCCGTAGTAATGACCGCATCGCCAATGGATTGCAGTGTCACTTGAGCCAATTCCTTTTCGGCAAAGAGAGACTCTTCGAGACGTTGCCGTTCTTCAATTTCTCTCAACAGACGTAAATTTTGCTTTTGGAGTCTTTGTTGCAGCCTTCCAATAGTTAGGTGGGTTTCGACACGAGCTAATACTTCTTCAAGTTGAAATGGCTTAGAAATATAATCTACCCCGCCCGCAGCCAGCCCTTGAACCTTATTAAAAGTTTCATTCAGTGCACTCAAAAAAATTATGGGGATGTCTGCGGTGCTAGGGTCAGATTTTAATTGTTTACAAACTTCATAGCCATCAATATCTGGCAATTTAATGTCTAGTAAGATTAACTCCGTCGATGGCAATTGGGCAGCTCTGAGCGCCATTGCCCCTGTTAGAGCACTGCGTACTTTATAACCCTCTGCGCTCAAAGTATCCCTGAGAAGACGCAGGTTATCAGGCAGATCGTCAACAATTAAAATATTGCCTCGGTAGTTTTTAGCTCGATCGCTAACCCGATCGCTAGTTCTATCGATAATCATACAGATTTCCCTAGTTTCTTGCTAGACGACTATAAACATATGCACAAATAGTATAGTTGAATTACTAGCTTATAAAGCTCACTTTACCCAGAAAGAAGTCCTGCGATCCCCGATATATTGGTGTGGCAAGGGGGCGCAGACATACAAAATCTGAAGAGTTCGGTTAGGGGCAGCCCCCCGTGCTTGCCCTTCTTCGCTTCGTCTAACATCAGAAGCAGAGTATTTAAACCTAAGCAGCCGATTTATGAACAAGCGCATTTCTCAAATGGCAAGTCTACTCGTCATTGCGATCGGATGTCTCGTGCTGCTGGGTTGGCAATTTAATATTTCCCTACTCAAAAGTGGTTTTCCCGGTATGACTTCGAGCATGAAAGCAAACACGGCACTTTGCTTTTTGCTGGCTGGAGTGTCTTTGAGATTGTTGCAGTACCAAAGAACCCGACTGTACAATCGCATCGCTCAAGGAATGGCAGGATTCATCATCATCATCGGTTTGCTGACGGTGAGCGAGTATATTTTTGGTTGGAAACTGGGTATTGATCAGTGGCTTTTCCGAGATTTCGTTTCTTCAGCGGCTCCTTATCCGGGAAGAATGGGAGTAAATACCGCCCTAAATTTTGTGCTGATGGGACTAGCACTGTTACTGTTAGGGCAAAATTCCCAACGGGATACTTGGTTGGCTCAGATTTTTAGTAGTGTTGCAGCTTTAATTTCTCTACTAGCTTTATTTACACACTTATTCAATGTCGATATTCTTGAACGGTTGGTCACAATTACGACGACTCAACCCCTAAATACGATCGCCATCTTTTTCATCCTCTATGGAGGAATTTTATTGCTCCGCCCCAACGAAGGATTAATGCAAGTAGTAAGCAGTCGCCTGGTCGGCGGAGTAATGGTTCGGTGGTTGCTGCCTTGGGCGACGACCTTTCCAGTGACACTGAACTGGTTCACTCTTCAGGGACAAAATTTAGGCTGGTATAACGCTAATTTTGGCTATACATTGCGTTCAACTGTTATGGTTGTCACGTTCTCAATTCTCATCTTGGGGACGGCTCGCTTTTTGAACCAGATAGATTATAAGCGCCAACAAGCCGAAGCAGAAATTAAAAAACTTAACGAAAATTTAGAAATTCTTGTGGCTGAACGAACAGATGCTTTACAAAAATCGCAGGCTCGTTTTGCGGGCATTCTAGAAATCGCCAATGATGCAATCATTTCAGTCGATCGCACTCAACGCATTACCCTGTTTAATCAAGGGGCAGAAAAGATATTTGGCTATAAAATTGAGGATATTTTAGGGGAGCCACTGAATTTACTGCTGCCAGAACAGTTTAGAAATGCACACCCGCAGCATATCAAACAATTTGCACAGTCTTCTACCAGAGCGCGAAGGATGGGAGAACGAGGCGAGATTTTGGGTCGTCGTCAAGATGGAACGCAGTTTGCGGCTGAAGCCTCTATTTCTAGGCTGGAAATGGGAGACGAAACGGTATTTACGGTTATTCTGCGCGATATTAGCGATCGCAAACAAATTGAGATGGCTTTACGAAACAGTGAAGAGCAGTTTCGCCATGCGTTTGAAGATGCCTCTATCGGGATGGCGATCGTTTCACTTGATGGGCACTGGATTAAAGTCAATCCTGCCTTATGTCAGATTCTTGGCTACTCCTCAGAAGAGTTGTTAGCATTAAGTTTCCAAGATATCACCCATCCTGACGATTTAGACGCGGATCTTATTTATGCACATCAGCTATTAGCAGGAACAATTTCAACTTACCAACTGGAAAAACGGTATTTCCATAAACAAGGACATATTATTTGGAGTATTCTTGATGGCTCGCTAGTACAAGATGCACAGAGAAATCCCTTGCATTTTATTGCTCAAGTCCAAGACATTACCGCTCAAAAAGAAGCTCAAAAGACGCTAGAACTTCAAAGCGTTATTATGAATAATATGGCAGGAGGAGTATGTTTGATTAAAGCCTCAGACCTCACGATCGTCTACACCAATCCTACCTTTGACGCTATGTTTGGCTACGCAGAGGGCGAACTCGCAGGTCAACCCGTGGGTGTCTTGAATTATGTCGATACAAAGGTTACACCAGATGTAACCTTTCTAGATATCGTTACTCAAATTCAACAGACCGGCGAAGCGAAATATGAAGTCCAAAATAAAAAGAAAGATGGAACTCTCTTTTGGTGCAGAGTTCATACATCCAAGTTTGAGCATCCTGAATACGGAACTGTATATGTTGCGGTTCAGGAGGACGCAACAGAGCTAAAACTAGCTGAGCAAGCCTTGCAAGCTACCACAAATCGCCTCAACTTTCTTCTAAACTACAGCCCCGTTGTCATTTTTAGCAGTAAACCTGCTGGCGATTATGGCGCAACGTTCATCAGCGAAAATATCAAAGATATATGGGGCTACGAAACCAGCGAGTTTTTAGAAGATTCTCAATTTTGGGTGAATCACTTACACCCCGATGATGTAGGAACAGTGGTTCATGGCTTAGCAAATCTATTCATTAATGATTTGTATTTCCAGGAATACCGTTTTCGTCGCTCCGATGGGGTTTATCGCTGGATGCTCGCTCAGTTTAGGCTAATTCAAGATCATTCAGGTACACCAGTAGAAATTTTAGGATATTTAATTGATATTAGCGATCGCAAACAAGCTGAGTTGGAATTTCACCAGGCAAATGAAGCAAACCAAGCCAAGACTGTCTTCCTCGCCAATATAAGCCACGAACTCCGCACCCCCCTCAACTCAATTTTGGGATTCACGCAATTGATGAGTTATGAGAGCAATCTGACTCCTTCTGTTCAAGAACATTTACAGATTGTGAAGCGTAGCGGTAAACATTTATTGGACTTGATTAACGATATTTTAGATTTATCCAAAATAGAGAGCGGACGGATGACCCTCAATCCTTCTGACTTTGGTTTGACAAATTTGCTGACTTCTATTGAAGAAATGTTCCAAGCTAAAGTCCAATCTAAAGAATTGCAACTAATTTTTGAGCTAGATCCCGACATTCCTCAATTTGTGCATAGCGACGGGAAAAAACTCTATCAAGTCTTGGTCAATCTCCTTAGTAATGCGATTAAGTTTACCAATCAAGGAAGCGTCACTCTACGAGTAAGAGCAGCACAAAGAGACAAAACATCCTGTCACCTATCTTTTGAAGTTGAGGATACAGGTGTGGGAATCGCGCCCACAGAAATTGAGAGCCTATTTAAGGTATTTGTGCAAGCCGAAGCTGGGAAGAATTTGAGTCAAGGCAGTGGGCTTGGTTTAGGGATCAGTCAAAAACTCGTCAAACTCATGGGCGGTCAAATTCGGGTTAAAAGCACTTTGCACCGAGGTAGCACTTTTTCTTTTGAGATTGGTGTACAGTTACCTCAAGCCGAATCCTTACCCCCAGAATCAATTAATCAAAGAGTAATTAATTTAGCTCCCGGACAACCGACTTACCGCATTCTTATTGTTGAAGATTTAGGAGAAAATCGTCGCTTGTTAGTCGAGATCCTGATCTCGGTTGGTTTTGAGGTGAGAGAAGCAAAACAGGGAGTGGAGGCACTCTCACTGTGGGAGAGTTGGCGGCCCCACCTGATTCTGATGGATCTGCAAATGCCGATCGTGGATGGCTACACAGCTACTAAATATATTAGAGAACGCCCTCAGAGCCAAGAAACTGTCATTATTGCTTTAACTGCCAGTATTTTTGAAGAAGAGCGAGAGAAAGTTCTTATGGCTGGCTTTAACGACTTTATAAGCAAGCCATTTCAGCAGAGAGACATCTTTGACAAAATTGCTAAATATTTGGGAGTGCAATATATCTACGCAGTCGTAGAACAAACTCACAAGAAACTATTGCTTGAAACGCTGTCTGTAGAAGATATATCTGTGATGTCCCCTCACTGGTTAGAACAAATGTATCACGCCGCTTACTATCTCGACACCGAAGTTATGAACGAATTAATTGTACAAATTCCTGAATCTAAAGCAGGTTTATCTAAGGCACTAACTGATTATATCAACAATTTTAATTATGACCGAATTATGGAGTTAATTCGACCTCTGCTGCCGAATCCACTTTAGCTATCGAGTTTAAGGAAAAAGAGGCTATAGTGCTTTCAGCAGTGGCTATATTTCCAATAGAAACCAACCTGGAAAAAGATTTGGAAGTTTTTGGATATGTGTGTTGCAGATATCAGCATGAGGCAATGGCATTGCATTAGATTGAATGTGCTGTATCATATAGCAATTATATTTTGGGTGTGAATGGGATTGATTTTTTTTATTAACCGCAGAGAGAGACAGAAATGATTGATTTAACCGGAAAGGTAATTTTAGTAACGGGCGGCTCGAAAGGGATTGGTGCAGTGACGGTTCGGACTCTGGTTAATGCTAGGGCTGAGGTGATTTTACATTACTGTCGCAGTCACCAAGCGGCGGAATCGGTAGCAGCAAGTGTTGCGGGCGATCGCTGTTATTTATTAGCAGCAGATTTGATGCTAGAAAATGCGGCTGCGAGTTTGTGGCGAGATGCGGTAAAATGGCGCGGTCATATTGATATTATAGTTAACAATGCTGGGATTATGCAGTCGGCGGGTATTGAGGAGGAATTCGATATTTGGTCGTCGGTTTGGCAGCAAACTTTACAAGTTAATTTAGTTGCTGTTGCTGATTTGTGCCGGGAAGCAATTCTACATTTCAAAACTCGCAGTGGTGGTACAATTATTAATATAGCAAGTCGCGCTGCTTTTCGCGGCGATGACCCTAATTACCTCCACTATGCCGCCTCAAAAGGTGCGATTGTTGCTTTAACTCGCAGCATTGCTAGAGGATTTGCGGCTGAGAATATTTTGGCTTTTACTGTTGCACCGGGATTTGTCAGTACGGAAATGGCAGATAAGTTTATTCGGGAGTTTGGCGAAGCAGAGATTGTGCGCGATATCCCGATCGGCAAAATCGCTCCTCCTCAAGATGTCGCCAATGTTATTGCCTTTTTAGCCTCTGGTTTAGCCCCGCACGCTACGGGGACAACGATCGACATTAACGGTGCCTCTTACGTGCATTGATGCTATCCGTGATACTGCACAAAACATCTAATTGTAGGGTGCGCAATGCGCACCTTACGACTACCTCCAAAGACTCATGAACACACATTTTGCCACCAACCAATTTATAACCTTAGCCAGACGCGAAAACAGCAACAAATAAATTAAATTTTATAAAATACTACCTTAAGGAAAACTGATTATGACAGCAGATAACGGTACAAACACCAAACGAGTTGCTATCCTTATCGAAAATGGAGTAGAAGATTCCGAATTCCTAGTTCCTTACAATGCCTTAAAACAAGCAGGATTTGAAGTAGTTGTTCTCGGTTCCCGTACTAACGAAAAGTATGCCGGTAAAAATGGTAAAGTTTCCCAGCAAGCTGACGGAACTACCACTGAATCAGTAGCAGGAGAATTCGATGCAGTGATAATTCCCGGCGGTATGGCTCCCGATACTATGCGGACTAATCCCAATACAGTGGGGTTTGTCAAAGAAGCTTTCGAGCAAGGAAAAATAGTCGCTGCTGTTTGTCACGGGCCGCAAGTTTTGATTGAAGCCGACTTGCTAAAAGGCAAAAATGCGACTGGTTTCTTGGCAATAAAAACCGACATGATTAATGCCGGAGCTAACTACATCAACGAACCTTTAGTAGTTGATGGTAACTTGATTACTTCCCGCCAACCGGGCGATTTAGCAATATTTACTACTGCAATTCTGGCTCGCCTCGGTTACGGCGGAAAAGCAGTAGGTTTACCCGAAGAAACTGACAGCAGTGCAGAATGGTGGAAACTAGCTAATGCTTGGGGAGGCTCCACACAAGGCGATATTGCTAAGGGTTTGAATACCGCCCTCGCAGGGGAACGTTATGCTTGCGAAGCGTTTCAAAATTATGCGGAAAAAACCGGAGATAGCGATTTGCGATCGTTCCTTGCAGAAATGGTTCAAAACAAACAGCACCACATCCTCGCTCTGGAAAAGCGCCTGAACGATTTCGGCGAAAAACCCTCAATTCCCGCCCAAATTGCTGATAAATACGCTAAATTAAAAACTTCGCTACAAGGAACTGATGAAACGTTTTTGTTGCGAACCATTTTGGGCGATTTGCAAACCGGTGTTGTCGATATCCACAACCTGCGGGCCCAGTTTACAGATCCGGTATCAACTGACATTTTTACAGAGATAGAAGCGGATTTGTCTAAGTGCGAGCAAGCCTTTGCTAAACTCTTCCGCGCCCGTGCAGTTTCCGAGGACATTAAGCCACCAAAACCTTCGACTAGCCCCGCTGTTACGATGTAACTAGCCACCGGATCAATAAATTTGTAGTTGTGCCAAGGGGTTAAAACCCCCACCTAGAGCGCAACTACAAATTTGCTATGCAATAATAAAATATACGCCTTTGCGGTAAAATAAATCCCAAGACTACAAAGCAGATGCTAAATTAACTGCAAGGTGGAGAATTTTATAAAATGGGTTCTATCTTTGTTTCAGCAGGACACGGCGGGTTTGAAGGCAGCTTGCGGGATATGGGGGCGATCGCACTTGGCACCACCGAAGCCCAGGAAATGATCCTAACTCGCGACTTATTAGTAGCCGAATTGCGGCAGCGAGGCATAGAAACTTTCTCGGTGCCCGATACTCTGAGTTTGCTAGAAACTATCGCTTGGATAAACAACCGCAGCCTCGCGGGAGATGTAGCGGTAGAAATTCACGGCGACTCTTTTTCTAATCCCCAAGTTCGCGGTGCCACTGCGTTTTATATTGGCAGCAACCCTAAGCGAAAAGCAGATGCGGATTTAATTTTAAACGGCTATTTACGCAGGTGCCGAGAAATACCAAGCCGTGGCGCAAAAGCAGATACTGAAGCTGGTGTTGGTAGCCTCGGATTTTGTCGGCGCGTCAACATTCCTTCGCTACTGATTGAACTCGGTTTTTTGACCAGCCCCGATGACTTGCGAATTATTCAAACTCGTCGCCGCGATGTCGCCCTCGGACTCGCTGACGGGCTCGAAGCTTGGTTAAAAAATACGAATTTGAAACCCTTGCCAACACCAACACCCGCACCGACACCAGCGCCGACACCAGCGCCGACACCTGCACCAACGCCCGCACCGACACCCGCACCAACGCCCGCGCCGACACCTATAGTTTATCCCTTGATTAATATCCAAATTAACGGTGGGCCGCACGAAGATAAAGGCATTTTGGTGAACGGAAATTCCTTTGTCCCTTCCGAAGTTCTAGACCTTCTCAACGTCGAACCAGAGGCAGTCGATCGCCGGGTAACGTACAATGGAGTAGTTTTCGTGCGGGCGATCGATTTGCGCGATCGGGATATTTCCGTAGCATGGGATCAGTCTACAACATCAGTATTACTGCGATCGCGCCGTGATATCCTCTCAGGCGTAGCAAAAATCATGGGTCGGGGTCTAACTACCGCCCAACAAATGACAGCATTTCTCGCCAAAAATAACAGCAAAGCCTCAGCAAACTTTCCGAGTTTACCTCAAATTTACGTGCAAGAAGCAGCCGCAGAAGGAGTTAACCACGACGTAGCTTTTGGCCAAATGTGTTTAGAAACAAACTATCTCAAATTTGGCATTGCAGTAAAAGCAGAACAATTTAACTTTGCCGACATGGGAGTCATCAGCCCCACAAATTCCGGTCTCTCATTTCCCGATGTCAGGACAGGAATTAGAGCGCAAATTCAGCACCTAAAAGCTTACGGCAGCATCGAACCTATCGACCAACCTTTAGTCAAAGAAAACGTGCGTTTTCGCTTTGTCAAGCGCGGTGTCGCCCCCACAGTCAACGAACTTGCCGGTCGCTGGAATTCTGACCCATTATACGGAGAAAAAATCATCAATATCATCCGGCTTTCCTACGAAAATGCAGGTTTATTGTAGTCAGTTGACTGTTGACAGTTGACAGTTGATAGTTGTCAGTTGTCATCACTCAACGCCGTCAACAGTCAACAGTTAACAGTCAACAGTCAACAGTCAACAATGCCCAATCCCTCCGCTTCGCGCTCGCCCAATTCCCAATCCCTCCGCTTCGCGCTCGCCCAATTCCAGATTATTAAATAACTATGGTTTCTAGCAACATCCAATTTTCCGACATTCAAAATAATTGGGCCAAAATATTTATTGACGGCTTAGTAGAACGGTCAGTAATTAGCGGATTTCCCGATCGCACTTTTCGCCCCAACAGCAACCTCACCCGCGCCCAATTTGCCGCCATTGTCAGCAAAGCCTTTCCCATACCCGACAAACGGCCCTACATTCCCTTTATCGACGTTCCCGCCACTTACTGGGCCGCCGCCGCCATTCAAACAGCATATAAAAGAGGGTTTATTTCCGGCTACCCCGACAACCTGTTCCAACCCGAAAATAGGATTACCAGAGCCGAGGCATTAGTTGCTTTAGTTAGCGGAGTATTTGGCTCAAATAGTGTACCAACAAGCAATCTTATCCTATCAAACATCTACCTAGACAGCACAGAAATTCCCAACTATGCCAAAAATGCGATCGTCATAGCCACCCAATCCGAAATAGTTGTAAACTATCCAAATTTAAACTTATTAAATCCCGCCGGAAGCGCCACCCGATCCGATATTTCAGCCTGGGTTTATCAAGCATTAGTGTATCTCAAAAAAGCACCAGCAATATACAATCAATATATTATAGTTCTCAGCAAAGTTCCCCGACCCCAAGTTTACGTAAACCACCAGCGAGAATTTCGCGGAGTTTGGATAACATCAGTGTGGAACATAGACTGGCCGTTCAGCAACAAACTCTCAACAGAACAGCAAAAAGCCGAACTGTTAAAAATTCTTGACAGGGTACAAGAAATGAATTTCAATGCAATTATCCTCCAAATTAGAGCAGCAGGCGACGCCCTTTACGCCTCACAATTAGAACCTTGGAGTTCATGGCTGACAGGAACTCAAGGAAAACCACCAGAACCTTATTATGACCCTTTAATATTTGCCGTTGCAGAAAGCCACAAACGCAACATAGAAGTTCACGCTTGGTTCAATCCCTACCGCGCCAAAGTTTCTTATACCCAAACCCCTCCCAACGTCAGCCCGCACATCTCTGTTACCAATCCCGAATGCGTTTATCCGTGGGGCGACGACTGGTGGATGGATCCGGGAATTGATTTAGTGCTAGAAAAAACTTACAACGTCATTTTAGACGTAGTAAAGCGCTACGATATAGACGGCGTTCACTTCGACGATTATTTCTATCCTTACCCGATTGCCGGCCAAGAATTTCCCGACAGCAAGATTTACAATAGTTATGTTTCCCGAGGCGGAAAAATGAATTTAGGAGATTGGCGTCGGGAAAATGTTAACAAGCTAGTTAAAAGACTAGGAGAAGGAATTCGAGCAGCCAAACCCAACGTTAAATTCGGCATCAGTCCCTTCGGCATATATCGCCCCGGCCAGCCGCCCCAAAGTCGCGGTTTAGATGCCTACGAAACACTTTACGCCGATGCCAAAAAATGGTTAGTATCAGGTTGGGTAGATTATCTCAATCCGCAACTTTATTGGCGCATCGACCAAACAGCTCAAAGCTATCCAGTTTTGCTGCAATGGTGGCTAGAAAATAACCCGCAAAATAGACATATTTATGTGGGAAATAACTTAGGAAAGCTTGACGGTCAGAAGTGGAATGTAGACGAAATCAACAATCAAATTGAGATTACGCGCAACTCCAAACAAAACTTAGCTTTAGGCAATGTTTTCTTCAGCATGAAAGCATTTAGTGACAATCGCCAAAAAATATACGATAATTTCAAATCTACTACATACACGCAACCCGCACTCGTTCCCGTGATGCCTTGGCAAAATGGAACGCGACCAGCCCCTCCCGCATCAGCCGTAGTCCAAAAAGTTGGCAACAGCAATATTTTGCAGTGGAAAAATCCCGCCGATAAAAACATTCGTTCGTGGACGCTTTATCAAAAAAATGGAGATAGCTGGAAGCTGATCAAAATCCTCAATGCAGACACAGTACAAGTAGCCGTAGGAACGGGAATTTATGCTTTGTGCGCGGTGAGTATCATGGCTGTAGAAAGTGTAGGAGTTTTCATAGAAATATAATCACAAGTTTAGCGAAAAATGATGGCATATAATGTTCATACGTTGCTGCAAATAGAAGCGATGGGCATCAAAACGCTGAACTCCTGAATCTAGATGTAACTCTTTGCAATCATGGTGCCTGCCAAATTCTATCAACCACTCAAACAGATTTTGCCCGTAACCTTTTGACCGCACTGTTTCATCAACAACCAAATCATAAACATACAAAAATCGTCCCCACGCCAAACACTCATCAATACAGAACCCTGCTACAGCAAATATTTGAGCATCTCGTTCTAAAAAAGCCAACTGGTAACCATTCTGCTTTTGACGCTGAACTTTCTCCAAAAAATCCTCTTGTTTCAGGTGTGGACGTAATTGAGCCAATATCGGAAAGCATTCAAGGATTTGTGAATCGGATTTTGCCAACTGGATCGACATAAACTAAAATCTATCGAAACTTCACTTCTAGACTATGATACCTAATTTTTGTCCATCCCATTGACAAAAAACTTTCGCCAATTCGAGCGAGTCACAAATGCCGATCGGGCGATCGAAGAAACAGCCCGCACTTTTCACATCGGAGACAAAACCCCCAAAGTTTCCCAAATGATTTACGGCAATCCTGACAACAGATAAATTCAACAGACAACTGACTAATAACTTCTTCCTTACGATAGAAGAAATATTGCAGGCAAATACGCTATCCTGTTGCCAATATTTTTGATCTTGAGGAAAAAACGGCTGTGGTTCCCTTACGCGACGAAAACCCGATCAGCATCACTCCCTACGTTACCTACGGGCTGATTGCTGCAAACGTATTAGTATTTTTGTACGAACTCTCCTTGGGCGATCGCCAATTAACGCAATTTTTCTACTCTTGGGCGGTAGTTCCTTGCCAGCTAAGCAATATGTGTCGGGTAGCGCTGCCAGTTTCGCCATTTCCCGAATGGACTACGCTAATTAGCTCGCAATTCCTGCACGCAGGCTTTCTCCACATTGCCGGAAATATGTTATTTTTGTGGATTTTTGGCAACAATGTAGAAGACCGTTTAGGACACGTCAAATTTATAATATTTTACCTTACCTGCGGCGTTTTAGCATCACTAACTCAGTGGTTTTTTTCCTCAGCATCAGCCATTCCGTCCCTTGGTGCTAGCGGCGCGATCGCAGGCGTGATGGGAGCTTACATTCTCAAATATCCCCAAGCCAAAGTTCTAACACTGCTGCCGTTAGGAATCTTTATTACCACCGTCAGAATCCCCGCTTTCTTCTTTCTCGGATTTTGGTTTGCACAGCAAGCATTGAGCGGGTTGGCTTCCTTAAATGCCCCTGCAAATGTCGGCATGGAATCCGGGGGAGTTGCCTACTGGGCTCACGCCGGCGGCTTTGTTTTCGGCGCTATTCTCGGCCCTTTGTTGGGACTTTTTTCTGAGGACGATAGGATTTAATTTTTCACCGCAGATGAATGCAAATTAACGCAGATAAACTGCCAACTAAATCGGCGTTTATCTGCGTTTATCTGCGGTTTCAAACCTCGGATTTTTTTTAAAGTTCGGTGCTATACTTGGCTCTTTGTTGTGATTTTTCTCTTAACGGGTGACAACGCACCTATAATGCTTGCTGCACAAGGGATAGGGCGTAGAAGCCACGTTAAAAATAGAGACGTTTATTTATGGGGCTTGAGCGCAATTAGACTTATTACCCAATCGTTCCATAATTCCATCCCATAGATCCACCGTTGTCCATAGAGGCTCAGACTAAATTCACTTTGTCGTGGGGTTTTGTCTTGATGCTCCGAGATCCGCCCAGCATAAATTTCTACACCTAATTTCTTGATCCATTGTCCGTGAATCGTTGCCAAACTATAAGCGAGCGAAATCAACAAGACTCAAGCTAACAAACGAGCTTCATTGACCTTGGTATCTTCTCGCATTATCACCACCAGTTTTGTAATCTTTGAACATCTGTTCGATGTCCCACCGACAACAATAAACATCTAAAGTAAGCTTCAGATTAGGGAGATTTGTCAGAATGTACCAAGGTTCTTTTGGCCCTGGCTTACGATATTTTCGTTTCCAATATACAGCCAGATTAAATGGCCCTAAACCGTCTCCTTTATTTCCCAAAATATTCTGATAAAAATTGGACATCCCAGGTTTGAAGCCAAGCTTTTTGAGCACTTGATAGTCTTCACCTAAATTCTCTTGAAATTGGAAGTCTTTTTTCGCTCCGTAGTGCAAAAGATACACCCCTGTCATCAAGCCATGATGCGAGTTTGGGGCTATGGAACTCTCGCTCGCCATTATACCAAAACGGGGTATTTCTTAAATAGAATAAGGACTGTACCTAAAAGTCGTTTTTGAGTCTTGAGGTCACTGTTACCTGACTTCTTTAAGAGTTCCCAATATATTGGCAGAGCATGAGTTCCCCAGACTAGACTAACCATAAATATATTATGTCCTTTCCACTGTGTCCGGTCGATTGTAACGATCCAATAGCCATACTTTTGATGTTTGAGTTTTCGTACACAACGACGTTGTTCTCGGTTTAAGCGCTTGGACGTTTGCTCTTGCCGAATCCAATATTTAATCAGGGGAAACCATAACAGTTTGACACACAACTGAGGCAACACTCTCAAGCGTTGTAAGTTTCGGAAAGCGACTTTGATATTGAATCGGTTGAGGAAAGACACTGGCTAATACGGAGAGCTTGACCTGACGATGAGCCTGAAGCAATAACAACAGCAGTTGTAAGGTTAAGTATTGGCTTTCATTGAGATGAGTGCACAGGATTTTTTAGTATGATGGGGGGAACATTTTGTTTTTTGGGGAGCTCGTGTGGCTCCTTATTTTTTTACGTTATTATTCTCTCAAACCTTTGTCCTGTTTAGACTAGAAGTGCCTTGTCACCCGCTAAGCGACGCAGCAAGCGGCTGATATCTTGAATGTATCGCGACCATTTCTTGTGAATTTGCTAGATGAAGGAGCAATTCCTTATATCAAAGTAGGTTCCCATCGGCGGATTCGATTTAAGGATTTAATCATTTATCAAGAACAGCGAAAAGTGATGCGTCGCCAAGGACTTAAGGAATTAACTCAATTTCTTCAAGAGGAAGGATTTTACGAAGCAGGAATACACGATATAGCTCAAAATTAAGGATGATGAACTATGAAAGACGATCGCATCAATATTTTTTACAGCAACCAAAATGAAGGCTACATTGCTGATATTCCTGATTTAAAATACTGTTCAGCTTTTGGCGAAACCCCAGAATCAGCTTTGCAGGAAGTACAGATTGCTAAAACAGCATGGCTTGAAGCTGCAAAAGCTACGGGAAAACCCATTCCCGAACCAAAATATCGACCTGCAATATATCAACTTACGACTTGAAAAACATCGCACAAATCCACCTTACTGCATCCGATCGATCGTCCGATACTGCACCGCCTCCCCCACATGATTGGTTTTCAAACTTTCATCCCCCGACAAATCAGCAATAGTCCTAGCAACCTTCAAAATTCGATCGCTCGCCCGCGCCGAAAGCCCCAACTTCCGAATCGCCATCTCCAATAAATTCCGCGAAGCATCATCCAACTGACACCATTGGTTAATGTGACTGCTTTGCATCTCCGCATTACAGCGCAAACTAGATTCCGACTGAAAACGGCGAGTTGCGAGCTCTCGCGCCCGCTGCACCCTCACCCGCACAGGTTCCGACTCCTCCCCCGTCGGCTGTCGCGTAATCTCCTCCGGTTTCAAACGATTAACCGCCACCTGCAAATCAATCCTATCCATCAAAGGCCCCGAAAGTTTTGCCCAATATTGCTCTCGCTTTTGCGGCGAACAAGTACACTGTTGGATCGAGTCGCCGTAATAACCGCAAGCGCAAGGATTTGTACTAGCAACTAAAGTGAATTGTGCCGGAAACATCACCGATTGTCTAGTTCGAGAAATAGTCACATACCCATCTTCCAGCGGTTGTCGCAAAAACTCCAAAACATCTCTTTTAAACTCAGTTAATTCATCGAGAAAAAGGATGCCGCGATGTGCTAAAGAAATTTCACCCGGACGCGGAAAACTGCCGCCACCTACCAAAGAAGGGCCGGATGCCGAATGGTGAGGACTGCGAAAAGGCCGATCGCTCACCAGCATTCCCTTATCCTTCAACAACCCCGCCACCGAATGAATTTGAGTCACATCCAAAGCTTCATCAAAAGTCAGCGGCGGCAAAATACCAGGCAAACGTCTCGCCAGCATCGTCTTACCGCTCCCTGGCGGCCCCACAAAAATCAAATTGTGTCCCCCCGCAGCCGCAATTTCCAAAGCCCGCCGCGCGTGAATTTGCCCCTTTACATCCTTTAAATCTAGACCCGAAAATCGCGTTTTTGCTAACTCTTCTTTACCGTTTACTTCTACAGGCGAATAAACTTCAGGATTGTTCAAAAAATCAGTAACTGCAAAAATATTTTCAAAACCGTAAACAGATATTCCCTGCACCAAAGCGGCTTCTTCCGCATTACCAGCCGGTACAATTAACCCAGAAACACCCATTTTGGCAGCAGCAGCGGCGATCGGCAACACCCCAGACACAGCCCGCAAACTTCCATCTAAGGACAGTTCGCCCAAAAACAAATAATCTCCCAAAAGTTCAGCGCTGACTTGTTCCGACGCTGCCAAAATGCCAATGGCGATCGGCAAATCAAAGCTCGGCCCTTCCTTCCGCAAATCCGCCGGAGTTAAATTTATCACAATACTCCGCATCGGAAAAGCATAACCCGAATTTTTTAGCGTAGCCTTAACCCTTTCTTTAGCTTCTTGCACCGCCGAATCAGGCAACCCCACCACCACAATTTTCGGCAGCCCCCCCGACACATCAGCCTCCACGCCCACCTTTACCGCGTCAATGCCTACGATCGATGCACTCCAAACCCTAGCAAGCATTTTTTCTCGATCCCTAATTTGCCTGTCTTTGATTCATCATATATTATGATTAACAATGACTAATGAATATCGGAAGAAGCAAGAAAAACTTTTCCTTGCCTCTTCCTTTTCTCTTTTTGCTCCTCTGCTGCTGAGTCTTCCCCCTTCCCTCTTCTCCTTGTCCCTTCCATCTTCCCCCTTCCGTCTTGCACCTTCCCTCTTGGGCCTTCACCCTGCCACCTTCCCTCTTGGGCCTTCTTCCTTCTTCCTTCTTCCGTCTTCGGACGGACTTACATCCGTTACATCCGTTACATCCCGTACATTGCTCGTTGCCGAACTTCCCTCTTCCTTCTTCCCTCCTCCTTCCTCCCATCCGTTACATCCGTTACACAATCCGTTGCCGAACTTCCTTCCTTAACACCCATGACAACTCAAGAAACGCTTTTCAGCAAAATCATCCGCAAAGAGATTCCAGCAGACATCGTTTATGAGGACGACTTGGCCCTCGCCTTCAGAGATATCAATCCCCAAGCGCCAGTCCACATCCTCGTCATTCCCAAAAAACCTATTCCCAAATTAGCCGATGCCGAATCGGGAGACCAGGATTTGATGGGACACCTGCTGCTGACTGTCAAGCGGGTAGCAGAACAAGAGGGCCTGTCCAACGGCTATCGCGTCGCGATCAATACTGGTAATGACGGCGGCCAAACTGTAGACCACCTCCACCTTCACATTCTCGGCGGACGGCAGATGAACTGGCCCCCCGGCTAAAGGTTAATTTTGCAGGCTCCATTTACGAACTCATCTTCACAAACCCGGTTGATTGCGATTAGCGCCTCAGAAACCGGGTTTTTTGGTCAACAAATTTTTGCCGCATATCTTTGATGCGAGTCGGTCAACCGCAGATGTCAGGCCGATCGACACAGATGCGGGGCAGATAATTTTAAGATGGTTTTGGCATGAATGCAACCAGTCTATTGAGAATGTAGTTCGATCGCAACTTCCCCCTCGACTTGGCCGCCAGTGAAGTCACCCCGGTAGCAACGATTGCTCCTTCAATCAACAGCTAAAATTAGCTTTTTGTTTGAGAAAATATAACTTAAGAGACTTATGTCTCATCTTATTTCCGCTGCAACGCTCGCCATCAAAATGCTTCGCAGTGAGGACTTTACTCCTGGTAATGGATGCGGACTGAAGTCCTCACTACAAACAGTTAATTTACCGGACGTGATATCTTAATTAAGAATTATTATATTTGGCGATCGTCAAAGTGGCAATATTTAATTGGCTTAAATTTGAAAAACTCGCGCTTGGGAAATCTCAAGTATTAGCTTGGGCGATCGCATTTTTCAGCGGCATTTTGATGGCATTGACAACAGCACCATTCAATGCTTGGCCGTTAGCCTGGATTGCATTAGTTCCGCTGTGGGTTATGGTTGTCAGTTATGAACGACCAATAATCACAGAAAAAAAACAAAAAGTTCTTCCTTCTTCCTTCTTCCGACTTCCCTCGGACTTCTTCCTTCTTCCTTCTCTCTGGGGAATTGGCTATCACGGATTAGCCCTATCTTGGATTATGGGAATACACCCCATGACTTGGTTGGGAGTTCCTTGGTGGCCCAGTTTGGCGATCGCACTTTTTTGCTGGACATTCATCACCCTTTGGGGAGCCGCATTAGTCACCGTTTGGGCGTGGCTATGTGTAATTCTCAACTCCCTCACTTTCCCCGGCAAAAATCCTATTCTTATTCTCAATTCCCCCCCTTGTAAAGGGGGGGCTGGGGGGGGGGAAACTCAATTCTTAGCATTAACCCGCGTTTTAATTGGCACAGCTTTGTGGTGTGCCTTAGAAAGTATTTGGAGCACAGGTTCGCTGTGGTGGACATCACTATCATACACCCAAAGTCCGCACAATTTACCAATATTGCACCTCGGTCAACTCTCCGGCCCCGCTGCAGTAACAGCCGCCATTGTAGCAGTAAATGGCTTAATTGCCGAAGCTTTTATTGAAGGAAGAAGTCCGAGGGAAGTCGGAAGTTCGGCAACGAGCAATGTACGGGATGTAACGGATGGGAGGAAGGAGGAGGGAAGAAAGAAGAAGGGAGAAGGAAGACGGAAGAATTGGGTTGCTTATATTTTGCCTGCGGGTTTGTTTTTAGTTTTGCATATTGTCGGCTGGAGTTTGTACAATCGCCCCTTAATTCAAGAAGCCGGAACATCATTAAAAATTGGGATTATTCAAGGAAACATTCCTAACGCAATTAAGTTTGACTCAGACGGGTGGCGGCGCGCTTTGGAAGGTTACACCGCTGGATACAAAGAGTTAGCAGACAGAAAAGTTGATGCTGTGTTAATTCCAGAGACCGCTTTGCCTTTTATCTGGACAAACGAGTATCAGCGTTCCACTCTTTCCTTTTATCAAGCTATTCTCGAACGCGGTTTAGTGGCTTGGGTTGGAGGATTTGGACAAGAAGAAAACGGTCTCACTAATAGCTTATTGGCGATCGATCGCACTGGAGCAATTGTCGGCCGCTACGATAAACTAAAGCTAGTACCTTTAGGCGAATACATCCCTTTTTACGAAATCTTAGGCGGGATTATAAATCGGCTGTCACCCTTAGATGCTCGTTTAGTACCAGGAAACTCAAAACAATTATTTGATACGCCCTTTGGCCGCGCCATCGTCGGAATTTGTTACGATTCCGCCTTTGCTGAAAATTTCCGATATCAAGCAGCACAGGGAGGCGAATTTATGATTACAGCTTCCAACAATGCCCATTACAAACCGCCGATGCTGGCCCAACATCACGCCCTCGATGTGATGCGTGCAATTGAAACAGATAGATGGGCCGTTATCGCAACTAATACGGGGTACTCTGCTTTTGTAAATCCTCACGGCGAGACGATTTGGAAATCTCGACTCAATACCTACGAAGTCCGAGATGCTACTATTTATCGGCGAAAAACTCGGACTCTGTACGTGCGCTGGGGAGATTGGCTGACACCTTTATTGTTAGTTTTAGCTGGGTTGATGCGGTTGATTGTTAGAAATTAATTTTAGTAAAGGGTTTGCTGGTGGGGCGGGGGCGGGTTTATTGAATCTGTCTGCACTATCAGGATTATTGGTGAATTCGCCCCTACAGTTCACTCGTTGCTCAGGTACGTCGCTCGCTCAATTATCGATTTTTTTCAGTAATTTTCAATAGCGACGCACCCTACAGTTACTAACAACTAACAACCAACAACTAACAACTGAGGGCGGGCACGCACCATCCACCGCCCCTACCAACTAACAAATAACAAATAACAACTAACAACTAACAACTAATGACTAATGACTAATGACTAATGACTAATGACTAATGACTAATGACTAATGACTAATGACTAATGACTAATGACTCTACTTATCTTTCACCTGTTGGTGAACGCTAGGAGATAAAGAAATTAAATCGTCCATATTGCGCTGCATGGCAGCACAAATATTGTCCAAAGGCAAATCATTGTCATCGTGACCGAAGGGATTTTCTATCTCAATGCCGATTTCTTCGATGCCGAACAAAGTAAAACTAATTAAAGCCACAACAGGGCCGGTTCCCCAAGTCAAGTCCTTCACCATTTGAAAGGGTAGTGCCAAACAGTAAATCAACAATAGCTGCTTCAGGTGAATTGTGTAAGCCAAAGGGATAGGTGTCTTCAAAATCCGCTCGCAGCCACCTAATACATTAATCATAGAGCTGAGCAACTCCTTCATAGCAGTTAACTGATATACATCGAGGCAATTTCGCTCGTACTGATTGTGCAAATAATCCTCAATCCAAAAGGCAATTTCTAGCGGCGGATTGTTCATCAACTTGAGCTTTTGATACTGCGATGGGGACATCAACGGCTCCAATTCTGAATTTATTGATTCTTGGCGCAAATGCAATTTCATCGATACTGCAAAGGCAGGCAACAGGCGCAGGGCTGACTTTTTGGTGGTGTTATCCTGCGGGTCTTTTTCCTCAATTGCTACCCAGATTTGGCGCGCTAAATTGCGGACGTTGTTGACTAAGGTTCCCCACATTTTCCGACCTTCCCAAAATCGCTCGTAGGCTGTGTTTGTCCGAAAAACTAACAGTAAACCCAGCACAATACTCGGTACAATACTAGATAAAATGGGCAAGGAAACCGGCCATTTCAAAAAGTGCAGCAGGGAAATAAAAATTCCAAAGCCGCCGCACAGTAAAACCCGGGGCAAAATTGAGAGAATGACAGAGCCGCGAAGCTGTAATGCAATTTTAAACCAAGACGGTCGATCGACATTCATGCAATTCTCCTCATAAAATTAAATCACTCATCTGCGCCCACAGTCTATTTTCGATTGGCGATTGACAAGGGCAGGTGCAATCTGGGGGTTGGAACTTTGGTCTAAAATTGGGGCTTTTCACAACTTCTATAGGGCGCTGGTATCCCTATTGGGGTGCGGTGAGAGCTTCCGAAAAAAGCTTTCCTACAAACAACCTTTGGATTTTACCCAAAAAATTCATCTTTAGGATCGATCTAAAATCTAAAATCTAAAATCTAAAATCTAAAATTGATTGACTGATGCACTTAATTAGGTAAGATTGGTTGTGTATCTTTAATATCTCAGCTTCCGTGCAAGAGCTACCGACATCTTTGCCCCCGAATTCTCCCCGATTGCCCAACCAACGGTGGCAAATTTATGCGCCTCAACCGCAGCAAGCCGAACAGTTTGCCGCCGAAATCGGTTTGTCGTCTTTGCTAGCACAGGTACTGATTAACCGAGGTATCGATTCTGTTGAAGAAGTGCAAGGGTTTATCGAACCGGAATCTCTGGTTTTGCCCGCGCCAATGGATGAGTTTCCCGATTTGGCTGCGAGTGTCAAATTGTTGCGGGAGGCGATTTCGGGAGGGCAGAAAATTGCGATTTGCGGCGATTACGATGCTGACGGGATGACGAGCACGGCTTTGTTGCTGCGAGCTCTCAGGAGTTTGGGCGCAAATGTGGATTATGCTATTCCCAGCCGGATGCGAGAAGGTTACGGGATTAACGATCGCATTGTAGAAGAATTTCACGCTGAAGGTGTCGCTCTGATTCTGACAGTTGACAACGGGATTGCAGCCTATGGGCCCGTTGCCAGAGCCAGAGAACTCGGTGTTAAAGTTATTATTACAGACCACCACGATTTGCCACCAAAACTACCGCCGGCGGATGCTATTCTCAACCCGAAATTAATTGCGGAATCTTCGCCTTATCGCGGCTTGGCTGGGGTAGGTGTTGCCTATGTTTTGGCGATTACTTTAGCTCAAGATTTGAATAAAGTTGGTGGGTTAGTAAATCCGCTGCTGGAGTTATTTACTTTGGGAACTATTGCGGATTTAGCTCCTTTGACTGGGGTTAATCGCCGCTGGGTAAAGCGGGGTTTGCGACTGTTGCCTCACTCGCAATTGGCGGGGGTTCAAGCTTTGATTCAGGTGGCGGGAGTACAGGCGGGAAGTGCGGAAACTTTACCTCTTTTTAATTCAAAAAGTCAAGCTAATAATACGTTAAAGCCTGAAGATATTGGTTTTCGGCTGGGGCCGCGGATTAATGCTGTGGGGCGGCTGGATGACCCTCAAATTGTGATCGAGTTGCTGACGACGGATGATCGCGAATTGGCACTCAAAAACGCGATGCAGTGCGAACAAATCAATCAGCGCCGGCAGGAGTTGTGTCAGGAAATTGAGCAGGAAGCGATTGCTTGGTGCGAGAAAAGTGATCTCGATTTGCAGCAGGAACGGGTGTTAGTTGTGGTGCAACCCGGTTGGCACCACGGGGTGATCGGAATTGTGGCTTCTCGGTTGCTGGAACGTTACGGCGTACCCGTTTTTATCGGTACTTTTGAGGATGAGGGTGGCGAAAAGGCTAATATCATCCGGGGTTCGGCGAGGGGAATTCCTGAATTTAATGTATTTGACGGGCTGAATTTTTGCGCTGATTTGTTAACTAAATTTGGCGGACATAAAGCGGCTGGCGGTTTTTCTATGCCGGCCCAGAATCTCGAACAATTTCGCCATCAACTGTCAGTTTTTGCCAATCAATGTTTGCAGCCAGAACACCTCAAACCGCTGGTTTCTGTAGATGTGCGAGCGGATTTGGCTGAGATTAATCTCGATCTTTACCGACAAATTGATGCTTTGGAACCTTGCGGAATTGAAAATAAAGCTCCTGTATTTTGGACGGCTAATGTTTGCATTGCGGAACAGAAAATTGTGGGTAAAGGAGGCCACGTTAAACTAACTGCAACTCAAGATGAAAAAGGCTCGCCTAGTGTGAAGGGGATTGCTTGGCGTTGGGGGGAATATTTTCCTTTGCCTCGGCGGGTTGATATTGCTTACCGATTGCGGGAAAATAGTTTTAAGGGCAAGACATCGGTTGAGTTAGAATTGTTGGGTGTCCGCTTGCCTGCTAGTGCTGCTAGTTCGAGGCCGCCGATGTTTGGAAAAGTTGAGTTTGATTATTGCGATCGCACTTATTCTTGCAGTCTGTCTCCCGCCGGTTCTCAAGAGGAGTTGAGAATTCGCAACTCTCAAGGGCAAGTTTTGGCTGTTGCACCCGGACAAAACATCGGTTTGTTGGGCAACTCCCGCCTCGATGCTAGAGAAGTCGATGTATCTTTACCTTTTTTTGAGAATTTGATTCAAACTGCTAAACACGCCCTCGGTATTTGATTTAGCGGTTGTCATTTAATAACTCAAACATCTGCCACACTTCTCTTTTTATAGAAGTCGCCGGTAAAGAAAGGCTCTTTCCCGCCTATCTATATTACTTTGGCTCGAACTGTTGCGATCGAGCTTAAATTTTAGATGCGATCGCAGTTCGATCTCTCAAAGGAGATACTCACCGATCCCTCATCTCATGTCGGATTGATTACTCTAACAAAAACGGTTTGTAGTGCGCCCGAAACTCCTTTGTTTAAGAGCCGACGGTCGTCCGCACTACGAACCTGTTGGAAGAGCGGACGGTCGTCCGCACTACGAACCTGACGCGCGTGTGGTTAATTGAGCGGACATGATATCAATCCTTCAATGCCCCAATCTCAAATCGAAAAATGGAAAATCTCAAATCGATTGCCGATCGAGCTTTGGGAATGAGTGCATCACATTTAAAACCAAAACTCCCAACTCTCGATCGCCACCTAGCGTGCTATAATTACAGATCGCCGCCTTTAGCGGCCAATAGAAAAATCACGATCGGGCCCGAAAGCACGACTGCTGCGAGTAAAGCTACTTGAACAATGAGTTGGTAGTTTACACCGTCGAGGCCGCTGAAAAGATCGGTTATAAAGTCCATGTGTCCTCCTGACTGTAGTTATTAAGTCTAGATTGTTCAATTAGAAAATCCGCTTCTGATTTTACCGGGCTATTGTCCCTATTTTTTAAGGAAGTTTACAAAATTCAACAAAATGTAAAGAACGATCGACCTCCCAGCGATCGCGCATTCCGGTCAAAAACTCCTCTATTGCTCGATAGGGGAAGAGAATCCGAGAGGAACTAATGAACGAGCGAGCGAGTAAACCAGGATTTTGTACGCATCCGAAGCCGGGACTTTCCCGCCTCCGGCGCTGGCACTTGATATACTACCAAAAGCTGAAATATTCTGGGGTTTCCGATTTTCCCGCTAGCGGGCCCAATCTAAAATCTCAAACTTGTAGGCCTCCGTCGCAGTATCTAAACTCTAAAACTTGTACACTCGCGACTTGTCCGCTGGCCTAGCCGAAGCAAGCCGAAGAATCTAAAATCTAAAATCTAAAATCTAAAATCTAAAATCGAACTATGGCGAATTGGCGTTGCGTAAAACAATGCGGTGCTTGTTGTTACCTAGAACCAACAGAGCGCCCTGACTTAGACGAGTATTTGTCTGCTGAGGAATTAGAGCTATATTTGGGCTTGGTCGGAGATGACGGTTGGTGTATCAATTTTGACAGAACTACGCGAGAATGCGGAATATACGCCGATCGACCGCGCTTTTGTCGGGTAGACTCTGAGGTGTTTGAGGAGATGTACGGGATTGAGCCGGCCGAGTTGAACGATTTCGCGATCGAGTGCTGCAAGGAGCACATTGAAGACCTTTATGGCGATCGATCTTTGGAGATGATCCGCTTCAACTCAGAAGTGGGAATTCTCGCCTTACCCGGTAATTAACCGACTTGAAGCTTCTTTGGGCTTGGTATGTCCCGATCGTTTTTGGCGATTGGCATTTCAATCTCAAATCCTTCGACGCTCGCCGAACCTCTCGCGCCGGAGTCTAAAATCTAAAATAGAACGATCGTCTGGCGGTTTCTCCAGCCGATAGTGTCAACCGCATCAGCATGAGTCCCGCAGTCTAACGGTACTCCGTTGAGTGACCGGAGGAATGCGCGTGAGGCGTACCCGCTAAACAAATGATCTACAAACATTTTTTCAACAGGTGATACAATCTTGTCATGAAACAAGTCCTGACAGTATCTTGCAAGCTCCAAGTAACGCCTGAGCAGTCCATCAAAATTGATGCAACCTGTAAGGCCTTCGCTAACGCTTGTGAATATGTGAATCAAACTGTACCGCCAACTCTGACAAATGAATTGGCAATGCAATCCTTGGTATATCACAATGTCAGAGCTCAGTTTGGACTTTCGGCGCAGTTGGCAATCCACGCTATTAGGCGGGTTTCTGGCAACAGAAAAACAGCTAAAAAAGATGGGAAATCGGTAAATAAATTTGCTCCTACTAGCGTCACTTACGATGCTCGTATCTTTTCTTTTAGGGAAAAAGATTGGACAGTAAGTTTAACTACTACTGGTGGTAGGGAACGGTTTGCACTGGCTATCGGAAACTACCAACTTGGATTGCTAAAAGGTCAAAAACCCAAGACTGCTACTTTGTGCAAACGCTCTTATGGTAGTTACTATCTTAATATTCAGCTTGAATCTCAACCAGCCGAGCCTCCACCAAGCAATCAAATTTTGGGTTGTGATTTGGGTAGGACTGATATTGCAGTTACTTCTGATGGAGATACATTTAGCGGTAAACAAATTACCCAAGTTAGAAATCATTATGCCAAGTTGAGAGCGAATCTCCAACGCAAAGCCACGAAAGGCACGCGGAGTTCTCGGCGCAGATGTCGAGAATTGTTGAAACGGTTATCGGGCAAGGAAAAACGCTTTCAAACCTTGGTAAATCACACTATCAGTCACCGTATCGTAACTAAAGCTCAAAACAAAAATCAAGTTATCGCTTTGGAAGATTTGACGGGAATTAGGGAACGCACAAATCAGCAGCCGCGCTCGAAAAAAGAGCGAAGACTTAGCAATAGCTGGGCCTTCTTTCAGTTGCGTCAATTCCTAATCTACAAAGCTATAAAGCATAGCGTCAAGATTTTGTTTGTCGAGCCTAGATACACCAGTCAAATGTGCCACAAGTGCAATCACATTCATCCTGTACGGGGTGAATCTTATAGGAACGGCAAAAAGTTTGCTTGTGGTCATTGTGGATGGAAAGGTGATTCCGACTTAAACGGCAGTAAAAATATTGCTGCTATTGGGGCTTTCGTAAATAAGCCCGAAGGTTCGAGATTGTTTTGCAATTTGCAAGATCGTCGAGCGGGCTATTGAAAGCCCACACTGTACCTGTACTCAGGTCAGTGCTGGGTAATTTACAATAAATAAATTACGGAAATATCGCGCAGTTGAGTTGAGCCATGAGCAATCGAGAAGGTTTTACAGGGGGATTCATTGCCGGAGCCGCAGTTGGTGGCTTGGTGGGCGCAGTTTTCGGCGCTTTGCTGTCGCGGCGCGCTGCGGAAGCTTTGCTGAGTGAACCTTCAGAAGCAGAGGTAAGAAAGATCCGCCAGAAAAAAGCCAGCCAACTCGAAGCCGAAGGGATGGAAGTAGCAAGGCTGAGTTTGGAAGATAAAATTGCCCAGCTAAATCAGACCATCGATGACGTGCGGCTGCAACTAGGCGATGTCAACGGGAATGGGCCAGCGCACAGCAGCGAGGGTTCGATCGCCCCAGACTCCTGAGTCAATTTAAAATTGTAGATTAGTATGCCAGTTGCATCCGGGCGATCGACTTTCACGGGGGAGTGATTCGCTCGCACAGCACGAAGCCAGAGACAAACACCAGCGAGCCGGAAAATCGCACTCCCAAACAACATTTTTACCAAATCGGGATGCTCCCACCCTCGCCCGCTCCCCCAGCTATGCTAAGCTTAAAGTTGAAGCGTCTGTAAACTTTACTCAAACTTCCACCAGAATATATGAGTTATTCCATAGGTCTTTTGGCAACCACGCTGTCCACATTTCTGCAAATCTATACATTCCTAATGATTGCTAGGGTGCTCTTAAGCTGGTTCCCCAACATCAATTGGTACGATCCCCCGTTTTCGATTTTGAGTCAGCTTACAGATCCTTACCTAAATCTGTTCCGATCGATTATTCCACCCCTAGGAGGGATTGACTTTTCGCCGCTGATTGCATTCTTTTTACTTCAGTTTGGCTCCGAATTCTTGATCGGTCTTTTAACCAGCTTGCAAACAGCCTTGTAGTTAAAAAAGCTTAATTTGTTAAGCAGCAAGCGTAAATTGTTTGGCAGACGTAGCTGCAGGCAACTAAATTTTAGATTTGACCTTCTTAGATGAACTCCCCGGTTGAAAAGCTGGGGAGTTCTTGGTTGTAAATTAGAAATTAGAAATTGCCAGCCACTCAACAATCTAAAATCTACAAGCAAAAATCGAAAACTGCATCGCAATTTCAGGGTAGCCAACCCAAAAGTTCAAATAGTTTTGTTAGCGGCGAACCACGCCAGTAAAACCTGTAGCTTTAAATTGCTTGAGCTTCAAAGGTGTTCGCTGATTGCTGGACACCGAAATTCTGATCTGAAAATCGCTAACTCCGGGAGGAACTTCTGCGATGGAACCCAAGCGAGTTCGGTTTTGCATCACCGGATTTTCATCTGCATCATAAATGCGGCCGAAAATATCGGCATTGACAACAGGTTTACCGCTACTATTTTCCGCTTTTCCAGTAATCAAAAAGCAGTTAGCTTCCATAGAACTGCCGCTAGTGACTGTTCCTTCTGCCATTTCGGCAGGACATTCGCGATAAGAAAGATCTGAAAGTTTGATCTGTGTCAGAGCCCAAGCGGGCGGAGTGTATACCAAACTAAAAATTGCGATCGCGCAAGTAGCAAAAAAAAGACTGATAGCTCGAAATTTCATAAATTGCAGCGCAAGTATATTTTAATTCCCAGCTTAGCGCGAATTCACGATCTAATTTTCAACATCTTTAGGGAAACAGCACTGCGCGGTTTCCCTACCGCCACACAAATAGCATCAGTCTAAGCCTAAATGCTGCCGCAGGGCTTGGCGCATCACATCGACTGGAACTGATTCTGTGTCCAGCCAAATTTTCAAGGCGGCTGCTCCTTGTTGAACGAGCATTTCGAGTCCGTCAATAGCTAGCGCCCCTCTTTGCTGTGCATCTTTGAGAAACTGAGTCGGATTCGGGGTGTAAATTAGATCGTAGGCGATCGCACCTGCTGCCAGTTGATCGAGCGCAGCAGCAGAAACCGGCGACTTTTCCCCGTGCGGGTGCATCCCCACAGGAGTCGTATTCACCAGCAAATCCGCCTGCGAAATTAACATTGACAAATTCTCCCAAGTATGCACCTGCAAATTTTGCATCGGCATCGGAGAATTTACCCAACTCTGCTGAAATTCCGCTAAATTTTGGGCGCTGCGCCCGACAACGTGAATCTCGGCACATCCCAATTGAGCGCATCCAGCCACAACAGCCCTCGCCGCCCCGCCATTCCCCAAAATTACCGCTACTTTCTGACTCCAATCGGAACCACCCCTAGCCCCCCCTTGGTAAGGGGGGGGACTGGATCCCACAGCCGTATCGTCGTTTTCTAAGGGAGAAATCGCGTCTTTAGCCCCCCCTTCGTAAGGAGAGTTTGGGAGGGGTTGCAGTGGCGCGAGAAAGCCTTCTACGTCAGTATTTGTGCCACACCAGCCTTTGTCAGTTCGGTAGACGGTATTGACTGCGCCGATCGCCCGGGCGATCGGCGAAACTTCCGACAGCAGCGGTAAGATGGCTTGTTTGTGCGGAATCGTGATGCTAAATCCCCGAAGGTCGATCGCCGCAAATCCTGCAAGCGCAGCCTTTAAATCCTCTGGTTTTACCGGAAATGGGAGATAAACAAAATCGACTCCCAAGTGAGCAATAGCAGCATTGTGCATCGCCGGCGACAGAGAATGTGTGACGGGATGACCGATTACTCCGAGCAGTTTAGTAGTGCCTTGAATCATAGTAGTTTGAGGTGGAAGGAAGTTCGGCAACCGATTGTTTTAACCGATTTAACCGATGGCTTTTGATGGAAGCAGAAAAGAAGAATCAAGAATGATTTTGATAGCGCTATTATACATTTTTTGGTAATTGCTCAACCAGGAAAAAAAGGGAGCCATTAGTAGGGAGCGCTGGTTGAACAGATCGATCGGCAGTTCAACCCAAACCTTTGCCAGTATTGACAACTGAACGTACCGCTGCTTTCCCCATCCCGGATTCATTCGAAACCGAAGCTCTTAGCCACGCGACCAAATATTACACTCATCAGAATCGCCAGTTCACTCTGATTATTCCTGGGTGGAATTATCGCATCTTCCAGAAATATAACTACATTGTCAATCAGCCAATCCTAGGCTTTTCGTAAGCAGATATCACCTTTATTTTCTAGCGCTCAATTTAAAATTCCGGTTAATCTTTCCTGTAAATTTTTTCGATATCTCTTGAGTCTAGTCTCGTCCATTTTTTCTCGCCATCGATGGACTATCAAAACCCTTACTTAATAATCACCTCTTCATCCCTAGGGCAAAAATTCTGTCCCCAAAATCAATAGTATATTCGCAATCCCCCAATCTATCGGGACTCACACACTTTCCATTGTGGTGCTGAATATTTTTTTTGAGCGCGGGATAATTTTCACATCCAGATATCACGACGAAAATATTTTGAATAGGCGCAACAGTTAATAACATTAACTCCAAATAAATGCGACTTCGATAGAAAAGGGTTGCGTGCTGCAACCCTCCTAACAGTCTATTTCCTAAATATCTTTGTCACCCGCCCAGAAATTATATATGAAATTGCGATCGTACTTATAACTTGAACTAATCAGAGACCATGCTATAGCCAGTGATTGGGATACGTCCTTTCTTCCGCTAAATTATTAAATATCACGGCGCACAAGACTAAGATCATCGATCCTTCAAAAGCAGGTGTTAGCAAAAATTGCCAGTCTGGTTTGGTCATCATGACGACTAACGCAACTGCTCCCGAAGGCGGATGTAGAGTGCCGGTCATCTGCATAATGCCGATCGCACTAGAAACTGCTATGCCCATCGCAAAGGGAGAAGAACCGAAAAAATGCAGAATTATTAAACTGACTAAAGCAGCTAAGAAATTGCCCCCAATCACATTCCGGGGTTGAGCCAAGGGGCTGTCAGGCACACCAAATATTAGAACGCTTGTAGCGCCAAACGGAGCCATTAGTAAAGGAGAATTAGTTTTTACAGCAAGATAGGACGTTGCGGTAATTGCCAAAAAACTGCCAATCCAACTCCAAACAATATGTCGGTGATGAGGTCTTTCTATGGGGCAGGTCAATGCACACGATTGCCATCTACCAAGGATTTTAAACCAATATCTTTCCCATTGCAGCAGGATTTTTTTAGGGTCAACCATAAACGTTATTTGATAACCGGGCGTTTTAAATTGTTTGAGCCAGCCTCTACTAAAGTTAACATACCATAACAATTCGTAAAAAAGTAGTTAAACGCACAGATTTTTTTACTTCTATGCAATTTGAGCCGCAGCTCGCAACTCGGTTGGAACAGACTAGCAAGTTTTCTCGGTGCAACATACGTTACCGGCCACGGCAAAACTTCACCCGTCGCCCTCCGAGTGCTCTGGGTAAAACGAGAGGTTATTTGTCAGGTGCGATACCGAGTAAGCATGAATTGACAGATCGCACCCACGCTTTGGAGCGGCCTCTGGTTTAGCCGTGCGAGATCCCTTTTCCGGTCATTCCTGATAAGTTAAGACACTGGCTGCATTTGTCAATCAGTAATAATACTTAAAAGAACTGTCGATCGACAAATGAAGTGTCAAGAATCCCCGCACATAAGCGGGCGGGGAGTATATCAAACCTTGATTCAGCAACGGCATTAATTAGCGTTATGAGTATTTGACAAATCAAAGCTGTTTCGCCACATCTTCAGTTTCGCGAAACTCCTTTGCATCCGCCAAAATCGGATTGACATCAAACCAGTAATCCTCGCCGTAACGGTATTCAAACACCCAGAGACTGCGTAACAAAATTTGGTATTTAGTTTCTCCGTTGACAGTTTTGGTAGCGGATACTTGGCGCAGTAAATTCCACTCATCAGCTTCGATCGCCAAAGTAAGCTGGTGGCGGCGCTGGACAATCACATTTTCCAAAGTTTCCCGCGACAGAGGAGGGTCTTGTTTTTGCAGACAGCTATACAAAAGTTGCAGCAAATTGCGGACATGGCCCCCGCTAACTCGACACAGGCGATCGAGAGTTTCAGCAGAATCGAAAATTTTGTCAACCAAAGCATAGCGCCCAGATGGTTCCACCGTCGGAAAAGCCCGCGCCAGAACCATCTGTCGCAGCAATTCCACACCCTCAGAGCACTCAGAACCGTCGCTCAACTGCACCGGCACCATCGGCAAAACCTTCGGATCTACCCCAAAGCGATTGGTCAATTGACCCAAATCGTTAGAGAAAATCAGCACCAAAGGAATTGTATACACGATGTGGCAATTTAGTCTTGCCAACTGTTCCCCGCGATCGACAAACAGATATTCCGGCTGCAAGCGCCCCGTCGGTTTCGCGCACAGATGTATGCGATCGAGATTGTCGATAATTACCACAAGTCCCTGTTTTCCTTGGCGTTTGAGTTCTTGATTTGCCGGTTCGAGTAACTCCTTATTCAGTGCATCTAAAATTACATTAGTACGCGGCTCCAAATATTGCCGCAACTCCGATCGCAGATTCGGAGCATCTTTCGCTTTAGCAGTAATTTTGCCAATTCCCAACGCCAGAGAAAATTCTCCCTCCGTGCTGGCATTTATTTCCCCAAAACCAGGGATATTAGCTTCAGCGCTCAAGTCTATTTGAGTTTGAAAAACATCAGCAACCCCTTTAAGCAAAGCTTTAAAACCCCTCGGTTGCAGCTTGATTTTCATTTTCTCAATGCTTTCGCTCACCTGACGAGCAACGCTCAGCAAAATGTCAGTAATATCCACATCTGCCATATCTAAGTCTTTACTCGACTCAAAGTAAACCACATGAAATCCTTGCTGCTGCAATTGAGCTTGCAGCCGCAGCAATTCTGTTGATTTACCAGAGCCGATGTGACCTGTGAATAGTTGACAGGTAGGTGCATCGGGGGACAGACGGCTGATGGTACGCTCCAATTGTTCGACGATTGTGCCACCCCGCACTGAAGAGAAATCGATATAGTATTGTCGGTCTTGTTGATTTGCTACTGCCAGGGTGTAGCTGGGATTGCAAGCTTTATAAAATTTCTGTAAATTTAGTTCCATACCCTGTTCTCTGTTTGATAATATTATGCCTTAATAACTTCTTCATTTAACTGTTGTACTAATCCGAACAATTTGCCAGTTGATTTTAATGTTTTATTGGGCGATAAATATTTAGATGTATAGCGGAAACCGCCATCAAAACTCCTACTTAAATACAGTTGGTTCAAGCGTTAGGACTTTAGTCCTGTAGTTTTCAAGAAAACTCAAGCGATCACTACAAACAGGTTCCGCGAATTTGTATATTAAAATCAAAGACGAAGAATGGACGGTAATGTTCTCGAAAGAGGGTATTTTATTACGGTTAACGAATCGATTTGCATTGCATATATCTTTTATATCGTTTCCGGCTGCATCGTCAGGTGATAAATTAGAGGGCAATTCATGAATGATTTTTACCAGTCGCCACCTATCTCGGCGGAATTTTCAGTTGTTCGATTCACAGTCAACAGTCAACAGTCAACAGTCAACAGTCAACATCATGAGGAGTGCAACCGGAATTGATATTATTTATAGGTCAACCGCAGATGCTAAGCAGATAAACACAGATAATAATTCGCGATCGGAAATCGATATTTAAGAGCAATTAACTCTAATCCTCAAACCCTCACCCACCGTCAACAATCGCATTTGGCTGGCGTTCAGAAAATCAGAAAAACAACAGCCAAAAATAAAACAGATACTCGAATTGTACCAACTTCAATAAATTAATGCGCGATCGCGCTTCCCTCTCCTCCCTCTCCTTCCTCACTCTGCGCCCTCTGCGCCCTCTGCGGTAAAAAAACTCCAAACTATACAACAAACAAAAAAAGGGCTGGTAACTACACCAGCCCCTCAACTAATTTGAGACATTAAATTACAACTAATTTAAGATCTCAAACCTCAAATCAATCTAACTTCTGTCGATCGCTGCTACCGGCTCAAAACTCGGAACCACAACATCAGCATTCTGCTTAGTCAACTGGTTGTACAGCCTTTCAGTATTCGGGAAATTAGCAGCAGGGAGAGTCGGGAAGCGGCGGTAAGGAACAGTATCCTCGCCAAACGCTTCAGCATATTCAACGCTGTTCAACATCGCGTTGATAAAGCCCTTAATCCCTTGGCTTGCCAAGATTTGGTTGTACGTCCGAATCTCCGCTTGATTGCGAGGAGCGCGGCCCAAGAAGTGCTTCGTTCCCAACTCAATCACCTTAGTGTTGGGATAAGGTGCGTAGAACTGTTTCACGTACAGCGACGAGCAACCCAAAGCCTCAATAAACTCTTTGAGATTGATTTCATTGTTGCCCAGTTTGCTTTCCAGCGCCGTGAATTCATTCTTCACAACATACGGATGGATGTCGCGCTCAAAAACTTGACGGTAAGCAGCTTGAATTAAAGTTTTCAAAGCTACCTTGTCCGAAGTAGTCGTCAGCTTGAACACCTTAGTTTGTTCGCGCCGCTTGCTGACACCTTGAGCAATCCGAGTTTGTAACTCGATATCGCCCGGAGAGCTGGCAGTACCAAGTTCAACAAACCGAGGTGTTTCTGTCGCCGTCTCAAGGTTGACCTTTTTCTCACCAAAGGAGCCTGTACGCATCGTCCGCATCGACAAACCAGCCGGAGTCACGTAGCGCTCGTAGGGGACTGTATCTTCCCCGAAAGCTTCGTTGTACTCCATGCTGTCCATGATGCCATCGACAAGCGCGTAGAAACCCTTCTTGGCGCAAATGTCAAAGTAAGCGTTCATTTCCTGGCGGCCGTAGGTAGGGCGTCCCAGGAGTCGGCGGTGGATGTACTCGATCGCCTTACAAACGTACAGCTTGCTCCAGTACATATTGCGGAACACGTCAGACTTCGCCAACATCCGAATAAACTCGCGCATCGGAATGTCGCCGTTTTCCAGCTTAATTTCCGCCACCTTTTGGCGCTGGCCGTCGAACACGTCGCGGCCGAACACTTGCAGGTAAGCAGCCCGAATCACCGCTTGGGTGGAGCTTTCGGTATATTTGACACTAGAAGCACTGCTGTAGCCGCTAGAGACACCGCGAGTTGATTTTTTCGGAGATGTGTAACCACCGGGGAGCTGGTCTAATTTAAAGACCTTGGGGCCGAGAGAGCCTGGAGCCTTACCCCTGGCATCCGGGTTGCTCAATTGGTTTTCAATACCAGCACCTTGACGGATCAGGATGCGTCGGGTGTCTTTGCCGAAGGGAGCCGGACGGCTCTTGGGGTTGCGAGTTTCTTTCGGGAAAATCGCGCCGAACTGAATTTCTAAGGGGTCATTACCAACACCGTAAACGTGCTGGTCTGGTAGCGGCTGGGTGTAGCCAGCAAACAAGGTGATGAACTGAGGAACTTTGCGGAACGGAGCGCTGAAATTGAACAGATCAATTTGTGGGCCCCAGTTGCGGCATTCCTGAGCTTCCTGGCCCAAACCGCGCAGGTAAGGAACTGTTTCTTCGCCGAAGTAGTCGGAATATTCCTGGGAATAAACCATTGCGTCTACGAGGCCTGCGAGGCCGCTTTTGGTGACGATCGCAAAATACTTGCTAAATTCCTCCCGCGAGCTCAAACCGCGGCCCAGGAAGTGGCGGGCTGCCAGTTCTACAGCGCGGCTGTTGACAAACGGCTCGTAGAATTGCTGGCGGTACAGAGGAGATGTACCCAAACGGCGGATAAACTCTTTCATCGAGATTTCGCCGTTTTTGACCTTAGATTCCAGGTCAGAAATGCTTTGGCTGTAAGCGCGGGTAATGTCGCGCTCGAATACTTGGCGGTAAGCTGCTTTGACTATTTCTTGCTTTTCGCTTGACGACAGACCGGTTTTCATCGCGAATTTCGATCGTCTCTCGGCTGCGTTGAAGTAGATTTGAGGCAGTTGCAGCCCTTGCTGGTCGTTGGTTTCCCGCTGGCGCACCTTGTCTGAGGGTGTCGGAGCTTTGAATTCGGTAATTGCTACGTCGAAATACTGTGCGACGATCGTGCGTCCGGCCTCATCATTCTTGAAATAACCCAAGGATGCAGCCTTCATTTCCTGCATTGCCACAATTGTAGCCGCGGAAGAGCAAGCATTTTCGATAATTTCCCGCAATCCGCGCACGTTCACCGAAATAATGTTCGGGTCGCCTGCGACGATCGCGTAGGTGATGTAGCGCAAAAACCAGCTCAAATCCCGCAGAGATTTGGTCATGTTGCTCGGGCCGTAGCGCGAGACATTAATCGGTTGAAATCCTGCTGGGATTGGGCCGCCGCCGCCGCCGCCGTTAGTCGAAAACAGATTTCCCAAGCCCAACAATCCGCCACCTGAACCAGAGCCGTTGCCGTTGCCGCCGCCACCCGCGCGACCTTCAACGTAGGTAACAGTTCCCAGTTTCATGCCATCAGAGACATTAACCGAGCCGCCACGAGCCGCACCAGCCATTGCCATCACAGGTTCTGCCGGTCTTTCCAAAAATGCCAGTGGGGAACCGCCGACAAAAATTCGGTTGGCGGCCCGAGACACTATCAGTTCTGAGTTTCTCGTCAGCGTCTCAGAAATTGCGATCCTCATCGCACCGGAACTGAAATAAGTTGCCAGTTCGCTAAGTTCGCCCCGCTGTAGGAAGCGGTCTTGCTGTTCTGCTTGCGAAATCGTTGCGACCGGTACAGTTTGATATAGTTGCGGACGCGCAACTGAGCTTCCACCACTTGCTTTTACAGTCATTAGACTCCTTCGCTCCCTATCTAAATCGTTACAGCATTTACCCAGACTAACCTTGCCTTCTCATGCAAGTACAACTAGGTATTTTGCTTTGTTTACTTTTTGCCTTCACCTTTGAAGAGGTTGGGGCGCTTACTTTCTTAGATTAAAATGTTTTGGTTTCATCTTTCGTTCTGCCGGGAAATGTCCGACCCGAAGACAGGCACGCGGCACTTCCTCCGCCCTTGCTTTGCCCCTAGACCCCCGGCAAAAATTATTTGCAGGAAAGCTCGCGAGCGGGCGATCGCAGCAACTGCCGTTTATTCAGGAACAAGAAAATCCAAAATTTTCTTCTGCCTTTTGCTGGGCCTTTTACTTTTTGCCGAAAGACGCCTCCGTTTTACCCGAAAGCTCAGCATTGGGTGATTGACAGTCCTCGTTTGTTAAAAAGCCTGTCGAGACTTATTGTATAGATTCACGAGAGCTTATATGAGAAAAAATGATAAGTTTTATTACGCGCCAACTGTCAGTCGATTTGAAATTTGAGATTTTTGATTTGAGATTGACTCACGCGAAACAATAACAGTTTACCACGTAGCGCCCTTCTGTCGGAGCTCGGGACAATCTCAAAACTCACGCACTAACCCCTCACCCACCTATGAATACTACGCCTGATATCAGTGCTGCCGTGCGGCGGCTTTACGATACTTTCCCTTTTCCGCCCGATCCTTTGTCAGATGAACCGCCGCCTGGGTACAACTGGCGCTGGAGTTGGCCTGATGCTTACAATTTTTGCACTGGCCAAAAGCCGCCAAAACTAGATGTTCGGATTTTAGACGCTGGCTGCGGCACTGGTTCGAGCACCGATTATCTGATTCACCTCAATCCTGAAGCTTCGGTGACGGCGATCGACCTGAGTGCGGGTGCTTTGAAGGTAGCACAAGAACGCTGTCGGCGATCTGGGGCGCGAGAAGCCGATTTTCGCCACCTCAGCATCTACGACGCCGCCGAGTTAGAGGGAGAGTTCGATTTGATCAACTGCGTGGGAGTGCTGCACCACTTACCCGATCCAATCCGGGGCATTCAAGCGCTGGCGGCGAAGTTAGCTGCGGGCGGTTTGATGCACATTTTTGTGTATTCCCAGCTCGGCCGCTGGGAGATTCAACTGATGCAAAGGGCGATCGCACTTCTCCAAGGCCCGAAAAAAGGTGACTATCCCGATGGTGTGAAAGTCGGCCGTCAAATCTTTGCTTCCTTACCAGAAAACAACCGTCTTGTCAAGTACGAAAAACAGCGTTGGGCAGGAGAAAATCAGCGAGACGAATGTTTTGCTGATATGTACGTTCACCCGCAGGAAATTGACTACAATATCGAGACTTTGTTCGAGTTAATTGATGCTTCGGGATTGGAATTTATCGGTTTCTCAAATCCGGGATATTGGCAGTTAGAAAGACTTTTGGGGAAAGCGCCGGAATTGATAGAAAGAGCTCAGGGTTTGACGGAACGGGAGCTTTATCGATTAATTGAATTGTTGGATACGGAAATCACTCATTACGAGTTTTTCTTGGGCAAAAAGCCTGTTAATAAAATTGATTGGTCGGACGATAAGGCACTTTTGAGGGCAATTCCAGAGTTGAGTAGTTGTATGCACGGTTGGCCTAGTCAACAAGTGTTTGATTGCAATTACCAATTGCTCAATTTGTCAAGTGCGGAATTTGAGTTTTTGCAAGGTTGCAATACCAAAACTGTGGGAGAGATTTTGGCGGATGTGGAAATGGGATTGGATGAAGTGCGATCGATCTTATCAAAACAGCTCATTTTGCTAACACCAAGTTGAGTCGTAGGGTGCGTCACTTGCCGTTATTTTCGCTAACAATCGATAATCTCGAACTGACGCACCTTACCATTTCTGTTAAATTCCTAATTAATCAAGGCTTTACAGTTAGAGGATTAACAGCCGTAATTTGTGAATAACGAGCGAAATCAGCAATGTTAAAAGTTAGGATATGGGTTAAACCATGAACTAGCATAGCAGCAACTAGCCGCGCATCATGAACATTGACACCTATAACCTTATACGTTATCACCAGTCGCTCCCATTCTTGATAAATTGCTTCGGTATCCAACAACAGAGGAAAAAGCTGTTTTAAGCGATTAATTTCTGCCTCTGCTTCTATTGCAGTACGCCCTAATCCATTTCTCTGGAGCGGGCGCGTGCAAACGTTCCAAAACTCGATCAAATTTTGGGGTACGATATAAAGTTGTTCCCCGCGATCGCGCAGAGTAATCACGGCATTAACGGCATCAGGATTCATTGGGTGTGCTGTATCGATGCTACGTAGCAGTATGTTTGTATCTACGAGAAACGGCATTTAACCTCTGTCTCCATAAATGCTCTCTCTGCTAATAGCTTCATCTGAAAGAGTGGGGAGATTTAGGGTACGATGACTGTCAACCCATTCTTGAAATGCTATTGACCATTCTGTTGGGGTAGCTGTTTCATAAAATGGACGTTGTTGAGGTTCAATTAGCTGTTTGAGCATCGCATCTAGTAATGGTTTAATCTGATCCGCTGTGCGGTTGGTGATTTTTGCCAAAACTTGAGTAATAGTCTGTATCTCTTGTTGGTGAGATTGCTGAAGATTGTGCAGCATAATTATCCTTGAGTGCAAGTTTTTGGGCTGATGATAGCGGGGTCGATCGCACTTTTTAAATTGATTTTAATATTATAACTGTAGCGCAAAGCCTAGGAAGTAGGCGATTGCTCGTTCCCAGGCTCTAGCCTGGGAACCAGTTAATCCTGGATGCAGGTACTAGGATTTTCTGTCATTGCGAAGGTAGTGAAGCAATCTCAAAGCTGACGCACCTTTCCCAAATCCAAAATCCCAAATGGATTGACACAGGCCCCCGTCTGCGGCTACGCTTTGAAGTTAGAGGTTGCTTTGCTTGTAGAGGAAGTAGCCCGCGTCGCCCAAAAATCTAGTTGCACTGCCCAAAGCTGTTGCGAGCAGCAATGGACAGCTAACCGCCAAACTGGTATCAGCAGTCTGGAGGCTAACGGAGTATGATAACACTCTCTGTAGCCGCCCTGCTATGCGTTGAAAAGCGGGGCGGCTGGGTTTTTGGGTTTTTCTAGAAAACCTAAAACCAGGAGAACATAATTATGTCACAGGAATTCTTGCCTGACGACAACAAATTCGTTAGCGCAGCCCTCGAAGAGGATCGGCCAAATGACGACTCAGCAGCAGAATCGGAACAGGATGTGGTGTGTGTAACGGTGACAGGTTCGCCCAAGGGTGTCAGGGAAACCATACTCACCTTGTACCGCCTGGGATTTGCCGAAGTCGGCGATTGGAGTCCCGTACAGCGTGCAGCCAATCCGAAGCAAGTCATGAGTGTGCTGATTCGCCGTCGGAAGCGCAAAGCGTAGGTGTTTGCTCGTTCCCAAGCTAAGGCCTGGGAACACATTCCATGAGCATCTGCCTCCTGTTTTTGTTTTTATCCGCTAGCGAGGCAGAGCCTCTGGATCTCGGTTCTCAGGCTAGAGCCTGGGAACCAGTTAAGAAGACCAACAAATATCAGGCACGTTATTTTACTAAATCAGGATAAGAGCATAACCTGATGTAAAGCCTCAAACCGCTATAAAAAAGAAAGGCGGGAAAAGTGTAGTTTCCCCGCCTAGAACTTAGAACAGTAAATGATTAGTGAATATCAACAAAAAGTGAGTTTCTTTTAAAAGCTTCTTTTAAAATACAAAAATCTTGTATTATCGTAGAAAGCTTATCTAGCTTTTGACTATATACATTATCACTTTTTGATTTTGATTTGGAGTTATTTTCGCCACTACAAATATTACTACACTCCTTATCAATAATCTTTTCAATGACACCCCAAACATTCTTATTCATCATAAATCTTCGGGAATTTTCAGGGATTAACTCCACCTTTTTTGAATTGACCAATTCTTCAATTTCTGAATCATACCCACTTATATCTATAGAAAAAACTTCCAACTCCTTAAAAAACACTTCTAGAAAATCTTGGTGGACACCTTCTACATCATATTTATTGAGTAGAAATTTTATCATTTCAGAAACTTCCTCTGGCTTCAATTTTTGCGCTACATCTTCATCTAAAATCTTTTGTTTGTAGAAGTGTAAATCTTGTGACATAATTATTTTCCTTATTGTCTTGCTTGTTCAACGTAGTCAACTAGAGATTTCATATCTCCTACTTTCTTAAGACTAGCTATAAGTTTCTGAACTTGATCGCAGTCATAATACCTAATATCAACATCAGGATACTCTTTCTGTAAATTTTGTACGAGTATCACCGCTTCATTATCGAGGTAGTTAACTGGAAATACATATCGATAGCCACTAGGTAAATTTCCTGTACTCCACCGTGCTTTGAGTTTATTAATTGATGACCTTAGATATGAAGTGTTGAAATATTCTCCCATCCTTACCCCAGGAGAAGTTTTACACTCATATATATAATTGCCACTCTCGAAAAACTTTGAATCCATTTGTGTTGATTTTTACCTTTCTAAAGTTGACTGAATTTCAAATTTTTGTATGTTTCTTTCTCGCAATGCTAGGCTCAAGATGCTTTTTTGTTACGGAAGTGTGCTTTTACCTGATAATGATTTCCCGACTTGTCCTTTCGGACATGACCGCTGATAGCTATAATCTTGCCATCCATTAAGCCTGTAATCAGTTGATCGGCTCTTACAGATAAAGCAACAAAGTCAGTGGCAGGTTCATTATCTCGTAAGTTATCAACATAATCAACATTAGGTGTCATACCATACTGATTCATCAAATCCTTTAGTATGGACTTAAAAGTTTGGTCAATAACTTTACCTTTTTGAAAAGGATTCATGTCACTAAAATCAGGTAAATATTCTAGTGCTTTACTAAGTGCATTTTTTACTGAACCAACAGAAAAAGTTAGCATAACGCTTATTAGGTAAAAGTATTGAGTTTCGTTGTAGGTTAAACGCACCAAAGCTTTCCAATCAGCAATAATATTGCTTAAGGTGTAGCTTTCCCATATTTCCTAACCTGGGATAGGTAACTTATTTCACTTTTATGATTACCTAAAAAAAGTGAATTGTCTAGTAGATGACATCAACGATTTACATAAAACACACAAAATAACCCTAAACCCTTACTGTAAAGGGTTTTCTGTATGTGACCGCTGCGACCGTGGCAGCGATCCCACCTCTACCAGTTTTTAAAAAAGCTGTGGGTTGTGACGTGCGAGTGTGACGCAAAAAAGCTAGCTCCGACCGCCACCGCTCCGACACTGGCAACAGTCCGATCTCTCCGAGCGACCGTGCTAGACCCACAACACTCCCACCGCTCCAACCGTGGTTAGGTGCAATTGTGCCAGCCGTGGCAGTCCTCACCATCCAATCTACCTCAAACTCACCCACACCGCGCTATATGGTGCAATTTTGGAGCCGTGGCAGCCGTGCCAGCCGTCGGAGATGTCGAGCCGATCGCCCCGTGTCGATCGGACTGCCGCCAATTTTGGAGTCTTATTGGTGGAAAACCTACTAAATTCGGCAGACATCAAAGCCTGTCTTGCTTTTGCCGCAGACCATGAGAAAACTGATCCGCCTTGGCTACTTTTCACGTCAGGGTTCTTTTTTTCTCACTACTTGCTCAAACCTGAAATCCTGACCTAAACAAACCAGGATTATTTACAGGTATAATTACGCTTATTAGTACCAAATATTGCTTTATGGACTACCACGACATCATCACAATTGAACCGGGAAAACGCAGTGGCAAACCATGTATTCGGGGAATGCGAATCACCGTCTACGACATCTTAGAATATCTCGCAGGTGGCATGACGGAAGCAGAAATTCTGGAAGATTTTTCAGAACTAACTTCGGCCGACATCAAAGCCTGCCTTGCTTTTGCCGCAGATCGTGAAAAAAAGTTATTTGTGGCATCCCTGTGAAACTACTGTTGGACGAAAACCTCTCAGACAGAATTCTTCAAAGAATTATCGGTTTGTATCCCGATTCTGCTCATGTCAAGACCCTAGGACTGACAAATACTGATGATGCAGAAATTTGGGAATATGCAAAGGCAAATGATTTTGTGATTGTTTCCAAAGATTCTGACTTTCATCAACGGAGTTTACTTTACGGTCATCCTCCCAAATTTATTTATCTCCGTGTTGGCAATTGCTCAACATCTAAAATTGTTCAAATTCTGCGAGATGAAATCGACATCATTAGTCAGTTTCGAGATAGAGAAGCAGAGAGTATACTGGTATTGTCCTAGCATGAAACCAAAAAAGCAAAGACTGAGGAGATATCAACTTAAGGAGTTTACAGGAGTGAAGAAAATATCCAGCAACTTAAGCTAATATAAAGTTGTTGATCTCTGCTCAATAATCCACTGAAAATGATGAAAGAAGACACCATTAACATCGTTGGTTTTCATGGACATATTTACTTCGACGCTGATAATCGCGATGCCGCAGCGCGTGTACGAGAAGGATTGACTCAGTTTGAGGTGCAGCTTGGGCGTTGGCATGACAAACCCATTGGCCCCCACCCCCAAGCAATGTATCAAGTTGCATTTTTACCAGACCAGTTTGGCAAAGTGGTTCCCTGGTTAATGCTGAATCGTGAGGGGCTCGATATTCTCATTCACCCTGAAACAGGCGACGATGTGGCAGACCATACGAAACATTCTTTGTGGCTAGGAGAGAAACTAGAGTTGAATGTCGAAGTCCTGCGACCTAGGACAGGTAACGCCAGCTTATGATCGATCCGCGCGCAAGGCGAGGGCGTTAGTTCAGACTGACTTATCGCTGATAAGAGATAATTAGCCGCCGATTAGAGACATGGTGCGGCTGTAATTTCCTGTATTTACTAATAATAGTTATAATATCCTTAACAAATGACTGAATAAATGTATGAAAATTAGAGCAATCATCCATCCCGCAGAAGAAGGTGGCTATTGGGCTGAAGTTCCCGCACTTCCTGGGTGTATTACCGAAGGAGATACTATGGAAGAAGTAGTGGCTAATTTAAAAGATGCGATGGTCGGTTGGCTCGATGTTGCTAATAGTCGTGAAGCAATTGCCTCCACAGATAAAGTTGTTGAAATTGCTGTATGAAATGAAATCTATTTCAGGAAAGCGACTGTGCAAAATAGTAGAGCAGAAAGGTTGGGTTTTGAAAAGAGTTACTGGCAGTCATCATATCTATGAAAACGCCGAAATAGAACAAATTTTGTCAATTCCAGTTCACCGGAATCAAGATTTGAAAGTTGGAACCTTAAGAGCCTTGATGAAAACAGCCCAGCTATCTGAGGAAGATTTACAAAGTTTGTCTTAGGTATAATGTATTTTGAGAGCGATCGATTTCGGGTAGTTTACCCGCCGATTTGAGACATGGTGCGGCTGTAATTTCCTTGAGTAGTTCCCGAATCTCGCTGTTTGAAATTAATCTCCGGTTTAATCTCTAATATGTGCCGCACTCGATCGCGCAATTCGCCTGTAGACACCCCATCCCGTAAAGCAGTTTTTAAGTCAATTTGACCAGTTTCGTTCAGCAGACAAGGCCGCAGCCACCCGTCAGCAGACAAACGCATCCGATTGCACCGATCGCAAAAACACTCCGACATTTGGCTGATAAATCCCAAAGTGCCCTTCGCCCCCGGAATTTGAAACACATCCGCCGGCCCATTTCCGCGCACTCCCGACTCAGCCAACCCGTATTTATCGCTAATTTGTTGCCGCAAATCTGCCGATGCTACCCAACCTTTATCGCCAAATAAGTCGCCATTGCCGATCGGCATAAACTCAATAAATCTAACGTGCCAATTCCGGTTAATTGTTAATTCTGCCAAATCCAATATTTCCCCGTCATTCACACCGGGAATCACCACAACATTCAATTTCAGCGGGTCAAATCCTGCTTGATAAGCCGCTTGAATTCCTTCCCAAACTTGCATCCAGCGCGATCGTCCCCGACTACCAATTATCTTATCAAAAGTCTCCGGTTCCAGCGAATCCAAACTAATATTAATCCGGCGCAAACCAGCATTGTAGAGATTTTCCGCCATTCCCGCCAGCAAAAAGCCATTAGTTGTCATTGACAAATCTCGCGTTTCCGGCATTGAGGCGATCGACCTCACCAATTCCACCACCCCAGGGCGCAGCAGCGGTTCCCCACCAGTCAACCGAAACTTCGTAAATCCCACGGGTATAAAAACTTCCCGCAACAGAGTTAGCAATTCCGAGTGAGTTAACAACTGCTGCTGCAATACATAGTCCAACTCGCTACCTTCCGGCATACAGTAGAGACAGCGGAAGTTGCAGCGGTCTATCAAGCTAATCCGAAGGTAGTCTACGGTATCCATGTCAATAGTTTGTAATATTATTTAATTATAAATGCCGATCGCATTTTCTGCAATTATTGATAGAGAGCAATAAACCTGTATCAATTTCTTTTCACCTTCCCCCTCCTCTCTTCCTGGGCGCCCTCTGCGCCCTCTGCGGTTAATAAAAAAAATATCATTCACAACTAAAATAAACTTGCTAACTATATGTTCTTTGAATTTGAAGCTGATTTTGTCGAAGCTTTGCGCTGCATCCCCATGCAAGTACGTCTCAAGTTAGATACTTGCGGCATTAAATTGAAGTTGCAGGATTGGAATCATTTTAACCAAGCAGAACGTCAAATGCTTGTAGAGAAACCTTGCTTGACACCAGCAGAAATTATTGATTACCGAGAAAAGCTAAATCAAATATTAATTCAACAGACAGGCAAACCGGGAACAGATTTGGCGGTTGATGAAAATCCCCCGTGGATGGATGCTGCAACTGTACCGGAGTCTGTTTCTGCAAAAGCGCAAGAGCTCGGCGTGACAATTTCTTTGGCCCAGTGGGCGAGTTTGCAGCCTCTACAGCGATTTGCTTTGATTAAGCTTAGTCGATCGAGCCACGAGAATAAAAATTTCATCCCGGCTGTTCGAGAGTTTAAGGTGATTGAATGAGTTGGAGTTTTAATTAACCGCAGAAATTTACCGACCAGACACCTGTTCTACAGAGGAGCGAGATCGGAGACTGATCCGCATTATATTAAAAGATTATATATATTGAGAAATACATCAAAAAAAAATATAATTGCCGTATAAAAACAGTGATTGTGGTAAGGGCGATCGATCTGTGATACAACCGCTGCCTGCTACGAGCGTAAAACGTTTATGCTATGCACGCTTGCCTCGCCACAGTACCTCGGCTCTACTCTTCTCTGACGCCGATCAAAAAATTCATTTTTTTTTAAGTTATGTTACCTGCACATGGTATTATTCGATCTGAAGTGTACGAGCTGTAGCTTTTGTCACACTTATCGCTACAAGACGGTTTCAACCGAATTAATTGTAGTGGGAGTCAACTAACACCGACTGCTTTAAAAGTCAAGTAACCTTGTCAGATCAATCTCGCGCATCCATCGCTGAAACGGGGGACATCTCTCAGATAGGTTCGTCCGAACCGGAGTCCACCGACGCTATGCAAGATTTCTACAAACTTCAGCAACAGTTGTTTGTAGTCTCGCTCGCCTTCACGGGAATAGTTTTTGTCTCGGTGTGGATTTTTTATTCGCTCAACATTGCCCTAAATTACTTGATTGGGGCGATCGCCGGTGTGGTTTACTTGAGAATGTTGGCCAAAGACGTTGAACGTCTGGGCTCGCAAAAGATGAGTCTGAGTAAAAATAGGTTAGCTGTATTTATTGGGTTGATAGTAGTAGCAACTCAGTGGAACCAGCTACAGATTTTGCCCATATTTTTGGGATTTCTGACATATAAAGTCGCGATCGTCTTTTATATGCTGCAAAGCCTGTTTGTTCCAGACCCGCAAAACGGGTCAGGCAGTCGGTGAACCCTCCACTGTGTGAACTTCTTGTGAATGGAAATGCTAAATGTCTTAAATGCCTTTAATGCTTTTCCCCTCGCTGAGTTGGAAGTTGGTAAACATTTCTACTGGCACATCGGCAGTCTCAAAGTTCACGGACAGGTATTCATCACCTCCTGGATTGTGATTGCTCTCCTTGTAACAGCATCCCTGTTGGCAACTCGCAATATGCAGAGAATTCCACGCGGAATGCAAAACTTCATGGAGTATGCCTTAGAATTCATTCGAGACTTGGCTAGAAATCAACTTGGCGAGAAAGAGTACCGTCCCTGGTTGCCATTTATTGGCACTTTGTTCCTGTTTATTTTTGTATCCAATTGGTCGGGGGCTTTAGTTCCTTGGAAACTAATTAAGTTGCCAGAAGGCGAACTAGCTTCTCCGACTAACGACATCAACACGACGGTAGCACTTGCTTTGCTGACTTCTCTGGCATATTTTTATGCGGGTTTCAGCAGGCGGGGTTTGGGTTATTTTAGAAAGTACATCGAACCAACCCCAATTTTGTTGCCGATCGCGATTTTGGAAGATTTCACCAAGCCTCTTTCCCTAAGCTTCCGTTTATTTGGTAACATTTTAGCGGATGAATTAGTGGTAGCGGTTCTGGTGCTATTAGTTCCCCTGTTCGTACCTCTGCCCGTAATGATGTTGGGTCTGTTTACCAGTGCGATTCAAGCCTTGGTATTTGCCACCTTGGCAGGAGCCTACATTCACGAAGCATTGGAAGGACACGGCGACGAACATCACGATTAACTCCTCTGAATTGGCGAACGGTTAATAGTAATATCTCAGAAGTCAGGAGTCCAATCGATGACTGATGACTGATGACTAATGACTAATGACTAATTGCCGAATATCTGTCTTTCATTCTGTACACTAAGGTTAAGGAAATTTATCATGAATCCGACAATTGCTGCTGCTTCTGTTATCGCCGCTGGTCTAGCTATTGGTTTGGGCGCGATTGGACCTGGTATCGGTCAAGGTAATGCAGCCGGTCAAGCAGTAGAAGGTATTGCCCGCCAGCCGGAAGCAGAAGGCAAAATTCGCGGTACTCTCCTGCTGAGCTTAGCATTCATGGAATCCCTGACCATCTACGGTCTGGTTATTGCATTGGTATTGCTGTTTGCTAATCCTTTCGCTTAATACTGAAGGACTGCAAAAAAGGGGCGGATGTCTTTCCGCCCCAAAAACAAGGAGGAACTAAAAGTGTTTGATTTTGATGCAACTTTGCCTTTGATGGCGTTGCAGTTCCTAGCTTTGACGGTAATTATGAATGCGGTTTTCTATAAACCCATGACTAAGATGCTGGACGAGCGGGAGGAATACATCCGTACCACTAAAATTTCAGCTAAGGAACGCTTGGTGAAATCCCAGAATTTAGCGCAGGAATACCAACAAAAACTGGGAGAAACTCGCAAACAGTCTCAAGCCGTAATTGCTGCGGCTCAAGCAGATGCCAAAAAAATCGCGTCGGAAAAAGTAGCTGATGCTCAAAAAGAAGCTCAAGCGGCACGAGAAAAGGCAAGCTCTGAGATAGAGCAGCAAAAACAAGAGGCAATGCGCTCGCTAGAACAAGAGGTAGATACTCTGAGCCGACAAATTCTGGAAAAGTTATTAGGCACAGCATTGGTCAAATAGCTCGATCGAACAGGTTTAATTTTTGGGTAAAATTAAAAAGCTCAAATCTCAAATCGGTTCGTCCAACCTGCACGCGCAATTATGGAAGAGTATCATGGGGACTGTTTTATTGCTAGCCACAGAAGCTAGCGCAGAAGGTGGTTTCGGTTTAAATTTCGATATTTTTGAAACCAACCTGATTAACCTGATCATTGTTATTGGAGTGCTGTTTTACTTCGGGCGCGGCTTTTTAGGAAATATTCTTACCGAAAGACGCAACGCTATCGAAGAAGCGATTAAAGAAGCAGAAACGCGCCAAAAAGATGCAGCAGCAGCTTTAGCAGAACAACAGCAAAAATTGACTCAGGCTCAAGCAGAAGCGGAACGGATTCGAGCCGCTGCACAAGAAAATGCGATCGCAGCCAAAGAAGTAATTTTAGCTCAAGCGGCGCAGGACGTTGAACGCATGAAAGCAACAGCAGGTCAAGAGCTGGACGCAGAACGAGAAAAAGCCGTCGCTCAACTCAGAGCAAGAGTTGCTGCAATGGCACTAGAAAGAGTGGAAAGCCAGTTAAAAAATAGCTTGGACGAGAGCGCTCAACACCAATTAATCGATCGCAGCATTGCGTTACTCGGAGGCTAAAACGTGAGTACAGTCAGCACAGAAGTCTTGCAGCCTTACGCATCTGCCTTGATGTCACTGGCTCAGTCCAGCAATCTCTCAGAGAAGTTCGGCGAAGACATTCGTTCTTTACTTGACCTGCTAAAAAATTCGGAAGATTTGCGTCAATTTTTAGCCAATCCGCTGGTAAAATCGGATGCTAAAAAAGCCGTAATTAAGCAAATAGCGGGTGAAGAAATGAACCCCTTGATGCACAACTTTCTGAGGCTTTTAGTAGACAAAGGAAGAATTCTTTTTTTAGAAGGAATTGGTCAACAATACTTGGCCAAACTCCGAGAACTAAACCAAACAGTATTGGCAGAAGTTACATCTGCCGTCCCGCTTTCAGATGCTCAATTGCAGACTGTTCGCGAGAAAGTGCAGGCGATGACCAGCGCTAAAAATGTAGAAATTGAAACCAAAATAGACGCAGATTTAATCGGCGGTGTGGTAATCAAAGTAGGCTCTCAAATAATTGATGCCAGCCTGCGGGGACAATTGCGCCGTCTGGGAATTCGCTTGAATTCTTAATTGAAGGAAGAAGGAAGAAGGAAGAAGGAAGCCGGTATTCGGGAAGCATCAAAGAGGAAGCAGGAATAAGTGAATTTCTGTTTTCAAGTTGTTAGTCCCAAATTCTTAGTACCAAATCTCAATTCTTTCTTGAAGAAGGGAGAAGGAAGAAGGAAGCCGGTATTCGGGAAGAATCAAACAGGAAGCAGGAATAAATGAATTTATGTTTTCGAGTTGCTAGTCCCAAATTCTTACTACCAAATCTCAATTCTTTCTTGCCGAAAACATCGATCGAAAACTGACAACTGACACATAATAATTAACATGGCAGCAATCAGACCTGACGAAATTAGCAGCATTATTCGCCAGCAAATTGAACAGTACGACCAAGATGTAAAAGTCTCTAACGTCGGTACTGTTTTGCAAGTAGGCGACGGCATTGCCCGGATTTATGGCTTGGATAAAGCTATGTCCGGCGAATTGCTAGAATTTGCCGACGGCACCGTGGGCATCGCACTGAACCTCGAACAAGATAACGTCGGTGCAGTGTTGATGGGCCAAGGCCTAGGCATTCAAGAAGGTTCGGTAGTTACTGCTACTGGCAGAATTGCTGAAGTCCCCGTTGGTGAAGCAATGTTGGGACGGGTAGTTGATGCTTTGGCGCGTCCGATTGACGGCAAGGGCGAAATTAAAACTACTGAGTCTCGGTTGATTGAATCTCCGGCACCAGGGATTGTTTCTCGCCGTTCTGTTTACGAACCGATGCAAACAGGAATTACCGCTATTGATGCGATGATTCCTGTGGGAAGAGGACAGCGGGAACTGATTATTGGCGACCGTCAAACCGGTAAAACTGCGATCGCAATTGACACAATCATCAACCAAAAATCGGAAGATGTAATTTGCGTCTACGTGGCGATCGGTCAAAAAGCTTCTACAGTAGCTAACATCGTCAACGTCCTGCAAGAAAAGGGCGCGATGGACTACACAATCGTCGTAGCAGCCAACGCTAGCGACCCCGCAACCCTGCAATATTTGGCGCCCTACACTGGTGCTAGCTTAGCCGAGTATTTCATGTACAAAGGCAAGCACACTTTGGTCATTTACGATGACCTTTCCAAGCAAGCACAGGCCTACCGCCAAATGTCCTTGTTGCTGCGCCGTCCTCCCGGTCGCGAAGCTTATCCCGGAGACGTGTTTTACCTGCACTCTCGCTTGCTAGAACGCGCTGCTAAATTGAGCGACGATTTGGGCGAAGGCAGCATGACTGCTTTGCCAATTATCGAAACCCAAGCTGGTGACGTTTCTGCTTACATTCCGACGAACGTAATTTCGATTACCGACGGTCAAATCTTCCTTTCTTCTGACTTGTTTAACTCTGGTTTGCGTCCAGCAGTAAACCCCGGTATTTCGGTATCGCGGGTAGGTTCTGCGGCTCAAACTAAGGCAATGAAAAAAGTAGCCGGTAAGGTGAAATTGGAATTGGCGCAGTTTGAAGAACTGGCAGCATTTTCTCAGTTTGCTTCTGACTTGGATAAAGCTACTCAAAATCAATTGGCGCGGGGTCAACGCTTGCGGGAACTGTTGAAACAGGACCAAAGTTCGCCCCTGCCGATGAACGAACAAGTGGCTATAATCTATGCCGGTATTAACGGCTACATGGATGATATCGCTGTGGAAAAAGTCACGAAGTTTACTGTTGGTTTGCGCGATTATTTACGGACTAGCAAGCCGAAGTACGGCGAAATCGTTCAAGGCGGAAAGGCCTTGACTGATGAAGCTGAGAAGCTGCTGAAAGAAGGCATCGCAGAATACAAGCAAAGTTTCTTAGTGTCTGCGTAATTAGTCATCAGTCATCAGTCATCAGTCATTGGTCATTCGTTAAGTCGCAAATCCCCCCTAGTTTCCCTTAAGAAGGGGAGAACTGGAAGCAGTCAAAGTTCTCTTTGTTTAAGCAGGGAACTGGAAGCAGCCAAAGTTCTCTGAAAAATGGGAAATGGAAACACTCAAAGTCCCCCTTAAAAAGGGGGATTTAGGGGGATCGAGACTTGGCTGCAACCCTGATTTAGACTTTGTTTTAGCGTGATAGCTGACACAAATTGGTAATGCCGTGTCCCTACCGCAGCTAAACTTAAAAACTGATGGCTGGGAACTAATAACTCGGAAATAAAGGCTAAGAAAAAAGGAGAAAGTTATGGCAAATCTCAAAACTATTCGTGATCGCATTAAATCGGTCAAGAACACTAAAAAGATTACAGAAGCAATGCGTTTGGTGGCTGCTGCTAAGGTGCGCCGCGCTCAAGAACAGGTGACTGCTACTCGGCCTTTTGCCGATCGCCTCGCAGAGGTATTGTACGGTTTGGCGGAACGCTTGCAGTTTGAAAGCCAGGATTTACCGCTGCTGAAAAAACGCGAAGTCAGAACAGTTGGACTTTTGGTAGTTTCGGGCGATCGGGGTTTGTGCGGTGGCTACAACAGCAACATTATCAGATACGCCGAAAATCGCGCTAAGGAAATCAAAGCTGAAGGCTTAGACTACAAATACGTGTTGGTAGGACGCAAAGCTACTCAGTATTTCCAGCGCCGCGAACAGCCGATCGATGCTACTTACACTAACTTAGAACAAATTCCGACAGCACCGGAAGCAGCGCTAATTGCTGATCAATTGCTGTCTCTGTTCCTGTCGGGAACTGTGGACAGAGTTGAACTAATTTACACCAAGTTTGTGTCGCTAATTAGTTCGCGTCCGGTAATCCAAACCTTGTTACCCCTCGATCCCCAAGGTTTGGAAAGTTCCGATGATGAAATCTTCCGCTTGACAACGAAAGGCGGACAGTTTCAAGTATCGCGGGAGAAGGTTGCTGCACCTACAAAGAGTTTGCCGGCCGACATGATTTTCGAGCAAGATCCGGCACAAATTCTGGAGGCACTTTTGCCTTTGTATTTGAACAACCAATTGCTGCGGGCTTTGCAAGAATCTGCAGCTAGCGAGTTGGCGGCGCGGATGACGGCGATGAATAATGCTAGTGAGAATGCTAGCGATTTGATCCGTAGTTTGACGCTGACTTATAACAAGGCGCGGCAGGCGGCAATTACCCAGGAAATCCTGGAAGTTTCCGGCGGTGCTGAGGCGTTGAACGGCTAAGTTAGGGTTGACAATTTGTTGATTTTATTCTATGCGTCTGGGGGAACTCAGGCGCTTTTTTTTGGAGTGATACTTTCTATAACTAGGCGGTTGAAACCGCTTCTTGTCAAACGAAGTCCACTCCTAGCGGACTAAGAAGGAGATTGAAGGCGGATTTGGTATTAGAGTATTTTTGCGCGTTCTTCTAACCACCGCTGAAATGACTTCTGACTTTCTCCAGATGGTTTACCGAGAATAATATTTTTGATGCTAATGTCTTCGTCAATATCAGGCCAGTGGATTCCATCATTTCCACCAATAAATCGCCAATTATTGCGATCGTTTGGTGTGCTGTGCCATAGCCGAGGATACCAAGCTAAAGGTACAGAAATAGTACGACCATGATAGATCTACTGTTAGCGCGTCGTCTGTAACCACTACGTTTTGTGCTTGGGGGATTTGTAGCAATTCAACCATTACTGATGTCAAAAGCTTACTTCTCTATATTAGCTTGGGCGATCGCTCACTCCTGCACAATTTCCACCAAGTCTTCAATCATTACATCAAAGGTGCGAGGCAATTTGTGTATAGAAATAAAGTCAATGGTTGACACTCCCGGACAGCGGGCGTAGTGTCTGACGGTGCTGTAAATTACTACCGATCGCCCTGAAACCTCTTTCAACGTCCAACCCTACTCTCGAACCCTCAATCTAATTAAACCCATTGACAAAAAACTAGATTTAGTCTGGGACAAAATTTTATCGTAAAAAGCGATCGCTCACTCCTGCACAATTTCCACCAAGTCTTCAATCATTACATCAAAGGTGCGGGCCAATTTGTGTATAGAAATAAAGTCAATCGTTGACACTCCCGGACAGCGGGCGTAGTGTCTGACGGTGCTGTAAATTACTCCCGATCGCTCTGAAACCTCTTTTAGCGTCCAACCTTTCTCAGCGGCGAATTCTCTAACTTTTAGTCTGACTAAACCCATACTTAACAAGTGATGGTGTACCATCATAAGATATTTTTATCCCAAAAGGCGATCGCCTAATCTTCGACAATCTCATACAAATCTTCGACCATCACGTCAAAAGTCCTCGCCAACTTGTCCAAGGCTGTCACGTCAATTGTTGCTAATCCGGGCGATCGGGCATAGGTTCTGAGCGTACTGTAGACTACGCCCGATCGCTCAGAAACCTCTTTGATCGTCCAGCCTTTCTCAGCAGCAAACTCTCGAACCCGTAATCTAATTAAGCCCATAAGCTCTTCAGGTGTGACTAATATCAGTCATGAAATTATACTATAAAAGGCGATCGACTACTCTTTGACGACCTCAACCAAATCTTCCACCATCACATCAAAAGTACGTGCCAACTTGAGCAGACAAGTAAAATCAACCATTGCCATTCCTGGAGAACGTGAATAGGTGCTGAGGGTGCTGTAGTTGACTCCCGATCGGTCAGAAACCTCTTTGATCGTCCAGCCTTTCTCACCAGCAAATTCTCTAACCCGCAATCTAATTAAACCCATTGACAGACCACTAGATTTAGTATATTATAATTTTATCGAAAAAAGCGATCGCCCCCAGGTCTGGAAAACTAAAAGACGATCGCCTATCAAAGTTCAAATCCCATCAACTGGGATTTATTAACCATCTGAAATTCCCATCAAGTGGGATGTACCAACCATCTGAAATTCCCGCTAATTGGGATGTACCAACTATCTGAAATTTTCATCAATTGGGATGTATCAACTATGTTAGCAAGCTTTCGACCAAAATCAACCCCCAGACACAGATTGAGCCGGTTCGTTACCAAAGAGGCGATCGCCCGCCTGCTCAAAATCAAGATAGAACAAATATATCGCTTCGAGTGCTGGGCGCATATCCTGTACGTGCACGCCAAAGGCATGAGTCGGTTTGTCAGTTATGCGGACTTTCCGCCTGTTTTGGGAGTGGAATCGCCCTCGGGTTTAGATTTTGGTTATTGGAAGCGCCGTTGGGCGAGTCAGAAAGAGAGACACGCGCCGGATTTTTGGGTGGATTTTTATGCGGCGAGATTTCAGAAAGCTGTTTGTGTTTCTGAATTGTTGGAGTGGGGGCGATTGGTGGGAGTGATTAAAGTGATGTTGGGGGCGATCGGGCTGGAGTCACTGCGAAAGGTTTACGCACAAGAGAAATCTCTGCTGGAACATTTTTAAATTATGACTAAAACACGGGTGATTAGAAAACGGTTTTTTTTGCAAAAATACGGCACCCCAGCTTTTAACTAAGTGAAAAACCCGGTTTCTTTGCTGTGCGTAACTCTCATAAATCCGATCTCTGCCACAAATATTCAAAAATTGGTTCAAGCTCGACTGTAACAGTTATAATTTCTCCATGCGTTTCCATCTCTATCCCTTGTTAAGCCCATGAGTAACCTTTCAAACATCCCAGGCGATCGCGGGAATTACAGGCTAAGTCCGCTCAGTCTGCGGTTATGCGTTTGGTGGGGTTGCCGCCGTCGGAGTCGAAGTAGGCTTTGATTGAGTTGGCTGATTAGGTTTTTAGTCAACTTTATTAGGTGCGATCGGGCAGTTTTAGGGAAGATAATCAAGTTGTGGTTTACATCTTACCTAAAAAGTTTTATATCAATTAATTGGAGGTATTTACGATGAGTGTTATTAGATTTGTAATTTTGGAAGACTGTAAAAAAAGCTTGGAAACCACAATAGATGATTTTTTATTAAAGGATAAAGAATACTATTGGGATAAAATTTATCTGTTTTCTGCTTTTGTTAATGATTATGGGGTGAAACAAATAGAAAAAATTCTTGTACACCCTTCTTTAAATGAAAATACGGAAGTTTTGATTGCGATCGGACAAAAAGATAATTTTAATGACCCTAGTGATATTCAAAAGTTATTGAAATTTATCGACGAAGAATCAACAAAGATTAAAACAACTAAGCCTGTTCGTTTTATATGTCCCACAAATAACTTTCATATCAAAACCTATTGTTTTTTAGGCCGTCGTGTTAAAGACGATAAAGAAATAGGTTTTTCTATCATAGGGTCATCTAATCTAACTGGGTTAGGTCTTAAATGTGAGGGAGAATTATGTATTAGTATCCACCACTTAAATTTAACAAAAGAATTAATTTATCGTTTGACAAAAAAATATAGTAACTCGCCTCAGTGGAAGCAAGAAATTGAGAACTATCTTTCCGTTCAACAAAAGTCTACCCCTGTAAATCAAGATCAAGCACCGATAACCAGCACACCACAAAAAGGTAAATTCCTTAAACTAGGTGTCACTGATGATAGTGCTCTTATTGACAAGGGAACTAATCTCGTTAAGGGTACGGAGGATATAGATTGGTTCTACTTTGCACACACAACTATAGAGCAAACGAAAGAGGATTTTCCCGAAGGTTCTTTATGCCTATTATTAACAGAAAACAAGATATTCCAAATTGCTAAAATCAGGTCTTACAGTTCCGATCAAGAAAAGACAGAAGGATGTTTTGTAATATATACAAAAAAAGTAACTCATGAGCTTTCTGGTGATATTCGTGAAATCCTTGAGAAAGAAGAGTATGAAAAGATAAAAATAGCTGAGAAAGAGTATGAGGAATATATTAAAGAAAGGAATGAATACCCTGACTTAGAGTATGCAACTCTAAAGGATTTTGAAAACGAAGTTAAGGAATATCAGGAATATCAGAAAATGCTCGACGATCCGAAATATCAAAAATGGATAGAAAAAGGTAAGAAGAAGACGCAATTAGAAATTCTTGACAGAATATTACAAATTGGCGATCCCATTTTAATGAAGCAAGAGCTAGAATTACTCCGTCAATCCCTTTAATGTGCCATCATTGTGTTCTCAATACCAACTTAATTTTACAATGGTTATGGGATAAAATCTTCGTCTTTACCCGCCATAATAGTAATAGCAGGATTCTTGCAAAAGGGCCATTAATTGTCAGGAAATCCAAGAGAATTTATTGTTTCAGAGTTTATACTTATCTTAACTATTTGCTAAAATTTTAAGTAACTTCTTTGCTGGTAAGCTTGTAAGATGGCATATTTAAGGAACTAGACATAGTGTTAGTATTAGGGTAATAGTAGAACCTGATGGGAGAGGAATCATTGTATTGACTAAGTGAGAAACCCGGTTCTTTTTCTCAAGTGACTTGGCTCATAATGTGCGATAATTCACCAAAATTTTAAATAACCAAAAATGGTGAATAACGGGACTAACCAAACCCCTGAGCAAAATTTAGTTAATTGTGGCAGTATTGATGAATCAGAAAGAGCTTTTGGTGAAACCGAAAGAGCAATTGCTGAATTTCTAGAAAGAGAGGGAAAAAATGTTAAAGCCTTGGTAGAAAAAACCGATGGAGGTAGAAATCCCGATGCTGAGGTAGATGGAAAACGCACTGAATTCAAAAGTCTAGATGCCGGTGCTACAAGCGCGACAGTAAAAAATCAGATCAACAACTCGATTAGACGAGGCGGACAGGCTAGGGATATAATTATAGATGCTAGGGCGTCTGGGTTGATAGAGGCTGAGGCTGAACGAGGTTTGCAGAGGGCGAAAAATATTACACGCGGAAAAATTGATAGCGTCCGAATTATTGGCGATATCTATGACATCACTTTTACTGAGTTTCAATAAAGGAGGTTTTTATGTCTCGCACACTAGATATTTTTGTAGACTTTCCACAGGAAATCGAACATTTTATCAAAGAATTAGAGTTTATATTGGCTCTTAAATTAGAGCTGGTTTCTGATGGGATTGACAACTGGTATGAGTTTCGCAACTCAACAATCACTCTTACAGTAGGAAAGCATGATTTTGAAAATGATAAAGACCTCAACTTTGAAGAATACCCTTACAACCTATCAATCAGAGCGCTGAACATCTCGAATGAACTTGATAGAAAAAAGTGGCGATATGAGTTTGCTAGTTATGTTCTCCACAAGTTGAAAACTACCGAAAGGTATCGTTTAATGCTGGTGGATGACTTACAAGTGAAGTTAGAGGAGTTTGCGCCATTGGTGAAGGTTTGATCGAACATCATACAGGCAAGTTCTGAAACCGATTTGTAAAAACGAGGAAATGACTATGGTCACTGCTACTGCTGTACAAGATAATTTTACTTTAGAAGAATTCATCACCGAGCCGCCAGACAACATGGAATTGGTAGACGGCCAACTTGTGGAGAAAAATGGCATGACACTAAAGACGGGTAAAATTCAGTTGAGACTGGGGAATTATTGGGGAGATTACAAAGATTCCAGCGGACAAGGGGGAGAAGCTTATGTCGAAGTTCCTTGCCGCACTAACCAACAAATTCGCCGTCCCGATGTCGCCTATCTCACACCCGAATTAGTCGCACAATTTGGCAATCTTGCAACTTTACCCCAAAGTTTTCCTTTAATTGCCGAAATAGTTTCACCCACCGATATCGCTGAAGATGTCTTTCTCAAAGCACAGGAATATTTAGAATCTAGCTGTGAAGAAGTCTGGCTAGTTTTTCCCGAAAGTCGTTTAATATTCGTGATGACTCAAAATCAAATATTGACATTTAGATCCGGCGATACCGCCAGCAGCCAACAAATCCTGATCGGTTTTAGCATCGATGTCGATCGACTGTTAGCTTAAACATCAAACTAAATTGCTACAATATCTTTAAGACTCCCCCAGTCTCGCGTTGTGCGGACTTCGTTTGTAGAGCCCCGAATTCTATTCGGTGGTGTTTAATCCTTCGTTTGTAGAGCCTCCGAATTCTATTCGGTGGTGTTTAATCCAGATTTAATATCCCACCCTTATCGGAGCACAAACCGCCATGTCAGACGACTTTTCCCTAGACGACCTTTTAAACAAAAGTTACGACGCTTTCAAAGACGCAGAAAACCAAGTGGGACAGTGCAATGTTTTAGTCATCGGCAAAACCGGAGTCGGCAAAAGTACCTTGATAAATTCTGTGTTTCGCCAGCGCTTAGCAGAAACCGGAGTCGGCCGCCCCGTCACTCACGGTATTCGCCAATACACAAAACCGAATTGCCCGATCGCAGTTTACGACACTCCCGGACTCGAACTCAACGCCGAACAAATTAAACTTATTCAATTAAACGTTGCTAAACTAATTGAAGACCAAAGACTCCTGCACCCCAAAGAACACATTCACGTCATCTGGTACTGCATCAATCACAGCGCCAATAGAATAGAATCAGTCGAGGAAAACTGGCTAAAAGAAATGGAAGTCAAAGATGTACCAGTGATTTTAGTGCTCACTCAAACTACATCGAAAAAGCCCAGCGAGTTTTTCAAGCAACTGGAACACATGAATTTGCCAGTCAGTCAAATCATTCCAGTCATGGCAGAACCGGAAGAAATAGATGAGGATTATACAGTAAAATCTCACGGTTTAGACAAGTTAGTAGATGCAACTTTTCAACTGCTGCCGGAAGTCGCTAAAAAAGCTTTTGTGAAAGAACAAATTGCCAATGTTTCGCTCAAATCTGACATGGCATTTAAGTATGTAACTGGTTATGTTGCCGGTTCTGCAATTGTCGGTGCGACTCCTGTACCGTTTGCTGATGCGCCGATTTTGATGGCGATGCAAACGGCAATGATTGCTAATATTACGGTGATTTTTGGAATGCCCTTTGATAAGGGGTTTGTTTCGGCGATGCTGTCTGCGATTAGCGGTGCTGGCGGGGTTACTGCTGTGGGTAGAAGTATTGTGACTAATTTGATCAAAATGATTCCCGGTGCTGGTACTGTTGTCGGCGGTGCTATTTCCGGTGCAACGGCGGCAACTCTCACCCTTGCCCTCGGTTTGGCTTACATTGAAGTGCTTAAAACTTATATGAAAGCTCAAATTAATGGTGAAGAAGTTTCTTTGCAGCAGTTGACAAAGATGTTTGTGGAATTGTACAAGGATTATGCTAGTTCGGGACGCAAAACTTTGAGGGATGACAAGCAGAATCAACCGAAGCCTCCCAATCAAATTAATATTGAGTAAATGAGAATTGGGAATTGGGAATTGGGAATTGGGAATTGGGAATTGGGCATTGGGCATTGGGAATTGGGAATTGGGGAATTGGGCATTGGGCATTGGGAATTGGGGAATTGGGCATTGGGAATTGGGTATTGGGGAATTGGGAATTGGGCATTGGGCATTGGGCATTGGGGAATTGGGAATTGGGAATTGGGAATTGGGAATTGGTTAGTTTCAATTACTTATTACCCATTTTTTATTACCAATTAACAATTAACAATTAACAATTAACAATTAACAATTAACAATTAACAATTCCTAAAGATGTCTATAATACAATTGGTAAATTCTGCAATAAGGAGTAAATGGTTGTGGTAATGACACCCGTTTTATCAGAAAATGTTTCTCTAGAAGACTTTATAGCTAATCCCCCGGACGATATGGAATGGGTGGACGGGGAAATTGCAGAGAAAAATGGTAGGACAGTAAAACACAGTAGAATCCAATCTAGACTGGATTTTTATTGGAGAAGTTACAAGGTATCTAGCGGACAAGGTGGCGAAGTCTATACGGAAGTTCCTTGTCGCACTGACAGGCGAGTGCGTCGCCCAGATGTTGCTTATTTGACGGCTGAACTTGTTGCTGAATATGGCGATGTTCCTACTTTTCCTCAAAGTCCGCTGTTAATTGCGGAAATTGTTTCTCCTACTGATGTGGCGGAAGATGTTTTTCTGAAAGCACAAGAGTATTTAGATTCTGGTTGTTTGGAAGTTTGGATTGTTTTTCCTGAGAGTCGCTGGATAATGATTGTGATTCAATCTCAAAAGTTAGCTTTTAACTTGGGTTCTACAATCAGCACTCAGTTAGTTCTACCGGGTTTTAGTGTTGCTGTTGATGAGTTGTTGGGTTGATGGCAAATATGGGTTAATTAGTTATATTTAACTGCTTTCTGGCAGAGTTCGCCGGTGCTGTTTGCGATTGTTTGTGAAAAAATGCTTGACAAAATGCCGTAGCTTGCGGGGCGAGACGCGATCGCCCATTCAGACAATTAATGAAAATTATTAGCAATAAACAATGTAGTTGTAAACTTGCACAGAATCACCAACAGCGGTAAAATACTGATTGATTTGTTTGTAAATCTACCCTAGATTCCAATTGGGAATTAAAACCAATAATCGAAATATGTCTCAAACTTACACCGTTGAATTACTTCACCAAGGCAGCACCTATACCGTAGAAGTACCGGAAGATCAACCAATTTTGCAAACTGCGCTCGCCGCGGGGATTGATTTGCCGAACTCTTGTAATTCGGGGGTTTGTACTACTTGCGCTGCTAAAGTTATTGAGGGTCAACTTAAGCAAGTTGATTGCATGGGCGTTAGTCCCGAACTTCAGACCGAAGGTTATGTGTTACTGTGCGTTTCTTTTCCCCGATCGAACTTGAAGATAGAAACAGAAAAAGAAGATATTGTGTACGCTCGGCAGTTTGGCCAATCCTAGAAATAAACTAAAATTGACATAAATATCGATCGCGGTAAACCTATTATGGATCGCCCTATGACCACCCATTTCATTTCCGCAGAAGTTGACCTCCACGATACCGCCGAAGAACTGCACTCGGCGATTGAAATTGAACTGCAAAAGCACGGCGAACCGCTGCGCTGGGCTGTCACAGATGTGGATGTCGATCGGCAAAAAGCTGTGATAGAAGGCTACGTGCTCGTGGAATCATCCCCCGTAGCAGCGTGAACTCCCCCCCTTTAACAGTGGTTTTGATAGTCCCCACAGGCGTTGGAGCCTCGATTGGTGGCTTTGCAGGAGATGCGCTGCCGGTGGCTAGGGCGATCGCCCAAGTTTCAGATACGCTGATTACTCACCCCAACGTCCTCAACGGCGCTCAACTGTATTGGCCGATACCTAACGCTCTCTACGTGGAAGGTTACGCCCTTGACAAGTTTGCAGCAGGATGCTGGGGGTTGCAACCAGTACATCAAAATCGCATCGGCTTAATCCTAGATTCCGCGATCGAACCAGACTTGCAGTTGCGCCACTTACAAGCGGCTGATGCAGCGAGAGCTACATTGGGCTTGAATATAACTGATTGTGTTTTAACCGATCGCCCCCTGGAAGTAGAATTGCGTATTTCAGAATCAGGGGCATCCTGGGGGACAATCGGCAATCCCGACAGTTTATTGCGCGCCGCCGAAAAATTGATCCGACAAGCAAAAGTCGAGGCGATCGCCGTTGTGGCGAGATTTCCCGACGATGAAGGTAGCGTCGCCCTCGAAAACTACCGCCGCGGCAAAGGAGTTGACCCCCTCGCCGGCGCGGAAGCTGTCATCAGCCACCTGATCGTCAGAACTTTTAAAATTCCCTGCGCCCACGCCCCGGCGCTGTCTGCGCTTCCCCTCGATCCCCAGCTTTCCCCGCGATCGGCTGCTGAAGAAATCGGGTATACTTTTTTACCTTGCGTGCTTGCCGGTCTGGGCAAAGCTCCCCAATTTGTCGGGCCAGAAAGCGCTCTAGGGAGTCAATTATCGATTACTGCCGATCGAGTCGATGCGGTGGTCATACCAGCCACAGCGTGCGGCGGCAGTGCTATCCTGAGTTTGAGCGGGCGATCGTCGGTACAAATTATCGCTGTGGGCGACAACAAAACCCAGATGCAAGTTCCCCCAGAAAAACTCGGAATCAAAGCTTTGCAGGTAAACTCATATTTAGAGGCGATCGGAGTCTTGGTCGCTTTACGAGCCGGCATCACTCCAACTTCCTTGGGTGCAGACATTTCCCCCCTGCATTGTTTGTCTGACTCAGCTCAACAAATCTCAAATCTGTAATCCATAATCTAAAATTGATTAAGTGGCAGAAAAAATTCCCGAAAATCCTGAAATTGAACCCTTAACGCGCACCCAAGTTTTAGTAGCAATGGGTGTAACAGCCATTATGTTGCTGGCGGTAGCTAAAGTGTGGTTGCTATTTGGATCGGTATCGCTTTTGCCAGTCAAATTGAACGTAATGGATTTGCTCGCAGGATGTGCGATCGGACTGGCAATTACAGGCGGTAGCGCGATCGTTTATCGCCTTTGGCCCGGTTATCGCCGGAGTGCTGACGTTTACTTAGAAGTAGTGCTCAAACCCCTATTTTGGCCGGATTTAATTTGGCTGGGACTGCTACCGGGACTGAGCGAAGAATTGTTATTTCGAGGCGTGATGCTTTCTGCCTTGGGAATGAATTTTACTGGTTTAATTTTATCAAGTTTTTGCTTCGGCATTCTGCACTTAGGAGGCACGGATCAATGGCCTTATGCTGTTTGGGCGACGGCGGTGGGATTGCTGTTAGGTTACAGTGTTTTAGTGACTGGGAATTTGTTAGTGCCAATTACGGCTCATATCTGTACAAATTTGATTTCTAGCTGTGTTTGGAAGTGGGAAAATAATCAAGTGAAGCAGTAGGGCGATGGCACTTCCAAAGCGGCGATTGAAATCGCGCCTGCGCGGAATATATCAATAAATGCCGACGCGCAAGGGGTTTTTAGATTGAACGAACCGCGAAGACGCGAAGGGCGCGAAGGAAGAGGAAGAGTTCACAGAGGTAGAGGTAAAAAGGTTTTAGCCGCCGAGTTTTATCTGTTTTAAGGCAGTTTGTAGCTGCTCGATCGCACGATCAATTCACCTTGACTGGGGTTGCGGCTGAAAATAAAAGCTCCTGCTTGAGTTTCGCCGCTTGACAAAAAGTCAATTTGTTGGTCGCCGGATTCCAACACTTCACCGTTGACTCGTAGTTCCGCAATAATTTGCACTGATTCAGCCGTTTCGCCGCCCGTGTTAGTCACTGTAAACGGCACGTAAAATTGCCCTTGGGTTTCGCGAATTGGTGCATTGCGAGTGACAGAAATCACCGGAGGTTTCTGTTCTTTAGTCGCCCAGTTGTAGAGTACGAGTCCGGTGAGGCCAGAAAGGATGAAACAGGCGATCGCAAATGTCACCCATTCAGCAGGATTTCTTTTTTGTTGCTGTTCGTTATCTTTTTCACTCATACCGTTAACCTCCCCGCCGCGCCGCCAATTGTCGCCGGCAATCCCAATACTAACGTATAGCTCAACCAAATCGACCACGGATCGTCAAAGTTGAGTTTTTGGAAGAAAAACAGCATAAATGCAGAAGCAGCCAGCGATACTAAATACGCCATTACAGTTTCGCTGAGGGGACGCTGAAAAATCCCTTGTTGTTGTTGGCGCTTTTCTTGATAAGTAAAGCCTGCTACAAATACAATACCGTAGGAAATTAGCAGCGAAGCGGCGATAATTGCTAATTGCCAAGGTGGCGAAATAGCTGCCGCTAACATGGGAACTTCGTCGGTTGGGGCGATGTTGAAAGCAATAATTGTAGCGCCGATTAAAGTAGCGCCGATATCTGCTACAGTTGGATTAATTGTAGGTTCGCTGTCGCCGTCGGAGCTTTGATAGCGATCGCCGCTCAAGAAACCCCTTGCTAGTGCCACTCCCAAAGCAAACGGCAAGCCTTCAAAGATGATTTTCCCCAAAGTTTCTTGCAGCGGAGTCTCCAGCCTAATTTCTTTGAGCAAAAACAGGATCGCAGCGGCGCAGACAATCCCAATTGCGATCGCTTCTACGGTATCCATTGCAGCATCTCGCCAGCAGATGTCCTTAGTTTTGCGAAAACCTTCAGTACGAACCAGCAAGAAAACGGCGATAAAAGTAGTTGCAATGGCGATCGACATTTCTGCTGGTTTACTGTGCGAACCGATCCACCAAACCTCCATCGTATAAAGCAGGGGAATTCCGAACAAAAAGCCGCCAGATGCGCCTCTAATGATGTCGTTGAGTTCATTTGACCACTGATTTTTACGTCTTTTTGACTTGTTCATGTTGGGGTGAAGAAGCTTGCAAGCTTGTATGTTCATCAAAGAAAAGACCAGATTTGTTTGACTCTATCTCGCACTTGCGCCAAATCATCTGGGGTTAATATTCCCAGTCTCCTTTCCACTAAACTTTTTTGTAATGTGTTCAGTTTATGTAAGCGAACCACTGAAGGTCGCTTTAATCCTGCTTGTTGCCATTCCTGAATTTCGACATCAAAGGTTGTACGAGGGATTTGACTGGTTATTTTAGCAACGATCGTGTCTTCATCTCCCGTGTCCAACAGTATCAAACCAGGACGGCGTTTAGTTTCGGTTGTACCTGCAAAGATGAATGCGACTATAACTAATTCTCCAAACTGATAATTAGTCATAGCTCACTCCTCATCGTAAATTGCGTCTGCTTCGCTGAAATCGGCAAAAAATTGTTGGGCGGCAAGACGATGCCAATCTTTTTTTTCCTCTACTTCATCGGCTTCGGAGTTTGTTGGTTCTTGCACCAAAACAATAACTCTGACTTCTTGGTTAGCTGTCAAGTATTTTAAGATAGTATCGGGAAATTCTATTTTCCCTTCATCTGTGACTTTTGCGGGAAACTCGTATGCTTTCATAATTTTTAGGTCAATTTTTTTACAACATTATTCAGTTTGTGATTTACTTTCTAATTCCTTGAGTTATAAAAAAACTCCCACGATTATAAATCTCTTTGCCAAATCTTGATAGTTTTGTCATCACTGCCACTAACAAGAGTCTGCCCATCCGGGCTAAAAGCCACAGAGTAAACTCCCCATGTGTGTCCTAAAAGAGTGCAAATCTTCTCTCTAGCCTCTAGATTCCAAAGTTCGATCGTTCCGGGTTCGCTATCATAATCTGCGTTCTCACAATCGCTTCCACCAGTTGCGATAATTTTACCATCACGGCTAACAGCTAAGCAGAAGCTTCCCATTGAATTTTCCGCAAGAGTATAAATTTCTGTTCCTGTATCAAGATTCCACAACTTGATAGTTCCGGCACAGTCTAAGGTAGCAAAAGTTGCTCCATCAGGGCGGACAGCCAGGGCAAAAACAGAGTCCATACCCTCCTGCCAATTCTTTGTCCAGATTTCATCTCCTGTGATTAAATTAAAAGCTACTGCACTTAGAGAAACACAATCATCTGCATTACTACTGAGTAGAATCTGTCCGTCAAAACTGAATAAAATATCAAAACCATAATATACTTCGACTGGCCACTTTAAAGTCCGAATTTCTTCTCCATTTCTAAGGTTCCAAAGTTTGATAGTTGTGTCTTCACTGGCACTTGCCAGAGTCTTCCCGTCGGGGCTGATAACTACAGAAGTAATTATGTCTGAATGTCCGGTGATGGTGTAAATTTCCTCTTTAGTGCTGAGATTCCAAAGCTTGATAGTTTTGTCCTTGCTGCCGCTAGCAAGAGTTTCTCCATCAGGGGCGAGGGCAATGGATGTAACCCCTTGTGAATGTCCTGATAAAGTGTGAAGTTCTTGCCCTGTGTTGAGGTTCCACAGCTTAATTGTGCTATCAGAACTTCCGCTAACTACAGTCTGTCCGTCTGGAGTGATGACAACAGAAGTTACCGAACATGAATGTCCGTGAAGGGTGTGTACGCATTGCCAGTTAGTTTGAATCATTTGATATTACTCCTAGCATTCATCCAGCAACCACATTTTTACTGATTGTTTTCAATGCCATTAAAGTGCAAGCTGAATCTCTGCTGATTCTCCTAAAGCTTCGTTGACAACAATCAGTTTTCCTTGACTATCTGCCCCTAATTGTTGATTGGCATTGAGTAATTCAATCCCATAAATAGTACCGTCTGGGGCAATATCTACATTCATTTGCTCGCTAACCTGGATAGTTTCTACCTGTGTGGTTTTTTCTTGCAGGTATATATAAGCTACGTTGTATCTCGGATCGTAAGTCAGTTTCACGGGAACCTCCTGCTCCAAAGAATTTGACAATTACAGTGATAATTATCCAGTCTTCGCCTTCTGACGCTGCGATCCTGCACTTTCTTCATAGCATAAACTTTTCCCTGCCACTCAGCATTGAAGGAAAAGTTGCGCCTAAATCCGCTTCTGCCAAATTGAGCCGGAAAAGTTGTACCACTTTCTACAGTAGCAATTATTTCTGCCTCAGTTGCACCTCGCTCAATCAATCGTGCTTGAGCATGGGGATATAATCTAACGCTCACGTTGCTATTACCTCCTTTTTGCCTCTTTATTTTTGCACTAACTTAATTCACCACAGTCGTGCGATCGCATAAGCATCAAAAATAGCATCAACGCTCAAAACCGGTATCTGTTCCGACATTGATTGAGCAATTATCAGCCTGTCAAATGGATCGCGGTGATGCAAAGGCAGTGAAGCCACAACCTCAATGTGGTTGAGATTAATCTCCAGTAGCCCGATATTGCTAACACTGAGTTGCTGTCTGACAAACTCCATAAAAGGCAGACTAAAGTTTAGCCTGCCTATGCTGTGCTTAATTGCCATTTCCCAGATGCTAGCTATACTGACTAGCTTCTCGTTATTTTCATCTTCAATTAGCAGTTTGACATTGGCGCTAAGTCTAGGGTTGTCCGTGACATACCAAATAAAAGTATGAGTGTCCAACAACAACCTCATTCCATGTACTCCTTAAATTCTTCTAGCGGTTCGTCAAAATCATCAGACATCCAAACCATGCCTTTAGCACTCCCAGCTTTGGATGGCCACCGCTTCTTATTAGCTGGCGGTATCCCTACCAATTTTACAACAGGCTGGTTATCTTTACTAATGGCAACTTCTTCACCTCTCATCGCCGCTTCAATTAATTCAAGCAGTTTTTCTTTTGCCTCAATAATGTCTACTTGATACATAATTTTTGCCTCCTTAATCTCAATTGACAACATCACCATTCTAACTCAATTTGATAAATCCTCTTCCTCCAAATCCACAGGCGGCAACTCCATATCATCTGACTGCAACTGAGCCGGAGTAGCCGGAATTGCGGCAATAATTGCATCGATTACTCTCGCCACCGGAATAATTTCCATCCCCAACTCTGGCACCGGTTGATTCTTCGGAACGATCGCCCTTTTGAACCCCAACTTAGCCGCCTCCCTCAGTCGCAATTCTAACTGAGAAACCGGCCGCACCTGTCCTCCCAAACCCACTTCTCCCAGCAAAACTGTGCGCGCATCAATTACCCGATCGCGAAAACTGGCCACAACCGCGATCGCAACTGCCAAATCCGACGCCGGTTCCTCCACCTTCAACCCGCCCACCGAAGCTACAATAGTATCCAATTTAGACAAAGGAATCCCCACTCTTTTCTCCAAAACAGCTAAAATTTGCTGCAATCTACTATTATCAACACCCGTAGTAGAGCGGCGCGGCGAACCAAAACTCGCAGGACTAACTAACGCTTGAATTTCTACTAAAATCGGTCGAGTTCCTTCACAAGCAACCGTCGTAGAAGTACCGGGAGAAAATTCATCTTTATTACCTAAAAATAACTCCGACGGATTGTCTACTTCTCGCAAACCCTCTGCTACCATTTCAAAAACACCGATTTCGTGAGTCGCGCCAAAACGGTTTTTCATCGATCGCAAAAGCCGGTGAGAAGCAAAGCGATCGCCCTCAAAATAAAGTACAGTATCTACCAAATGTTCCAACACCCTCGGCCCCGCCAAACCTCCATCCTTAGTAACGTGACCGACAATAAATAAAGTAATATTTTCCCTCTTCGCCACCTGCATCAAAGCCGACGTACATTCCCGCACCTGAGCCACCGAACCCGGAGCCGATGTTAAACTAGCAAAATAAATAGTTTGGATGCTGTCAATCACCGCCACATTCGGTTTGAGCGATTCCAACTCCCGCAAAACTACTTCTAAATCCGTCTCAGGAAGCAAGTAGAAATTCTCCGCTGACTTGTCCTCGGAATCCGCTTTAACTTCCCCGTTGCTGCCAGATTTATGTCCGCCGTTGCTTGACAAATCAACCGGATTAGCTACACCCAAACGCTGCGATCGCAATTTCACCTGTTGGCCAGACTCCTCCGCACTGACATACAGTATCCGATCCTTGCGCGCCAACATATTCGCCACCTGTAAAAGCAGCGTCGATTTCCCGATACCCGGTTCCCCGCCAATCAACACCAGGGAACCCGGAACAATCCCGCCTCCCAAAACTCGATCGAGCTCCCCGTAACCAGAAGGCCAGCGAGACTGAGTTTGGTCAGCAATCTGCGATAATCTAAAAGATGCTCTCGGTTGACCCTTCGACTTATCAGGAGGCGAACCGCCCACCGTCTTAGTTGTCACCCCAGTTAAACCAGCCCGCGAGCCACCAGCAGTAGGTTGTTCCAACTGCTCGTCAAAAGAATCCCACTTGTGACAGCTAGGACACCTGCCAAAATATTGTGGTGAATCATACCCGCATTCCCGACAAATATATTGTATTCGAGGCTTAGCCATTGTTTATGATGATAAATAGTCACCCTAACATTTAGAAAAATCTGAGTTAAAGCAATTATAAAGCTTTCAGATCGATCGCCACCAATGATTCAATCTGTAGCTTCTATGATAGGGTACAAAAAATTAACATTATCTGAAATGTAACTTAAGGAGTGCTCGGTAAATTGGAAAACCATAAAGAAAAAATTCTGGTAGTCGATGACGAAGCCAGTATCCGGCGCATTCTGGAGACTCGCCTTTCGATGATTGGCTACGATGTCGTCACCGCTGCTGACGGCGAAGAAGCTCTCGAAACATTTCGCAACAGCGAACCAGACTTAGTGGTTTTGGACGTGATGATGCCGAAGCTAGACGGTTACGGCGTCTGTCAGGAGTTGCGTAAAGAATCAGACGTACCCATCATCATGCTAACCGCTTTGGGAGACGTAGCCGATCGCATCACCGGTTTAGAATTAGGCGCAGACGATTACGTCGTCAAACCTTTCTCTCCCAAAGAACTAGAAGCCCGCATCCGTTCGGTACTGCGGAGAGTTGACAAAAACGGCTCCTCGGGAATTCCCAGCTCTGGAGTCATTCAAGTCACGAATATTAGGATTGATACCAACAAGCGCCAAGTTTACAAAGGCGACGAGCGAATTCGGCTCACAGGCATGGAATTCAGCCTGTTAGAGCTGCTAGTGAGCCGTTCTGGAGAGCCTTTTTCGCGATCGGAAATTTTGCAGGAAGTTTGGGGATACACCCCAGAACGCCACGTAGATACCCGCGTAGTGGACGTTCACATCTCCCGGCTCCGAGCAAAGTTGGAAGACGACCCCAGCAATCCCGAATTAATTTTAACGGCGCGGGGAACGGGTTATTTGTTCCAGCGAATTGTTGAACCAGGGGAAGTTGGGTAAAGTTAGTTGGCAGTTGGCAGTTGGCAGTTGGCAGTTGGCAGTTGGCAGGTGTTAGTTGGCAGGTGTTAGTTGGCAGGTGTTAGTTGGCAGTTGTTAGTTGGCAGTTGCTAGTTGTTAGTTGGCAGTTGTTAGTTGGCAGTTGTTAGTTGGCAGTTGCTAGTTGTTAGTTGGCAGTTGGCAGTTGGCAGTTGTTAGTTGGCAGTTGTTAGTTGGCAGTTGGCAGGAAAGAAGTAGTTATTAGTCAACAGTCAACAGTCAACAGTCAACAGTCAACAGTCAACAGTCAACAGTCAACAGTCAACAGTCAACAGTCAACAGTTAACAATAACCAATAACTAATAACTAATGACCAATAACCAATAACCAATAACCAATAACCAATAACCAATAACCAATAACCAATAACTAATAACCAATAACTAATAACCAATAACCAATAACTAATGACTAAATCCGATCCAAATAAAGTTTTGCGGCAATTGCCCTTAGTTGCAGGAGGATTGTCAGGTACGCTGCTGATGGTAAACCGCTTGCTAACAGAGCAGATTACAGACTCTCAAGCTCGATCGGACGCTTTGGGAGTAATTATCAGCGCCCTGCTGATTTTAACAGGCTTGCTGTGGCAGCAGGTGCAAGCGCGATCGCCCGATTCGGTACAGCTAATCGGCTCTGAAGGCTTCGAGTTTGCGCCGGATTTACCCGATGCCCTCAAGCTAGAATTAGCCTGGGCGTCGCGTTTGCTGTTGACAAATACCGCCACAAGGGCGATCGTCATTGTGTATCGAGGAAAAGTTTTATTGCGGCGCGGCATTTTAGGCATCAATCCCGAAGTCAAGCCAGGGCCAATATTGCAGCGAGCGATCGACAAAAACAAACCAATTTATTTAGTAAAGCTCGATATTTATCCCGGCAAAATTGAATTTGACTACTTACCAGAAAATACCCAAGGAGTCATCTGTCAGCCGATCGGCAGCCAAGGCGTGTTAATCTTAGGTGCTAATGCGCCCCGCAGCTACACCAAACAAGACGAAAACTGGATAGAAGGCATTGCCGAAAAACTCGAAAACACGATCGCTCAGCATCTAAATTAGTAGTTGATACCAATATATGGCCAACCGTAGAATCTACTATAATCCAGTATAAAAATAAAAAATGATTACAAAAACTGGCTGTCGAAATTGGAGAATCTTGCTTGGTATTGGTGCTCTGGTACTGGCAGTGTTGATTAGCATATCTAGGTTTTTAGGAGGGGAACCAGCTAATTTGCAAGGCGATTTGGAAAATGATAGGCCAATCGACAAGATCACTGTTTTTTACTGGGCAGTGCTTTTTTACAATCATGGAGATATGCCACTGACTGGCATAATTTTGCTGGTGGTGTTGATTCTCATGGTTGTTCCATTGTATGAAGCAACGAACAAGACAAATTCCTCTACTACCTGGGCTGCAATTGGGTTGTCTGTGCTAGCTTTGGCGATCGCGGTTTTCAGTCTTTTTTCACAATTTGTCGGCTATCAGCACCTTACCAGTGGACAGTTTGACGGCTACAGATACAACTTAGGCTTGAGAACGGCAATGGACGGCGATAATTTTTATATCATTGGCAAATGCGATCGCTTAGGTATTCGCTGTGATTGCTACGCGGTTAGCTCTGTAGAATCTTTAGACTATGTAGACTATGACGAAACTTTTTTGCAACTCCCAGCCTTGTACAGGATGCTAAAACAAAAATTATTTATATCAAGACTACAGGTCGGACTATTCCTATTTCAAAGATACAGTAGGTTTGGTTTCGCTATCGCTCAACCCAACATCTTGTGTTAAATGAAGAGTTGAGTTTCTTACCCTCAACCCAACCTACATATTTTCGATTTAGGTTAAATGAAGAGTTGGGTTTCTAGCGACAATATTTAAGTAAATAAACTCAGCCTAGAGCCTTGTAGCAAGGATTTTTTAAATTGGTATAATTTTATCTAAAATCAGAGGTCAAGAATGCTTTTTAGCAGTTACAAAACTATTAGCACAGTTGCTAAAGCATTCCCCATCAAATATCAGCGCGATCGCTTTATTGTCGAAACAGAATTAGCAGTCAGTGCTATTTTTTGCAATGAATTAGGGCTTGATTTTTAACGAAGGAGTCTTTGAAAACTCTGAAATTGCCATTTGTGAAAATATCATTTATCCCCTTTTAAAAGAAGTCTGGAAAAGTTATCGAACAAAGTTTCTGATTTGGAGTCACCAAACCTTAATATAAGTAATTGGACAGAATTAATTACACACTAATTTTTTGCTGATTCTTTACTAGACAAGGCTTCTAGCCCAGAGTTTTGTGTAATTAATAGTGTCTTACTACTTATGACGATAACTTGTCAGGAATTCGCGATTATATCTTAGCCAAACGTTCTCCTCTGGACACAGTAGTTTTTGACAAACCCTATTTCATATTAGTAGAAGCCAAGAAAGAAAGCACCTTTGATGAAGGTTGGGGGCAGTGTTTAGCAGAAATGGTGGCAATGCAGCGACTTAACAATGAGCCGGAACAGACTATTTTTGGGATTGTCTATAATCGTGCAATGTGGCAATTCGGCAATTTAAAACTAGATACTTTCACTCAAAATAAAAAATTCTAGACAATTCAGGAATCAGAGCGACTATTTGCAGCCGTTAACTATGTTTATAATTGCTCAACTAGGGGAAAAAAGGGAGCCATGAATAGAGAGGGCTTGTTGAATAGCTTGATAAGCAGTTAAGCCCTGCCTTTTACCAGTATTCACAACTGAACGAACCGCCGCAAATAAATCTCGCCCCCATTCAGAACGAAAGCAAGTGGTCACGCGACGAAATATCACGCTCATCCGAATCGCTTGTTCGCTAGAAGGCGTTGCTGAATTAGGGTATGGTAAATTTATAGTGCGAGCGCCAAAAAATAACACTTCACAAAATGTAGAGCTTAT